>JAQSDJ010000165.1 GCA_029945855.1 Lacunisphaera sp.
ATTCAGCCGACAGGTTGACCGCTCGTGGGTCGCCTGTCGGCTTCATGTCATCTACAGCAGCTCACACGATGCGATTTTCCGCCATCACCTGCGCATAGTAATGCGCCGACAGTTTCGGCGTGCGCCGCTGGGTGGCGTAGTCGACGTGCACGAGGCCGAAGCGGCGCTCGTAGCCGTCCTCCCACTCGTAATTGTCGAGGAAGGACCAGAGGAAGTAGCCCGCCACCGGCACCCCGTCCCGGATGGCGCGCTGGAGCTCGCGCAGGTGTGCGCGCAGGAATTCCCGGCGGTGCAGGTCGATGACCTCCCCGTTGACCACCGGCTCCTCGTTGTAGCCGCAGCCGTTCTCGGTGATGTAGATTTGTTTCACGCCATAGGCCTCGTGCGCGAGCCGCGTGCCCCAATACATCACCTGCGGCGCGAGGTGGAGCCACGGGCTGTCCGCCTTCGGGTAATGGGCGGGCAGCGGCAGTTCCTCCGGGGCTCCCTCCCGGCCGGCGCGCACAAAGGTGCCGGTATAGAGATTAAGTCCGAGAAAATCCGTCGGCGCACTGATCAGCGCGAAATCCCCCTCCGCTACACGCGGCGCATCAGCCCCGCAACGCGCCAGGTAATCCGCCGAGTAGCCGCTCGCATAGATCGCGCCGAGCAGGTGCTCGTTGCGCCGCTCGAACCACGCGCGCGCGGCGGCGATGTCCGCCGCCGTCTCCGTGACCGGCAGGCACACGTCGCAGTTGTCGGTCAGCCCGACCCGCGCGCCCGCGCCGCCAAACTGCCGCACCGCCCGCACCGCGTGCCCGTGGCACAGCAGGGCGTGATGGTAGGTCTGGTTCAACTCGGCCCGCGTCACCTTGCGCCCGGGCGCCTTCGTGCAGGTGTCGTAGCCGAGCCACGTGAAGCAGCGGATTTCGTTCAGGGTGATCCAGTTTTTCACCTGGCCGGCAAACGCCTGCACGACCGTGTCGGCGTAGCGCCCGAAGGCCTCGACCGTGGTCCGGCTGGTCCAGCCGCCGCGGTCCTCGAGCGCCTGCGGCAGATCCCAGTGAAAGAGGGTGACCCAGGGGGTGATGCCCGCCTCGGCCATCGCGGCAAACAGCCGGTGATAAAAATCGAGCCCCGCCTGGTTCAGCGCGCCGTCGCCCTGCGGGTAGATGCGCGGCCAGGCCAGCGAGAGCCGGTAGTGCCGCACGCCGAGCGCGCGCAGCAGGGCGAAATCCTCCTTGAAAAGGTGGTAGTGGTCGCAGGCGACATCGAGCGTGTCGCCATGCCGGACCTTGCCCGGCTGGCGGGCGAAACGGTCCCAGATGGACTCGCCCTTGCCGTCCACGAACGCCGCCCCCTCGATCTGGGGTGCCGCCGTGGCAACGCCCCACACAAAATCCTTCGGGAATAATTCTTCGTCCGCGCGCTTCATGGGAATCCGTCGAGGGAGCCCCGCCAAAGCCGCGAAGACAAGCGCGGAAACGATGATTTAACGAAAAACTGTCATTGCCGGGCCCGGTTTTTGTGTTTTGCTGGCCGCCACCCTCCCCTGGTTTCACCCGACCGCCCCATGTCGCTCCTGACCCGCCTCGCCCTGTCCGCCCTCCGGATCGCCGCGATGGGCGCCGCGCTCGCCGCGGTGCACCCGCTGCCCGCCGCTGATGGTCCGGCGCCGCGCGCGCGGACAAATTTCGACACCGGCTGGCGCTTCGCCTTCGGGCATCCGTCCGACCCGGCGCAGGACTTCAACCATGGCACGGGCTACTTCTCCTATTTGGCCAAGGCCGGCTACGGCGACGGCCCGGCTGATCCGAAGTTCGACGCTTCCGCCTGGCGCGAGTTGGACCTGCCGCACGATTGGGCGGCAGAGGCGCCGTTCGACGGCAAGGCCAGCCACAGCCACGGCTACAAGGCGGTCGGGCGCGGCTTTCCCGGGCGCAGCGTCGGCTGGTATCGGAAAATATTCGCCGTGCCCGCGGACGACCTCGGCCGGCGGATCAGCATCGAGTTCGACGGCGTGCACCGCGATTCGCAGGTCTGGGTCAACGGCTTCTTTCTCGGCCGCCAGCCGGGCGGCTCGACGAGCTTCCGCTACGATCTCACCGACTACCTCAACTACGGCGGCGAGAACGTCATCGCGGTGCGGGCCGATGTGACGCTGGAAGAGGGCTGGTATTACGAGGGCGCCGGCATCACCCGCCATGTGTGGCTGGTGCAGACCGCCCCGCTGCACGTCACCCCCTGGGGCACCTTCGTCTCGGCGGAGGTGCACGATGATTTCACCACCGCAAACGTCACCGCGCGCGCGACCATTACCAATGAGGGCGCGATGCCGGCGGCGTTTTCCCTCGAGCACATTGTTCTCAGACCTGACGGCGTGTCCGTGGCCACGTTCCGGAGCGGCCCCCTTTCGCTGGCGCCCGGTGAATCTCAGGAATACCCCGCCACGCTCGCCCTCGCGCAGCCGCAGCTCTGGTCGCTTGAGACGCCCGCCCTGCATCGCCTCGTCACCATTGTCCGCACGGGTGACCAGATCATCGACCGTTACGAGACGCCGTTCGGCCTCCGCACGATCCGCTTCGACCCGGATCACGGCTTCTTCCTCAACGGCCGGCACGTCGTCCTCAAGGGCGTGAACATCCACCAGGACCATGCCGGTGTCGGCACCGCCACGCCGGACGCGTTGATCGAACATCGCGTGCGCCGGTTGCAGGCGATGGGCAGCAACGCCATCCGCACCTCGCACGAGCCGCCGAACCCCGTGCTCCTCGACGTGTGCGACCGCCTCGGCCTGCTGGTCATCGACGAAACCCGCCTCATGGGCGCGAGCCCGGCCCAGCTCGACCCGCTGGCCGCGCTCATCCGGCGCGACCGCAACCACCCGAGCGTCATCCTCTGGTCCGTCGGCAACGAGGAGTGGCGCATCGAAAGCAACATCCTCGGCGCGCGCCTCACGGCGACGATGCAAGCGTTCGCGCGCCGGCTCGACCCGACGCGCCGCACGATTGTCGCGATCAGCGGCGGCTGGGGCGGCAGTTCCACGACGACCGATGTCGTCGGCTACAATTACATCTCCCAGTCAAACCCGGACGAGCAGCACGCGAATTTCCCGCAGCAGCCCGGCGTCGGCACGGAGGAAACGACGACCCAAGGCACGCGCGGAATCTATTTCGACGACAAGCCGCGCGCCCACCTCGCCCCGCTCGCAAAGGGCGACTCCGGCGGCAACTGCCAGATGGGCTGGCAGTATTACGCCGCCCGCCCGTTCCTCGCCGGCGTCTTCTTCTGGACCGGCTTCGACTACCGCGGCGAGTCCACGCCGTTCGGTTTTCCCGCCGTCAGCTCGCAATACGGCCTGATGGACACCTGCGGTTTTCCGAAGGACAGTTATTACTACCTCAAGGCATGGTGGAGCGACGCGCCCGTGCTGCACCTGTTCCCCCACTGGAACTGGCCGGACAAGGTCGGCCAGGAGCTGAAGGTCAGCTGCTACTCGAATTACGAAGCCGTCGAACTCTTCCTGAACGGTGTCTCCCTCGGCAAACAAGCCATGCCGCGCAACGGCCACCTCGAGTGGCAGGTTGTCTACCAGCCCGGCGTGCTCGAGGCACGCGGCTACCGCGGCGACACGGTGGTCGCAACCACGCGGATCGAGACGACCGGCGCCCCTGCTAAACTGGTGCTCACACCCGATCGCACCGAGCTGCGCGCTGACGGGGCTGATGTCGCCGTGTTCGCCGTTTCCACCGTCGATGCCCAGGGCCGCCCTGTGCCGATCGCGGCGAATCACGTGCAGTTCGCCGTCGCCGGCGGCCGCATCATCGGCGTCGGCAATGGCGACCCGAGCTGCCACGAGCCGGACAACGGCAGCGCGCGCAGTCTCTTCAACGGTTACGCCCAGGTGCTCGTGCAGGCGAAGCGCGCGGCCGGCCCGATCCGCCTGACGGCCGAAGCCGATGGGCTGGCCGCGGCGGAGGCGACGATCACAGCCCGCTGATCCGAAACAGTCCCCTTTTCCCTTACCCATGAGCGAAACCTCCGCCCCCTCCGCCCCGGTCGCGCACCCGACGGCACCCGAAGACCGGGTGCCGGTCCGCCAAAAGCTGGGTTACGGCCTCGGCTCCTTCGTCGACATGTGGGGCCACTGGCTCTACCCGAACATCGCGTTCCAGGTGTTCGCCATCTTTCTGGCGGTCAAGCCCGGCCTCGTCGGCATCGCCGTCATCCTCAACCGCGTCGTCGACGCCGTGTCCGACCCGCTGTTCGGCTGGCTCTCGGACAACACCCGCTCGCGCTGGGGCCGCCGCCGGCCGTTCATGCTGGTGGGCGCCATCCTCGCGGGCGTCGGCCTGCCGCTGCTCGTCGCCGTGTCGCCAGGCTGGGGCGCCACCCACCTGTTCGGTTTCGAGATCTCAAATTACTTCTGGTTCATGCTCGGCTCGTCCCTGCTCTATCTGCCGGTCGTGAGTTGCTTCAACATGCCGTTCATGAGCCTCGGCAACGAGCTGACGCCGGACTACCACGAGCGCACCAGCGTGTTCTCCTACAAGAACGCCGTGCAGAAGATCCCCGAGGTCGGCCTCTTCTTCGCCGGCCAGTTCTTCACCATGGCCGTGTGGGTGGGCGCCGACCGCGGCAACGTCCTCGACCGCGTGAAGCTGCTCTTCACCTCCGCCGCGGCCTGGGCCCCGGCCGCCGACGGGGACAAGCCCAACATGCTGCTTGGCGCGCAGGTGTTCTGCCTCTTCGCCGGCTTCATCCTGATGATCGCGGGGCTCGCCTCCTTCGCCCTCGTGCGCGAGCGCTACTATACGAAGCTCGTCGCCGGCAAGCAGGACAAGATCTCGCTGAAGGAAACCCTCTGGCAGACCCTGCAGTGCGCCCCCTTCCGCATCCAGGTCGCCATGAACCTCGCCTACAGCCTCGGCCTGAGCATGGTCGGCACGCTCGGCGCGGCGGCCACCTTCTACTACGTCTGCCATGGCAACCTCTCGGAGGGCAACCGCTGGAATTTCGCCATGGGCGTCTCGGGCATGGTGTTCGGGTTCATCGGCATCCCGGTCTTCGCCGGCCTCGCGCGCCGGTTCGGCAAGCGGCACGCGATGGCCTGCGTGTTCTCCACCGCCATCCTCGTCTTCATCGCCACCTGGTGGCTCTACACGCCGGAGCACAAATGGCTGCAGGTCTTCGCCTCGGGCTTCATCGCCTTCACCGGCGCGGGCTTCTGGACGCTGCTCTACTCCCTCCTCGCCGATGTCATCGACTACGACGAGCTCCAGACCGGCAAGCGCCGCGAGGGCGCCTTCTCGGGCTGCAACGCCTGGATCACCAAGGTCGGCATGGCCCTCGGCGCGGGCATCTCCTTCTTTCTGCTCGGCTGGATCGGCTTCGACGCCAAGCTCGAGGGCAACCAGACCGAGCACACGCTCTTCATGATCCGGCTGCTGCTGATGGTCATCCCGATCATCGGGCTCGTCTTCGCCCTCTTCGCGCTCGCCCGCCACCCGCTTTCGCACGAGGTGATGATCGACATCCGGCGCCAGCTCGAGGCGCGCCGCGGCAAGGTGTAGGCCACCGCCTCTCAATTCCCGGACAAACAACCTCCTTCCCGCCCGGGCCATCCGGGTGTAGAAATCTGCCATGCCCCTCCCCCGCCTCTCCTTGGTGGTCGCGCTGGCCCTGGCCGCCGCCCCCGTTCTTCCCGCCGCCGACCCCGTCGCCATCACCCCGGTGCCGCCGGGTGCCGTGCAGCGCATCGCCGCCGTGCAGGTGCGCGTCGCGCCCGACCACCGCGACTGGACCTACCGGCTCGGCGAACCGGCGCGCTTCAAGGTCACCGTCACGGCGGACAACGAGCCGGTCGAGGGCGTCGTGATTTCCTACACCACCGGACGAGAGACGCGGCCCGCCACGACGAAGACCGCGCTCGTGCCACCCGACGGCCTCCTGCTCGACGGCGGCACGCTGACCGAGCCCGGCTTCCTGCGCTGCACCGTGACAGCCGACGTGGCCGGCAAGACATGGAAGGGCGTGGCGACCGCCGCGTTCGAACCGGAAAAGATCAAGCCCACGCAGACCGATCCGGCCGACTTCGATGACTTCTGGCAAAAGGGCCGCGAGGAACTGGCGAAGGTGCCGATGGAGGCGAAGCTCACCCTGCTCCCCGACGCCTGCACGGACACCGTGAACGTCTACCACGTGAGCTTCCGCAATATCAGCCCCGAGTGGATGACGGTGAAGGGGCGCATCTACGGCATCTATTGCGAACCGAAGAAACCCGGCCAGTATCCCGCGCTGCTCCGTGTGCCGGGGGCCGGCATCCGGCCCTACGCCGGCGACCGCGGCACCGCCGCGCAGGGCGTCATCACGCTTGAGATCGGCATCCATGGCATCCCCGTTAATCTCGGCCAGGAAGTCTACGACCAGGTCTACGCGGCCGGGATGATGGGCTACTGGCACTTCAACCTCGATGACCGCGAAAGCTTTTATTACCGACGCGTCTACCTCGGCTGCCTGCGCGCCAATGATTTCCTGACCTCGCGCGACAACTGGGACGGCCGGACGCTCGTCGTTGCCGGCGGCAGCCAGGGCGGGCAGCTCTCGATCGTCACCGCCGCGCTCGATCCGCGCGTCACGGCGCTCGCCGTCACCCATCCGGCCGGTTGCGACCTGACCGGCGACCTGCACGGCCGCGCCGGCGGCTGGCCGCGGCTCTTCCAGCAGTGGAACCCGCCCGCCCCCTCGCTCCACGCCACGCCGGCGAAGATCGCGACCACCGCCTACTACGACACCGTCAACTTCGCGCGCCGGCTCAAGGTGCCCGGCTATTACAACTGGGGCTACAACGACGACGTCTGCCCGCCCACCTCGATGTATGCCGCCTACAACGTCATCACCGCGCCCAAGAGCCTGGGACTCACGCTCGAACTGGCCCACAGCTACACGCCGGAACAGGGGACGTCGACCCAGGCATGGGTGGTGAAATTCCTCGGGCTGCAGTGAGCGCCCGCGCCGTGGGGCGCGTTTGCCTTGGTCCCGAATGAAACCGGCTGGGCTGATGGAAGATCCGTCCATTTGTGCCGGTTTCGTGTCATCCGTGGTGACAATAATCCTCACCCGCGACATCATCCCCGCTCGCGCCCGCGAGGGGAAAGGTCTCAAGCGGCCGACAAAGAAACTCATTACCGGCCGGCGGCATTTCGGTTAACTTGGCCGACCGGTCGTGGTGCCCCGCCATTGACTGTCTACCCCCATGTCCTTTCCGCATGATTTCACCTGGGGCGTCGCCTCGTCTTCCTACCAGATCGAGGGCGCCCATGATGTGGACGGCCGCACACCGTCCATCTGGGACCAGTTCTCCCGCCAGCCCGGCAAGACCTTCGAGGGTCACACGGGCGACGTGGCCTGCGACCATTACCACCGCTGGGCGGAGGACGTGGAGCTCATGCGGCAGCACGGCGTGCAAGGCTACCGCTTTTCGCTCGCATGGCCGCGCCTCCTGCCCGACGGCACGGGCGCGCCGAACGAAAAGGGCCTGGCGTTCTACGACCGTCTGATCGACGGCCTGCTCGCCGCCGGCATCACGCCGTGGGTGACGCTCTATCACTGGGACCTGCCGCTCAGCCTGCACCGCCGCGGCGGCTTCCTCAACCGCGAGATCGTCGACTGGTTTGCCGACTACGCTGCGCTCGTCGCGCAACGCTACGGCGACCGCGTGAAGCATTGGATGACCTTCAACGAGCCGCAGTGCACCATTGGCCTCGGCTACCAGGAGGGTCTGCATGCCCCCGGCTGGAAACTGCCCTTCGCCGACTGCCTCGCCGGCGCCCACCACCTGCTGCTCGCGCACGGCCGCGCCGTGCAGGCCCTGCGCGCCGGGTGCCGCGGGCCGGTGAAGATCTCCATCGCGCAGACCAGCCGCGAACGCATCCCCGCCAGCGCGGCCGCCGCGGACATCGAGGCGGCGCGGCGCGATTACTTCAGCTGCACCGACCGCGCGATGTGGAACCTCAGCTGGTGGGCCGACGCCGTGGTCTTCGGCCGCTACCCCGAGGAGGGCTTGCAGGCCTTCGCCGCCGACCTCCCGGAAATCCGCGCCGGTGACATGGCGCTCATCGCGCAACCGATCGATTTCCTTGCCTACAACTGCTACTCGGGCTGGTTCGTCCGCGCGGGCGCGAACGGCACCGTGGAAAAAGTCCCCGGCGGCTTCGGTCCCGGCAACGCCCGCGGCACGCTGCCGTGGTTGCAGGTGGCGCCCGACGCCGCCTACTGGGCGGCGCGCTTCCAGACCGAGCGCTACCCGGGCCTGCCGTTCGTGTTCACCGAGAACGGCGTCTGCAACACCGACCACGTCCTGCTCGACGGCACCGTGCCCGACCCGCAGCGCATCGACTTCCTCGCCCGCTACCTCGCCGCCATCAGGCGCGCCGGCGCCGAGGGCGTGCCGCTCGGCGGCTACTTTTACTGGTCCGTGCTGGACAACTTCGAGTGGAGCGAGGGCTACAAGGACCGCTTCGGCCTCGTCCACGTCGACTACCGCACGCAGCGGCGCACGCCGAAGGCCTCGTTCGCGTGGTATCGCGACACCATCCGCGCCCACGGCGCCAATCTCCCCGTCCTGCCGCCCCAAACACCATGAAGACCCGCGCCCCCCGCCTGCTCCTCGCCGTCCTCGCCTGCCTTCCGCTCACCGCCATGGCCCAGAAATACGAGAACCTCGCCCTCACGCCCCCGATGGGCTGGAACAGCTGGAACACTTTTGCCGGTGACATCCACGAGTCGGTCATCCGCCAGACCGCCGACGCGATGGTCGCCAATGGCATGCGCGACGCCGGCTACACCTACATCGTCATCGACGACACCTGGTCGCAGCGCCAGCGCGACGCCCAGGGCAACCTCGTGCCCGACCCCGAGAAATTCCCCCTCGGCATGAAGGCGCTCGCCGATTACGTGCACGAGCGCGGCTTCAAGCTCGGCCTCTATTCCTGTGCCGGCCCGCGCACCTGCGCCGACTATCCCGGCAGCTGGGGCCACGAGTTCCAGGACGCCCGGCTTTTCGCGTCGTGGGGCATCGACTACCTGAAATACGACTGGTGCAACCACGGCACGGCCGACGCGCGCGACGCCTACACGCGCATCCGCGACGCCCTGCGCGCCGCCGGCCGCCCCGTCGTCCTCAGCATCTGCGAGTGGGGCCAGAACAAACCCTGGGAATGGGCCGGCGCCGTCGGCCACCTCTGGCGCACGACCGGCGACATCTACGATTCTTATGACGGCCGCAAGGGCTGGGAGATGGGCTGGAAGCGTATCCTCGACCTGCAGGCCACCCTCGTGGAGAACGTCGGCGCCGACGGTCTCAACAAATTCGCCGGCCCCGGCCGCTGGAACGACCCCGACATGCTCGAGGTCGGCAACCCCGGCCTCAGCCTCGCCGAGTCGCGCGCGCATTTCTCCTTCTGGTGCCTGCTCGCCGCCCCGCTCATGGCCGGCAACGACGTGCGCACCATGACGCCCGAGATCCGCGCCATCCTCACCGACCGGGATGTCATCGCCGTCAACCAGGACCCGCTCGGCAAGCAGGGCTTCCGCGCGCTCGCCGAGCCGGCGAAAAACCTCGAGATCTGGGTGAAGGAACTCAGCGGCGGCGACTGGGCCGTCTGCGCCCTCAACACCGGCACCGCCCCCGCCGACCTCACCATCGCGTGGGACCGGCTCTGGACGATCCGCGGGCCCCACACCGTGCGCGACCTCTGGACGAAAAAGCCCGCCGGTGACACCGCGAAGCCGGCCACATTCCGCGTCGATTCACACGACGTCGTCCTCCTGCGCCTGACCCCCGTGAAATCCTGAGGCTCTCATCTGTGTGACAAAGGAACTCATTAACAACGTCCGCGCGCCGGGTTAATCTCTCGCTTACCCCACCCCTTCTTCGCCCCCGCCCGCACCTCCCTTCGCTCCGGGCCACCCCTTCCTCCCATGAAGTTGTCCATCGTCGGTTCCCCTCTCCCCAACATTCCGTGGCAGCCGCGCCCCGCCGGCAACCAGGACCTCCTCTGGCGCTACGACGCCAACCCGGTCATCGGCCGCCGCCCGCTGCCGCGCGTCACGGGCATCTACAACAGCGCCGTCGTGCCCTGGCAGGGCGGCTTCATCGGCGTGTTCCGCACCGAGGGCATGGATCGCGTGCCGCACCTCCATGTCGGCCGCAGCCCCGACGGCTTCAAGTTCACCTTCGAGCCCAAGCCGATCGAATTCCAGTCCGCCGACCCCGAGGTCCGCCGCCACGAATACGCCTACGACCCGCGGGTCACGCTCATCGACGGCGTTTACTATGTCACCTGGTGCAACGGCTATCACGGCCCCACCATCGGCATCGCGCGGACCACCGACTTCGTCCGTTTCGAGCAGCTGGAAAACGCCTTCCTGCCCTACAACCGCAACGGCGTGCTCTTCCCCCGCAAGGTCAACGGCAAGTTTCTCCTGCTCTCGCGCCCGTCCGACACCGGCCACACGCCGTTCGGCGACATCTTCACCAGCGAGTCCGCCGACCTCGTCCACTGGGGCCGGCACCGCCACGTCGCGAGCCGCGGCGGCCCGTGGTGGCAAGGCACCAAGATCGGCGCCGGCCCGTCGCCCATCGAGACGAGCGAAGGCTGGCTCCTGATTTATCATGGCGTCACCACCACCTGCAACGGCTACGTCTATTCGATGGGCGGCATGCTCCTCGATCTCGACGAACCGTGGAAGGTCATCGCCTGCTGCAACCAGCCCTTCCTCGTGCCCGAGGAATCGTATGAGCTGACCGGCTTCGTGCCCGGCGTGTGCTTCCCCGTCGGCTGCCTCTGCGATGCGCCGAGCGGCCGGATCGCCATCTACTACGGCGCGGCCGACACGTTCTCGGCCCTCTGCTTCGGCGAGGTCCCCGAACTCGTGCAGTTCATCAAGGATCATCCGCTGAAGGCCTGAGCGCCCGCCGCGTCCGTCCGCCATGCGCCAGCTCTCCCTCAGCCTCGCGCCCTGGCGTTTCCGCGACGCGACCGCCGGGGGCCACTGGCACGCCGCCACCGTCCCCGGCTGCGTGCACACCGACCTGCGGCGGGCGAACCTGATCCCCGATCCCTTCCACGGCACCAACGAGCTCGCGCTCCAGTGGATCGAGGAGCGCGTCTGGGAATATCACACGGTCTTCACCGTGCCCGCCGAGCTGCGCGCCGAGAAAAACCTCGAGCTCGTCGCCGACGGCCTCGACACCGTCGCCACCGTCATGCTCAACGGCCGGGTGCTCGGCCGCACCGACAACATGTTCGTCGCGCACCGCTGGGCCCTGGGACGATACCTCCGCCCCGGCGAGAACGAACTGCTCATCCGCTTCGACAGCGCGTTGCACGCCATCCGCACCACCCGCCGCGCGCACCAGCCGAAGGAATTCAACGACCCCGTCGGCCGCAGCCAGGTCCTCCGCAAGCAGCCCTGCCAGTTCGGTTGGGACTGGGGCCCGCGTTTCGTGACCGCCGGCATCTGGCGTGATCTCCGCGTCGAGGCCTGGACCGGCAACCGCCTCGACGGCGTCCGCGTCACGCAGTCGCACGAGCCCGACGGCTCCGTCACCCTCGACCTCGCGCCCGAACTCGCCCGCCGCGATCCGCAGGCGCAGTGCCACTGGCGGCTCGCCCTCGGCCGCATTCTCGTGGCCAAGGGCGTGGGCCCGGTCATCCGCGTCGACCACCCCCAGCTCTGGTGGCCCAACGGCCAGGGCGCACAGACCCTCTACACGCTGCAGATCGAGGTGACCGATGCCGCCGACCGCCGGCTCGGCCGCTGGGTGCGCCGCATCGGCCTGCGCACCATCGCGCTCGACCGTTCCGCCGATCCCGCCGGGGGCGAGTTCTTCCGCTTCGTCGTCAACGGCCGCCCGGTTTTCGCCAAGGGCGCCAACTGGATCCCCGCGCACAGCTTCGTGGCCGGCCTCCGGCGCGACGACTACGCCCGCGACCTCCGCAGCGCGGCCGCCGCGCACATGAACATGCTCCGCGTCTGGGGCGGCGGCATCTACGAGAGCGACGACTTCTACGACCTCTGCGACGAGCTCGGCCTGATGGTCTGGCAGGACTTCATGTTCGCCTGCGCGATCTATCCCGGCGACGCGACCTTCCAGCGCAGCGTGCGCACCGAGGCGGCCCAGCAGATCCGCCGCCTCCGCCACCGCGCCTGCCTCGCCCTCTGGTGCGGGAACAACGAGATCGAGGGCCTCAACCCCGACCTGCTGAAGCAGCCGCGCCTGCGGAAGAATTACGACGCCCTCTTCCACCGCGTGCTCCCGCGCGCCGTGGCCGCGCACGACGGCGTCACCGCCTACTGGCCGTCGTCCCCGCACCGGCCCGCCGGCGGCGTGGCCCACGCCGCCGGCGAGCGCAGCGGCGACACGCACTTCTGGGAGGTCTGGCACGCGCGCCACCCGGTCAAGGAATACGAAAACTGGCGCTTCCGCTTCGTCTCGGAGTTCGGCATGCAGAGCTATTGCTCGCCGGAGACGCAGGCCACCTTCTGCCCGCCGCACGAGGACAATGTGTTCGGCCCGGCCATGGAGAACCACCAGAAGAACCGCGGGGGCAACCAGATCATCCTCGACTACGTCTCGCGCCGCTACCGCTTCCCCCGCTCGCAGGCGGATCTCATCTACCTCTCGCAGCTCAACCAGGCCTACTGCATGCAGACGGGCGTGGAGCATTACCGCCGCCTCATGCCCCACTGCATGGGCGCCCTCTACTGGCAGCTCAACGACTGCTGGCCCGTCGCCTCTTGGAGCAGCCTTGAGTTCACCGGCCGCTGGAAGGCCCTCCATTACCTCGCCCGCCGGTTCTTCGCCCCGGTCCTCGCCTGCGCCCACGTGCCCGGCGACGAGACGGCCGGCATCGGCAACTACCGCCGCTCGTCCGTGCGCGAGGTGCACCTCTACACCGTCTGCGACGCCCCCGCGCCCGCCACCGGCCGCCTGCGCTGGGACCTCTTCCGGCTCGCCGACGGCTGCATCCTCCTGCGCGGCCGCAAGCGCGTGACGCTGCGCCCGGGCGAGAGCCTGCGCCAGCGCACCCTCGACCTCGGTCCCGCCCTCGCGCGCCACGGCCGCGACCACGTCGTGCTCCGCCTCGCACTCGACCTCGACGACCGCACCGTGAGCGAGGACAGCGTGCTGCTGACGCAGCCGCGGTTCCTCGTGCTCCCGCCGGCGAGCACGCGCACGGCCATCCGGCTCTCCGGCCCGCGCACGGCCGAGTTCACCTTCACCTCGCCGGTGTTTCAGCACCGCTTCGCCTTCGAGCTCCCGGGCCTGCTGCACCGCGCCAGCGACAATTATTTCGATCTCTTCCCGCGCGAACCGCGCACCGTCACCGTCGAGCTGACCCGGACCGCCACCGTCGCGCAGTTGCGCCGGGCGCTTACGCGACGCTCGCTCGTTGACACCTATTAAAACCTTCCCCGTGCCCGCCCCCCTTCCCCCCACCAGCGCCGCCGACCGTGTGCCCGCCGCCCAGAAATTCGCGATGGGCCTCGGCTCCATCCATGACATGTGGGGCCACTGGCTCTACGCCGCGCTCGCCTACCAGGTGTTCAACATCTATCTTGGCGTCTCGCCGGCCTGGATTGCGCGCGCCCTGCTCATCAAGCTCCTCTTCGAGGCGGTCTGGGACTCGGTCTTCGGCTGGTGGTCGGACAACACGCGCACGCGTTTCGGCCGCCGCCGGCCGTTTATCCTCGTCGGCTCCGTGCTGGCCGGGCTGATGCTGCCGGTGATGATGGCCGTGCGGCCGGGCTGGACCGAAGTGCAATATTTCTGGTTCATGGTCGGCTCGATGGCCCTGTTCGTGCCGATCATGAGCTGCTTCTACATGCCGTTCAACAGCCTCGGCGCGGAGATGACCCCCGACTACCACGAGCGCACGGCGCTCGCGGCGGTGCGCAGCGCGATGCAGAAGGTGCCCGAGGTGGCGATGTTCGCCGCCGCCGCCTTCACCACCGCGGGCGTGTGGGTCGCCGCCACCTGGACCGATGTGCCGGCGCGGCTGACCGAGCTGACGCGGCAGACCCTGCAATGGTTCGCCGACGTGGGCGGCGGGGTGCTGACGCTGGACTTCCCGCGGCTCGGCCGGCTGATGCAGACGCTCTTTGGCTGGATGCCGTCGGAGCCGGGCGCGAAGCCCAACATCCTCCTCGGCGCCCAGGTCTACCTGCTCATCCTCGGTGTGATCATGGTCGGCGCCGGCATCTGGATGTTCTTCCTCCTGCGCGAGCGTTACTACGAGAAGATCGTCGTCGCGCGGCACCAGGGCCGCGTGTCGATCCGCGAGACGATCTGGCAGGTGCTGCAGTGCCGGCCGTTCCGCGCCAACCTCGCCATGGCGCTCGCCTACGGCATCGGCACGAGCATGGTGGGCACGCTCGGCTACTATGCCACGGTCTACTACGTGTGCCGGGGCGACGTGGCGGCGGCCGGCACGTGGAATTTCTGGATGGGGCTCTCCGGCATGGGGCTCGGCCTCTGCGGCATCCCCGTCTACGCCTACGCGGCCAAGCGCCTCGGCAAAAAGCGCGGCATGATGCTCGTGCAGGTGTCGGCCATGGCGGTGTTCGCCGGCACCTGGTGGCTCTACAATCCGGAGATCGTCTGGCTGCAGGTGTTCGCCTCCGGCCTGATCGCCTTCACCAGCGCGGGTTTTTGGATGCTCTACGGCTCGATCAGCGCCGACGTGATGGACTGCGACGAGCTGGAGACGGGCAAGCGCCGCGAGGGCGCCTTCTCCGCGTGCGGCTCGTGGATCATGAAGTTCGGCATGGGCATGGGCAACTGGGCCTCCGGCGAGATCCTGGCCAACACCGGCTTCGACGCCACGCTTGGCGGCAACCAGACGCCGCACGCGATCTTCATGATCCGCATTCTGCTCGCCGCCATCCCGATCGGCGGCCTGGTGCTGGCGTTCGTCATGCTGGCCCGGGTCGGGCTCACCCAGCAGAAGATGGCCGAGGTCCGGGTGCAGCTCGAGGCGCGCCGCGGCCAGGTCTGACCCCGCCGGCAGATGCGGGCTTGCGTCCCCGGAAGGCGGTTTGCACCGTCGCTTTCCGTGAGACCCCAGGTGCTGCTTATCTTCCTGACCCGCTTCGAGGAATGCACCGCCATGATCAAGGGCATCGCGCATTTTGAGCGCACCAACCAGCTCTGGACCGCCTTTCTCGACGACGAGGCCCGGGCCGAGACCGACCCGCGCTGGCTGCGCAGCAAGAAATGGCACGGGGTCATCAGCCGCCACACCACCCCCGCGCTCGTCAAGTCCTGCGCGGAGCTGAAGATCCCGCTCGTGGATGTGAACGACACCCCGCCCTTCGCCGGCGTCCCCAAGATCCGACCCGACAACGTGGCCATGGGCCACCTCGGTGCGGAGCACTTCATCGAGCGCGGCTTCCGGCATTTCGGCTACTGCGGTTTCAGCAACGAGGAGTGGGCCAAGGAACGGCGCAGCGGCTTCGTCGAGGCGCTCGGGCTGGCCGGCCACACTTGCGAGCTGTTGGAAGTCAACTACCCCGGCGACCTCACGCCCTTCTGGGACGTGGAGCAGACGGAGACGATCGCGGCCTGGTTGCAAAGCCTCCCCCAGCCAGTCGGCGTGATGGCCAGCAATGACATGCAGGCGCTGCAGGTCATCAGCGCCGCCCAGTCCATCGGCCTGCTGGTGCCCGAGGAAGTGGCCGTGCTCGGGGCGAACAACGACCTGATCCGCTGCGAACTCGCCTACCCGCCGCTCTCCAGCGTGGCGGCCAATCCCTTCCAGTCCGGCTACCAGGCCGCGCAGTTGCTGACGGAAATGATGGCGGGCCGCAAGCCGAAGGACCTCGACCGCCGCATCGAGCCGGTGGCCGTGGTCACGCGGCCCTCGACCGACGTGCTGGCCATCGAGGACAAGAACATCGCCGCCGCCCTGGGTTTCATCCGCCAGCGCGCCTGCCAGGGCATCATCGTGGATGAGGTGGCCAAACACGCCTTCGCCTCGCGCAGCCAGCTGGAAAAGAAATTTCGACGCCACTTGGGGCATTCCCCCCAGGCGGAAATCCGCCGGGTGCAGGTAGCGAAGATCCGCCAATTGCTGATCGAGACGGACTTCCCCCTCAAACGGATCGCCGAACTGACCGGATTCGAGCACGTCGAATACATGTGTGTCGTGTTCAAGCGCCTGGCCGGCAGTTCGCCCGGGGAATACCGCCGGCGCACCAAAGCAAAGAGCATTCAGTAGCCTTTCGGCCTGGAAAACCGCCCCACAGGAGAGTTATCGTTAAATCAGGGCGGCAAAACATCTCAATTCCGGAGCAAGTGAACTCATTCACGCTCCCCGGCCATTGCTCTATAGTCATGGCGCTGCGCACCCCCCGTTTCCCCCTCCGCGCAGCAGCGACCTTCAACCGGTCGCACCTAACCCCCAAATCCGATGAATATGACCTGCTCCAGCCTGCGTCTGCGTGCCCTCGGGCTCGCGTCCGCATTCTCGCTTGCCGTGCTCCCCTCCCTGAGCGCCCAGGCCGTCAACCCGCCCCCCGCGACCGCCCCCGGCCCGCAGGCGGAAGCAACCAGCGACGAGATCATCGTCCTCTCCCCGTTCATCGTCGAATCCTCCGGTGACCGCGGTTATGCCGCCAAGGACACCTTGGCCGGCACCCGCGTGCGCACCGAGCTGAAGGATGTCGCCTCGGCCATCAGCGTCGTGACCGCGCAGTTCCTGCAGGACACGGGAGCCAAGAATTCCCAGGACCTGCTGGTCTACACGACCAACACCGAGGTCGCCGGTGTCCGCGGCAACTTCTCCGCCGCCGGCGGCGCGTCCACCTACAACGAGGTCGGCAACCTGCTCCGCCCGAGCAGCAACACCCGCGTCCGCGGTCTCGATGCGGCGGACAACACCCGCGACTATTTCCTGACCGAGATTCCGTGGGACGGCTACATCGTGGATCGCGTCGACCTGCAGCGCGGCCCCAACTCCATCCTCTTCGGCGTGGGCAGCCCGGCGGGCATCATCAACACGAGCATCAATGCGGCGGGATTCAAGAACGCGAACAAGGTCGAGAACCGCATCGCGCGCTTCGGCTCGATCCGCACCTCGGGCGATTTCAACTATGTCGCCAAGAAGGACGTGCTGTCCTTCCGCATCGCCGCGCTCGATGACGACACCAAGTATCAGCAGGAACCCGCCTACAACCACGACCGCCGCCTGTTCGGCGCCATGCGCTTCGAACCCAAGCTTTTCGGCGAAAACGCCCGCACCTCGATCCGCCTCAATTACGAGACGGGCGATGTGGACGCCAACCGCCCACGCTCCCTGCCGCCGATCGACGCCATCACGCCCTGGTTCAAGACCGGCACCACCAACGGCATCGCCAACCCGAACAAGATCACGCTCAATCCGAACAAGACCTGGAACCAATACGGCAACAATTCGGCGGCCTATCCCGCCTCCGGCGGCATGTATCCGTTCTTCCGCGAGGCCTTCATGGGGCGCCTGATGAGCTCCAACATCGCCGGCTTCTTCGACGCGAACTCGGGCAGCCTGTTCAACACGATGCCGAGTGTCGGCACGCCGCTGGGCCGCGACAGCGCCGGCGCGATTGACGGCACGATCGGCGACATCCCCTTCGGCCGCCTCTGGGCCCTCGCCACCTACAATAACTTCGCCCGCACCGCGATCCCCGGCGGCAAGTATTATTCCAACGTGTCGCTGTCCGACACCTCCATCTTCGATTACTACAACAACCTCATCGACGGCGACAACAAGCGCGAGTGGCAGAACTGGAAGGCGGCCAATCTCGCCATCTCCCAGACCTTCTTCAAGGACCGCGCCGGCTTCGAGTTCGTCTATGACTACCAGCGCTATGAGGACGGTCAGCTCGCCTTCCTGAACGGCGACCAATACAGCCTCTCGGTCGATATCAACACCCATCTGGTGGACGGCTCCGTCAACCCGAACCTCGGCCGCGCCTACGTCGGCAACAGCGGCCAATACGGCAACGCCGAGAACTACATCGACCGCGACAGCAAGCGCTTCACCGCGTTCGGCGAACTCAATGCCGAGGACTATCTCGGCAAATCCTGGCTCGGCCGCCTCCTCGGCCGTCATGTCATTACCGGTTTGATGTCGCGCGAAGACAAGGCCACCGATTCCCGCAGCTTCTCACGCTGGGCCTCCGATCCCGCCTTCACCACGACGCTCGGCCTGAACAAGGACATCACCAACGGCGCCCGCCAATACGACTGGATCGCCTATCTCGGGCCCACCATGCTCAACCGTTCCTCCGCCGCCGGCGCCGGCCTCAGCCGCGTGACCACGGCCGTCAATCCCAACGGCAGTGTCAACACCCGCTATTACGACTCCCACTGGACCGCCACCGGGGTCGGTTACGGCGATCCCTTCACCTACACCACCTATGACACCAGCGGCAACCCCGTGGCCACGGTGGGCACCCAGGTCGACAATTCGGCCAACTACGTCGGTTGGAAAAACGGCAGCTTCAATATCCTGAACTACGACAATCCCGACCAGCGCGGGCTGCTCTACTCCAGCGGCCAGAAGGCCCTCAACATCATCGAATCCAAGGCCGTGGTCTGGCAGGCCTATCTCTGGGACGGCACGATCGTCCCCACCTACGGCTGGCGGCGCGACGAGGTCGAAAACGCGAGCACGCAGGCGCCGAAGATTGCCAACGATGTCTCGAGCATGATCTACGATCTCGATCGTTCGGACGCCAACACCAAGAAAGTCGCCGGCGAGAGCAAGAGCTGGGGCGTGGTCGTGCACACCCCGCGCCCCTGGCGCAACAAGCTGCCGCTCGGCACGCACGCCAGCTTGTTCGTCAACCGGTCCGAGAACTTCAAGGCCGATGCCCCGCGCGGCGATATCTTCGGCAATGTCATCCCGAACCCCGAGGCTGAGACCAAGGATTATGGCGTGGTCATCAACACGCTGAACGACCGCCTCACGCTCAAGGCCACCTGGTATGAGACCAAGATGAAGAACGCCACGCTGCAGGCCGACAGCGCCGGCTTCTCGGGCAATCTTTACTACGCCTGGGCCCTCCCCTACTGGGGCGCCACCCACGCCCTCGCCGCCCTCGACGGCATTGCCGACCCGCAGATCCGCCAGGGCAACTGGGGCTGGCCGTGGAACGGCATCGCCGTCGATTCCAACGGCAATCCGGACAACCCCCGCATCCAGACGATCGTGAACGACTTCTTCAAGAACTTCCCGCTCACGCAGCGCTTCGCCGACGAATATGGCCTCGGCCTGAACGTCTCCGCCATGCGCGCCGCCACCACCAACGCCCAACGCTACGCCGCGGTGCCCACCTACGGCGTGAACGATCAGGGCGCCAGCGCCCTCGGCCTCCAACCGGCCTACGGTGGCCGCCTCAAGAGCTTCGGCGCCGGCCCGGCCGCCTCGGTCGACACCACGTCCAAGGGCGTGGAGTTCGAGATCATGGCCCAGCCCACCAAGAACTGGAACGTCTCGGTCAACTTCTCGAAGACCACGGCCTCGCGTGACTCGATCAGCCCGACCATCCAGACTTGGATCGACACCTACACGAAGTTCCTCGCGGGTGACGCCGGCCTTATCCGCATCTGGGGCGGTGACACCGCGCGCAAGGTGTGGTCCGACAACATCCTTGCCCCCTACGCCGTGCTGCAGGCCCAGCTCGGCAGCGCCGCGCCCGAGATCGCCCCCTGGCGCTTCAATGCCGTCACGAACTACAACTTCGACTCCGGCATGCTTAAGAACGTCAACGCCGGCCTCGCCTACCGCTGGGAGGATCGCCGCATCCTCGGCTACGAATACGACAAGGTGAAGGACGTGCTCGACATCAGCAAGCCGCTGCACGGCCCCACCGAGGATCACATCGACCTGTGGGTCGGGTATCACCGGAAGCTCACCAAGAAGATCAACTGGCGCGTGCAGATGAACCTCCGCAATGTAGCCGAGAGCACCCACCTCGTGCCCGTGAACATGCAGCCCGATGGCAGCATCGCCCTCTCGCGCATCCAGGAAGGCATGTCCTGGCAGCTGACCAACACGTTCAGCTTCTAAACCGCCCCGGCCGCCCGGCCTGAAGATTCCCATGGTGCCAGAATGATCTTCTGGCACCATTTTTTTGCCCCCATGATATTCCTCTTCCCCATCCGCCTGTAGGGCGGGATCGCTGATCCCGCCCTACAATTTCTCACCTCTTCCTTCTTCCTTCCGCCCTTTTCCTTCCTCTCTCCGTCATCCGTCCACTGTTCACCGCATGCCTCGCCTCCTCG
>JAQSDJ010000166.1 GCA_029945855.1 Lacunisphaera sp.
TGATGCCGATCTTCTTTTCGACCGTAACGCCCGGATAATTGCCGACCTTCTGCCGCAGGCCGGTGAGGGCGTTGAACAGCGTGGTCTTGCCGCAGTTCGGGTTGCCGACCATCGCGTAGACGGGAGTGCGGTCGACGGTGGAGGCCGGACGTTTGCCGGCCGGCAGCGTGATGTGGTCGGGGAGCTTCAAGGGAAGGACTGAAAGGCTGAAGGACCGAAGGGCTGAACCCGGGTTGTCATTCTGAGTGGAGCGATGAATGACAGGCAGGAATCAAAGGTTCAGCTCTTCAGCCTTCGCTCCTTCAGCCTTTCGCCCGTTCAGCGGGCCCCGGCGGGCAGGCGCTCGACCAGAATGCTCATGGCGGCGCAGTGGTTGAGGGCGATACGGGTGCCGTTGACGAGGCAAAGGCTGGTGGTGGTCCCGGAAATCTTGGTGACGAGGGAGGCCTCGCCAAAACCCATCTCCCGCACGCGCTGGCAGAAACTTTCGTCGCCCCGCAGCTCGCACACACGACCGGTCAGCCCGGCGGGGAGCTGGCAAAGGGCATGAAGATTGGGGCGTGGCGTGGACACGGGAATGAGACTGAGTATCAAGACTCAATCAGTAAAAACGGCTGGGTCAACCAACTATCGCAATCAGATTGGGCCGTAGCGAGTAACGCATTGTCCAAGAAACAGGTTTGAGAAATCTGTGAGCTGTAGGTCGGGGTTTATCCCCGACATGGAGCGCTATGTCGGGCGTAAAGCCCGACCTACAATCGAAAGAATCCACCCTAGCGCTTGCGCCGCTTGACCGCCAGCTGGACGCCGGAGTAACGCACCATGCTTTGCAGGTGCTCGTATTGCTGCGGATCCATGTCCTTCGAGGCCTTGAGTTCCTGTTCGGCGCGTTTCATCGCGGCCTCGACGGCGTTCTCGTCGATCTTTTCTTCGGTGATCGCGTGCTCGG
This sequence comes from Lacunisphaera sp., assembly GCA_029945855.1. GTDB lineage: Bacteria > Verrucomicrobiota > Verrucomicrobiia > Opitutales > Opitutaceae > Lacunisphaera. The sequence continues at coordinate 950 of JAQSDJ010000166.1, forward strand.
CGAGGACGCGGACGTTCAGGTCGTCGACCTGCGCAAAGCCGCCGCTCACGGCGAGGAAATGGGTGGTGCCGCCCTTCGTCACGCGCAGTTCGCCGAAGGCGACCTGGGTGAGCAGCGGGATGTGGCCGGGCAGGATGCCGATCTCGCCCTCGACGGTCGGGATGACGACACTGTCTATCGTATCCGAGTATACCTTCGCTTCGGGAGTTACGATTTCAAGGGTGAGTGGCATGGGCGGGGAAAAGCTGAAGAGCTGAAGGACTGAATGGCTGAAGCAGGTGTTTTAGTTCGGGGCCGGAGGACTTTCAGCCCTTCAGCCTTTCAGTTTTCAGCCATTATTTCTTGGCCGAGGCGGCGAGGACCTCGTCGATGCCGCCCTTCATGTAAAAGTCGCCCTCGGCGACGTGATCGAGCTCGCCGTCGAGGATCATCTTGAAGCCGCGGACGGTCTCCTTCACGGGGACGTATTTGCCCGGCGTGCCGGTGAACACCTCGGCGACCGCGAACGGCTGCGAGAGGAGGCGCTGGATCTTGCGGGCGCGGTAGACGGTCTGCTTGTCCTCAGGGGAAAGCTCATCGAGGCCGAGGATGGCGATGATGTCCTGAAGATCCTTGTAGCGCTGGAGGACGCGCTGCACCTCGCGGGCGACCTTGTAGTGCTCCTCGCCGACGATGTCGGGCTGGAGGGCCTTCGAGACGGACGCGAGCGGATCGACGGCGGGATAGATGCCAAGTTCGGCGATGGAACGCTCGAGCACGATGGTCGAGTCCAGGTGCGCGAAGGTGTTCGCCGGCGCCGGGTCGGTAAGATCGTCGGCGGGCACGTAGACGGCCTGCACGGAGGTGATGGAACCCTTCTTCGTCGAGGTGATGCGCTCTTGGAGGAGGCCCATCTCGTTGGCGAGGGTCGGCTGGTAACCGACGGCCGACGGCGAGCGGCCGAGGAGCGCGGACACCTCGGAACCGGCCTGGGAGAAACGGAAGATGTTGTCGATGAAGAGGAGCACGTCCTGGTTCTTCTCGTCACGGAAATACTCGGTCATCGCGAGGGCGGAGAGGGCGACGCGCATGCGGGCGCCCGGGGGCTCGTTCATCTGGCCGTAGACGAGCGCGACCTTGGACTTGCTGAGGTCCTTCTGGTTGATGACGCCGGCTTCGGACATTTCGTGATAGAGATCGTTGCCCTCGCGGGAACGCTCGCCGACGCCCGCGAACACGGAGTATCCACCGTGCGCCTTGGCGATGTTGTTGATGAGCTCGAGAATGACGACGGTCTTGCCGACGCCGGCACCGCCGAAGGCACCGGCCTTGCCGCCCTTGATGAAGGGGCAGATGAGATCGATGACCTTGATGCCGGTCTCGAGAATCTCGGACTTGGTGTTCTGGTCGACCAGCGCGGGAGCCGGGCGGTGGATGGGGTAGCGCTTCTCGTGGACGACCGGGCCCTTGCCGTCCACCGGGCTGCCGGTGACGTCGAGGATGCGGCCGAGCACGCCGTCGCCGACCGGGACGGTGATGGGCGCGCCGGTGTCGGTGACATCCATGCCGCGCACGAGGCCCTCGGTGGAGGACATCGCGATGGCGCGGGCCACGCCCTCGCCGAGATGCTGCTGGATCTCGAGGGTGAGGTGCTGCTTCACGCCCGCGGCGGTGAAGTCGATGGTGAGCGCCTGGTAGATGGGCGGGATGGAGTGTTCGGCGAACTGCACGTCGACGACGGCGCCGATGACCTGGACGATTTTGCCAATGTTGCTCATGGGGAGGAAGGGCTGAAGGGCTGAAGAACTGAAGAGCTGAAATACTTCAGCCGGTTATTTGAGAAGGGTGACGAAAATGGCGATGAGCTCGTCGGCTTCCTGCTGGAGCGGGCCAATGAGCAGGGGTTTGAAGTAGCCCTCAAGCTCGAGGAGTTCCATCCAGAAGAGCGCCTCGTCGGCTTCGCGCAGACAGTCGCCGAGTTTTGAACGATATTCCGCCTTGGAACGGCCGCGCTGAGCTTCGCGATAGTTTGCGCCGACGGAGCCGCCGGCCCGAAGAAGCTGATCGCCCCAAACCCGGGCAACGTTATCACGCCCGGGAAGTGTCCGGCAAGCACGGGCGACCCGGCGCGCAAACTCGCGCGTGCGGTGCCGCAGATCCCCGTGTTGATGGAACATTGATTTTGCATGGCCCGTTTCAGTTTTTCAGTCGTTCAGCTCTTCAGCCTTTAAGATGAGGAGAAGGAGGCGGCGGCGATCTCGAGGATTTCCTGCGTGATGCCGGCCTGACGGGCCTTGTTGTATTCGAGGGTGAGGTCGCCGAGGAGCTTGGTGGCGTTGTCCTTGGCGGTCTTCATCGCGACCATGCGGGCGCTCTGCTCGGAGGCCTTGGCGGAGACCACGAGCTGGTAGATGTAGCGGTTGACGTAGAACGGCAGCAGCGCGGCGAGCACGGCGTCGGCGTCGGGCTCGAACAGCATGTCGCGGTCGTCCTTGAACTGGACGCCGCCGTAATCCGCGCGGAGGTGCGAGACGAAGTCCTTGACGGTGGTGAGCGGGAGGACGGGGCGGACGAGGGCCTCCTGGATCAGCGTGTTCTTGAAGCGCGGGTAGATGACCTCGACGGTGTCGATCGTGCCCTCGAGGAACAGCTTCACCATGAACTCGACGGGGGCCTTGACCTCGTTGAAGCCGACGCGGTCGGAGACGGTGAAATCGGCGAGCACGTCGCGCTTGGTGCGGGCGAGGAACTGCGTGCCCTTGCGGCCGATGGCCACATACTTGGCGGGCGTCTTGATCTCGGTGACGAGCTTGAAGAGGTTGGCGTTGAGCGGACCGCAGAGGCCCTTGTCCGTCGTGACGAGCAGAATGCCGCGGACCTTGACCTCGCGCTGGACGAGCAGCGGATGTTGGGCCTCGCTGACGCGGGGCGCGAGGGCGGCGAGCATGTCGGCCATCAGCTGGGCGTAGGGCCGGCCGGCGAGCGCGACCGACTGCGCCTTCTTCATCTTGGACGCCGCGACCAGCTCCATCGCCTTGGTGATCTGGCGGGTGTTCTTGACCGACTTGATGCGCCGGCGGATGTCTCGGGTGGAGGCCATGAATTAGTAGCGAGTAGTGGGTAGTGGGTAGCGAGTAGAGGTTAGCGCGTATTGGGGCTGGGATGCTCGCTACTCGATGGTCGCTACTGGTTTTAGTTCGCGGCGAAGGTGGCCTTCCACTCGTCGACGGCGGCCTTGAGGCCGGCCTCGATCTCGTCGCTGAGCTTCGCCTCGGTGCGGATCTTGGTGAGGAGGGCGTCCTTCCGGCTCGCGAGGTATTCCTTGAGTGAGTTGGCGGCGGTCAGGACGTTCTTCACCTCGATGGAATCGAAGTAGCTCTTCTGGAGGGACCAGAGGACGGCGGCCTGCACCTCGATGGAGATGGGGTTGAGCTGCGGCTGCTTGAAGAGTTCGACGATGCGGGCGCCGCGCTCGAGCTGGGCCTTGGTCTTGGCGTCGAGGTCGGAACCGAACTGGGCGAAGGCCGCGAGCTCGCGGAACTGGGCGAGCTCGCCCTTGAGTTTGCCGCCGACCTGCTTGGTGACCTTGATCTGCGCGGACGAACCGACGCGCGAGACGGAGAGGCCGACCGAGACGGCGGGGCGGATGCCCTGGTTGAAGAGATCGGTCTCGAGGAAGATCTGGCCGTCGGTGATCGAGATGACGTTGGTCGGGATGTAGGCGGAGACGTCGCCGGCCTGGGTCTCGATGATGGGCAGCGCGGTGAGCGAGCCCTTGCCGTCGAGGCGCGCGGCGCGCTCGAGGAGACGGGAGTGGAGGTAGAACACGTCGCCCGGATACGCCTCGCGGCCGGAAGGGCGCTTCAGGATGAGCGAGATCTGGCGGTAGGCGACGGCGTGCTTGGAGAGATCGTCGTAGACGATGAGCGCATCCATGCCGTTTTCCATGAACCACTCGCCGATGGCGGCGCCGGAGAACGGGGCGAGGTATTGGTTGGCCGGGTTGTCGGCGGCGGGGGCGGCGACGATGACGGTGTATTCGAGCGCGCCGGCGGCCTCGAGGGCGGCGATGGTGCGGACGACGTTCGACTGCTTCTGGCCGACCGCGACGTAGATGGAATACATCGGGCGGAAGGACTTGTCGCCCGAGGCGAGGCCGACCTTGTTGATGCGGGCCTGGTTGATGATCGTGTCGATGCAGATCGTGGTCTTGCCGGTGCCGCGGTCGCCGATGATGAGCTCGCGCTGGCCGCGGCCGATCGGGATCATCGAGTCGATGGCCATGATGCCGGTGAAGACCGGCTGGGAGACGGATTTGCGGACGATGATGCCGGGGGCGATCTTCTCGACGGGATAGAATTCCTTGGAATCGATCGGGCCCTTGCCGTCGACGGGGCGGCCGAGGGCGTCGACCACGCGGCCGAGCAGTGCGCGGCCGACGGGGACGGAGAGGAGCTTGCCGGTGGTCTGGACCTCGTCGCCTTCCTTGAGCGAGGAGACGTCGCCGAGCACGACGCAACCGACCTCGTCTTCCTCCAGGTTGAGCGCGATGCCGATGGCGCCGCCGGGGAACTGCACCATCTCGTTATACATGACGTCGGAGAGGCCGTCGAGGCGGGCCACGCCGTCGGCGACGGTGCGGATGGTGCCGGTGTTCTTCTTGATGGCCTTGCTGGAAAGCTTGGCGATCTGCTGTTCAATCTGGTCGATGACGTTGCTCATGGCGCGGGGGCGAGGGGGAAGTGGGAGTGCGGGGAAGGTGACAGGCTAGACGGCGGAGGAAAGGGCGGCCAGCTGGCCAGAGACGCTGGCCTCGTAGACATCGGAGCCGACGCGGACGCGGAGGCCGGCGAGGAGCTGCGGGTTGGGCCGGGCGGTGGCGGTGACCGGGCGCGAATACTTTTTGGTCATGGCGGCCTCGATCGATTTGAGCGTGGCGGCGGTGACCGGGCCGGCGTGCTCGACGAGCGCCTGCGACTTGGCCAGCTCGAGGGCGATGGCGCGGTGATAGAGCTTGAGCAGCGCGAGGGAGTGGCGGGGGGCGGTCTTCTCGATGTAGCCGAGGACACCCGTGACCTGCTCGGGGGAGACGGCGCCGTGGACGACGCTCAGCTTGAAGAGCTGTTTCGCGAGAAGCTTGGTCTTTTTGTCGGCGCGCATCAGGGAGGTCAGCTGACGGACAGTTCCTTGCTCGCGGCGTCGTTGTAGGCGGCGCGGTCGGCCTCGGAGAGTTTCTTGGCAAGCACCTGCTCGGTGGTCTTGACGACGAGGCGGGCAATCTCGCTGCGGGCCTCGTTGAGCATTTTCTTGTGCTCGAGTTCGATGGCCTGCTGGGCCTTGGCGAGGGTGTCGGCGGCGCGGGCGGTGGCCTCGGTGTTCTGTTTTTCGCCGAATTCCTTGGCGGCGCGGCGGGCCTCGTCGACGACCTTCTGGGCCTCCTGCTGGGCGGTCTTGACGAGGGCGGCGCTCTCCTGGTGGGAGGCGGCGAGCTTGGCCTGCATCTCCTCGGTGTAGCGGAGGCCGTCGCCGATCTTCTTGTTGCGCTCCTCCATCGTGGCGATGGTCGGCTTGATGCCGAACTTGTAGAGGACGCCGAACAGGATCAGGAAGCTGATGATCTGGGTGACGACGTATTTCCACTCGAGGCCGAACTTCTCGATGACGCCGGATTCATGGGCGGCTTCAGTGACAGCGAGGAAAAGGGGCAGCATGGCGGGAAAGGGAAAGGGCGGCGCGAAGCGAAGAGCGGCGCGCCGCCGGTTGGGGAAGGATTAGGCGAGGAACAGCGCGAGGATGCCGAGACCTTCGGCGAGCGCCATACCGATGATGGCCTGGACGAGGATCTTGCCGGACGCGCCGGGGTTGCGGCCGACGGCCTCGGCGGCCTTGTTGCCGATCATACCGACGCCGATGGCGGCGCCGAGCAGGCCGAAGGCACTGGCGATGTTGCCGGTGATACCTTGCGCGACTTCAGGAGTGGCTTGAGCGATGATGTCTAACATGTGGTGGATGGATTTGGTGGTTGCGGTTGCCGCCGTGCGCACGCGAAGCACGCTCCCGGCAGTAAAGGGTCTTAGTGGGGCGCCTCGGCGGCGTGGCCGTCGTCGTGGGCGTGGTCGTCGCCGTGGTTGCAGATGAGGCCGATGTAAACCGAGGTGAGCAGCGTGAAGACGAGCGCCTGGATCAGGCCGACGAGCAGCTCCATGAAATAGAACACGAAGAAGAAGCCGGTGCCGTGCAGGAGGTTTTCACCGCCGAAGATATTGCCGAAAAGACGGACCGAGAGGGTGAACGGGCGGATGACGATGGAGAACACCTCGATCAGGCCCACGACGAAGAAAACGAGCGTCAGGACCGGATAAAGCCAGCCGGGGGTCTCGGACTTCTCGGCCTTGTTGCCAAAGAGATCCACGAAGAGCAGCTTCGGGCCGGCGTATTTCAGGACGAGGATCAGCCAGCCGCCGAAGGAAACCGCGGCGAGCGCGATCGTGCTGTTGAAGTCGGAGGTGAAGGGCCGGATCCAAGGCCGGGTCAGGTGGAAATGGCCGTCAACGTCATGGCCCATGCCGATGGTGCCGACGCCCGGGAGGAGGCCCATCCAGTTGTGAAACAGAATGAAGACGAAGAAGGTGACGAGCAGCGGAAACGCGGCGGGGAAGGCCTTCTTGCCGACGATGGGTTCGAACAGTTCACGCAGGGCCTCGATCAGGGACTCGAAAACAGCCTGGCCCTTGGTCGGAAAAATCTGGGGCTTGCGCACGAGCCAGATCACAAAACCGATGAGCAGGAGCGAGATGGCCCAGCCGGTGACCATGCTGTTGGTGATGGCCCAACCCCCGCCGAAATCCACCAGCTTGGCGGCGGAGGGGGACACGCTACCACCCCCGGCGGCCAGCAGGGATGCCGGCAGCGCAAGGGCGGCGGCAAAACCAAGGAGTTTTTTAACTGACAGCATGGATACGGAAGGGGTTTCCAGAGAGAGGAAAAGGCAAAGTCGTAGGGGGGCGGCTCGGGGTGCGTCAACCCTCTAAAGCAATAATTACACAGGGCGACTGGAAATTAGCGCCGGCCGCGTTTTTTGCCCGGTGACTATAAGATTACACGACTCTTGCGCCGGCCGCGAAAAGTGGGAGACTCAGGTCGTGGAAAAAGCAAAAGGCCTGGACCTGCTGGCGCGCACCGAACCGCCCCGCCGACCGAACGGTGAGCGGAAGCTGGCGCACAATATTTTCATGCAGGTCACCTGGGGCCTACTCGGGGCGGCGGCCTTGGGGCAGCTGTTTCTGCTGGTCTGGCTGGATGTGATGTCCTGACCGCCACGAGCGACTGGTAGGCCGGCGCCCGGGCCTGAAAGACGGTTTCCTGCTCCAACGGCCAGGCGGCGGCCGGCTCCAGTTGCCAGGTCGGCAATCCCGGGATCAGGGCCGCGACGGTCTGGAAATACTCCGCATGGTCGGTGCGGAAATAAAGGCGGGTGCCCTCCCCTGCCCGGCCCGCCACCGCCTCGAGGAAATCCGCCTGCAGGATGCGGTTCTTGTGATGGCGCTTCTTGGGCCACGGGTCGGGAAACAGCACCCAGACCTCCGCAAACGTCACAGCGGGCGGCAGGGCGTCCAGGAATTCGCGTGCCTCGGCCTGCACGAAATGGCAGTTGGCCAGCTTTGCCCGGTCGCGCTTCTTGCCGCTCCGGTTCAGGCGGTCGCGGATGATGTCGACGCCGACGCAGTATTTCGCCGGGCACGCCTGGGCGTATTGCACGAGAAAGTGGCCGTGGCCGGAGCCGATCTCCCAGACCAGCGACTGACCGGCCGGCAGCAATGTCAGCAGCTCCGTGCGCAAGGCGGCACGGCGTTCGGTGATGCGGGCGAGAAACTCGGGTTTGTAGGCCACGCGCCCTATTGGCCGGGAAAAATTCCAAACGCCAAGTGCCAAATCGCGGGGTGGTCGCCGATAAGGGCTCATGCATTTGAAGCGCCAGATTCCTCTGAAAAGCCAGTTGGATGGTTGAACCCGTCCTCCGTGACGGGTTGTTGGACGCACGCCAGGGCAAACCGGTCCGGAGGACCGGTTCCACCCGCTCCAGACCAATCCCGGCTCAGTTTTTCGGCCCGCGCGGGAGGCGGATGATGATGGCCAGCCCCGAGGGTTCGCGGTTTTCCGCCCAGACGCGGCCGCCGTGCAGCTGCACGATGTGCTTGACGATGCTCAGGCCCAGGCCGGTGCCGCCGGTCTCGCGGGATCGTCCCTTCTCCACCCGGTAAAAGCGTTCGAAGATGTGCGGCAGGTCATCGGACGGAATGCCGGGCCCCTGGTCGCGGACGGAGCACTCGATCTCGTCCTCGCCCGCCGCCAGCGCGCCGATTTCCACGCGGGAGCCGGCGGGGGTGTATTTGAGGGCGTTCTCGATGAGATTGCTGAAAACCTGCGTGAATTTTTCCTCATCCACCAAAATCGGACCCAGCGTCGCGGGCACCGCCACCGCGATCTCGCGGCCGGCGCCGCCGGGGCGCAGGCGATACTCGTCGGCCAGGGCGCGGAAGAAGGGCGCCAGCGCCAGGGGCGTGGGCTTGAGGCCGGGCGTGGCCGACTCGAGCCGCGACAACACCAGCAGGTCGTCGATGATCGATTTCAACCGGTCGCTGTGCCGCTGGATGGTCTGCAGGAATTTGGCGCGGTCCTCGAGCGCCATGGTCTCGTGGCCGTCGACCAGAGTCTCGATGTAGCCCTTGATGATGCTCAGTGGCGTGCGCAACTCGTGCGAGGCGTTGGCCACGAAATCGCGGCGCACGCGCTCGAGCTTCCGCTCGTGGGTGAGATTGTGGATGACGAAGAGCGCCCATTGCGATTTGCCGTCGGGCGAGGGAATCGGCGCGCCGGAGGCCTCGATCCAGAGGGTGTGATCGCCGTCGATGATCTCGAATTCCTGGCGCGGCAGGATCTGGCCGGCACGCGTGGCACGGACATACCCGAGAAAAGGAACGCTGCGGATGATGAGCTCGAGCCGCAGGTTCACGAGGTCGCGGGAAGCGGGAAAAATCTCCCGCAGGGCACGGTTTGCGAGGTGGATGTAATTGTCACCGTCCACGATCAGCACGGCCTCGCGCAGGTTGCCCAGCGTGGTTTCCAGCTGGGTCAGCTGGCCGGTGCGTTGCTGCTGCAGGGTGGTATTCTCCCCGATCAGGTGGTTCACAGTTTCGACCAGGCCGCTCCATTCCGAGAGATAGCTGGCCAGCGGTTCATCGTGCAGGAAGGGCTGCTGGCGGCGGGCGGCGTCGCGCAGTTCGCGCAGGGCCCGGTTTTGCTTCCAGAGGAGACGGAGCAGAAACAACAGGGCCAGGACCAGGCCGGCGACGAGAAGATAGATCATGCGGGCAATTTTTTCTCCGCAATCCGATAGCCGACCCCGCGAATGGTTTCAATCCATCCGGCCTCCGGACCGAGTTTTTCGCGCAGACGCCGGACGTGGGTGTCGACGGTGCGCGTCTCGATCTCCGTGGCGTAGTTCCACACATTCAGCAGCAGGTGCTCGCGGGTCTGCACGCGGCCCTGGCGCTCCATCATGATGCGCAGCAGCTTGAATTCGGTGGCGGTCAGCTCCAGCGGTTCGCCGCGCACGGTCACCCGGTGGGCTTCACTGTCGAGCTGGATGTCGCCGATGCGGAGCTTGACTGAGACCGGTTCCCGGGGGGCGGCCAGGCGGCGCAGGATGGACTCCACGCGCAGGACGAGTTCCTTCGGGCTGAAAGGCTTGCCCACGTAGTCATCGGCCCCTGATTCCAGACCATCGATGCGGTCGTGCGGCTCGGCCTTGGCGGTGAGGAAAATAATCGGGACCTTCGACAGTTTGGGATCGGCGCGCAGAATCCGGCAGATCTGGATGCCGCTCAGGTCGGGCATCATTATGTCTAGAATAAGCAAGTCCGGTTGATAAGCGCGGGCCTTGGAAATGCTCGCCGTGGCGTCGTTGACGGTTTCCACGTGGAATCCCTTTGCCTTCAGATGATACGCGACCAGATCCGTCACGTCAGGTTCATCATCTACGACGAGGATTTTTTTCTTCTCCATGGGGGCGAGAATTATCGCCGGCGGGCCCGGTCTTGCCAGTGAATTAACCGGCGTCACCAGAATGTCACAGCAGCTTAACCTGGCGGCGCAGGAGGGGAATCATGCGATGCCCGGCGAACCGCGTGATCGTTTCCCGGCGGCAATCAGAACCATGAGTATGCTGATGTCGGCCGGATTCACGCCGCTGATGCGGCTGGCCTGGCCGAGATTCTGCGGCTTGAACTGGTGGAGCTTCAGCGCGCTTTCGCGGCGCAGACCGGGAATGGCCAGAAAATCGATCGAGGAGGGGATGTTGATTTTCTCCACGTCCTTCAGCTTCTCGATCTGCCGGTATTCGCGCTCGAGATAGCCGCGATATTTTACCCGATAAAGGGTCTCTGCCTTGATCTCCTTGGTCTGGCCGAGGAACTCGGCCGGCAGCTCGGTCTTGGGGTCGGACCGCCTGATTAGTTCCGCCCAAGTTCCGCCGATGGATTTGGTGGTTTCCAGAAAAGCTCGCCAATATTCGACCGCTTTTATCTTAGCAGAAATACGACTTAATCTATTATAAGATAATAGCTTATGATTATTAGAGTGTTCGTAAAGACGGAGCTCAGCGCTCCCGTGATTAAATAACAGGCGATGCTCGGCGCGGCTGGTGAACATTCGGTAGGGTTCGATCGTTCCCTTGGTGACGAGGTCGTCGATCAACACGCCAATATATCCTTCGTGCCGTTGAATAATCATAGGCGGCTCTCCCCTCACCTTTCTCGCCGCATTCACGCCGGCAACCAATCCCTGGGCGGCAGCCTCTTCATATCCCGAGGTGCCGTTGATCTGGCCGGCCAAAAACAGGTTCTCGACCTTGCGTGACTCCAGCGAAGGAAACATCTGGGTCGGAGGGGCGAAGTCATATTCCACGGCGTAGGCCGGGCGCAGCAATTGCGCATGCTCGAGTCCCGGGATGCTATGCACGAGGTCGAGCTGGACATCGAAGGGCAGACTCGTGGATAGGCCGTTGATATAGTATTCATTCGTGTTCCTGCCCTCAGGCTCGAGAAACAGCAGATGACGCGGTTTGTCGGCAAAGCGCACGAATTTGTCCTCAATGCTCGGACAATACCTCGGCCCCACCCCGGCGATCTCGCCGGAATACATCGCCGACTTGTGGAGGTTTTCCCGCACTATCCGCTCCGATTCGGGGGTCGTGTAGGTCATCCAGCAGGAAACTTGTTCGGTCCCCGGCGTCCAGCCGAGGCGTCGCTCGCCGGTGAGTTCCACGTGGAACAAGTCCTCGGCCCCCCGAGTGTCGTGAAAAGCAAAGAGCGTCGGTTCCGGGTCGCCCTTCTGTTCCTGCAGGCCGGAGAAATTGATACTCCGGCCTAAAATCCGTGGGGGTGTGCCGGTCTTCAGGCGCTGGAGCTCGATGCCGGCCTCCAGCAGACTGGCTGAAAGGGTTTTTGCGCTGAAGTCTCCCAGTCGTCCTCCTTCGTTTTTGTTTTGTCCGACGTGCATCAGGCCGCGCAAAAATGTGCCGGTGGTGATGATGACGGTCCTTCCATAGAATTCTACATCCAGGTTGGTCCGGCACCCGACAACTTTTCCCGCCTCAAAGATCAAGCCGGTGACAGTCGCCTGAAAGACCTGGAGGTTTGGCTGGAGTTCAAGCGTGTGCTTTAGCCGCAGTTGATAGGCTTTCTTGTCACATTGCGCTCGCGGCGACTGAACCGCCGGGCCCTTGGATTCATTGAGCAGACGAAACTGGATGCCGGTGACATCAGTATTGATGGCCATCTCACCGCCAAGAGCATCGATTTCCCGGACGATCTGTCCTTTGGCCTGACCTCCTATCGCGGGATTGCAGCTCATCTGGGCAATCGTATCGATGTTGCCCGTAAGCAGAAGGGTAGTGGCCCCCATCCGAGACGCCGCCAGACAAGCCTCCACGCCGGCGTGGCCGGCGCCGCAGACAATGACATCGAAAGGAGTCTTGCTATAAATCATGGTGCGATAAGTTGCGTATCAAAGTATATAATTTGATATAGCATTATTTTCCGATACAAAAGGTAGCAAAGAGGCGATCGAGGATCTTTTCATTGTCCACCTTGCCGGAAATCTCGCCAAACGCTTCAAGCGCACATCGTAAATCGCTGGCCACCAATTCAGTATCTGTTTTATCCGACAATTTCTGTCCGGCGGATTCCAGTGCTTGCTGCGCCTGCACCAAGGCATGGGAATGGCGGACGTTGATGGCGATCAGTTCATCGCCGGTCTCAACCTGGAAAGAGTCGGCGAGTCGCGCGATCATGGTCTGCAATTCTTCAATGCCGGCACCGTCGAGCGCGCAGATAGTCACGACGGGAAAATCCTGGGGCAGCGCACCACGGGGCGCGGGCGGAAGATCTGTTTTGTTGAATACGGCGATCGTATTGGCCGTCGTGAGCCGTGCAGCAACCGCCGGCGGCAGGCCGGGCAGGGGGCGCGTCGCATCGATCACCCAGAGGAAAAGATCGGCCTCCGCGGCCTGCTCGAGCGTCTTCTCGATGCCTCGCTGCTCGAGCGGAGTGGGCGCCAGGTTGAATCCCGCCGTATCAATCAGCCGCAAGGCATGAGGTCCGGCGAGAATGCGTTCTTCGAGATAATCCCGCGTCGTGCCGGGCTCGGCGCTGACCAAGGCACGCTCGCGGCCGACGAGACGATTCAGCAGGCTGCTCTTGCCGGCATTGGGTTCGCCGAAAATGACGGTTTTGATGCCTTCGCGCAGCAACTCCCCATAATGACTGGTGGCGATCAATTGCTTGGTGGCTGCCGCCAATTCCTTCAATTCGCTCAAAACGGACTGTCTGTCTTCCGCCGGGAGGTCTTCGTCCGGGAAATCAATGTAAGCCTCAACCATCGCCAAGATATTGACCAATTGAGAGATAAGCAACCCCATGTGTCGTCCGAGCGAACCGCGCAGCTGCTGGTTGGCCGCAGCCAGAGCCCGCTCACTCCGGGCGTGGATCAAATCCATCACGGCCTCGGCCTGGCTGAGGTCCATCCGGCCGTTCAGGAAAGCCCGTTTGCTGAACTCACCGGCCTCGGCGGTCCGGCAACCGCGCGCCAGCAGGTCCTCGAGGATTTTTTGCGCGATGAAGGGATTGCCGTGGCAGGAAATCTCCAGCGTGTCCTCCCCCGTGAAAGAATTAGGCGCCGCAAAAAAAGTGAACAGCACATCGTCCACCAATTGTCCGCGCGCATCCCGATAATCCGCATGACGCGCCATGCGGGGCAGGGGAGTTTCCGCGAAAATCCCCGACACGAGCCCCGCGACCTGCGGACCGCTGGCGCGCACCACCGCGATCGCGGAAGTGCCGGCCGGCGTGGCGAGGGCCGCAATGGTATCGGGCGAAAATGACATCGGCCCCACGCAAGCGAACCGCGCCCGTAAGGCAAAAGGTTAAATTACCGCGGGGCGGGCGGCGCCGGATCGAGGGGCACGGTAATTTTGGGCGGAGCGATCGGCTCGAACTTCGGCGCGCTGATGGTCGGTTTCACGACCGGATTCGCAGTGGCGGGCGGCGCCGGCAATTTCGGCGGTTCGCGCAGCGCGGCGGCGCCGGGAATCCCGGTGCGCACGGTGGCGCTGGCCAGGTTGGCCAGCAGTTCCCCGGCGCGTGCTTCCGCGGCCCGGATGTCCGCGGGCCTTTTGGCCAGACGTTCGCGCACCTTGGTCTCGGCGTCGGAGCCGGCGCCCGATTTGTTGGCGAGAATGAGCCACGCGAGCCCCTCGACATAATCGCGTTTCACGCCGCGGGCGCTGACCAGCATGGCGCCGATATTGTGCTGGGCCTCCGGCACGCCGAGGCGGGCGGCGGCGGTGTAATATTCGAGGGCCTTCGCATAATCCCGCGGCACGCCGTTGGCGTCGTGATAAATCTTGCCGAGCCGGAACCACGCGTCCGCCACGCCGCCCTGCGCGGCCTGTTCCAGCAGCGGCAGCGCCTTGGCGGGATCGCTTTTGGTCGCGTCGCCTCCCTCCAGCAAACGCATGCCCAGTTCGAAGCACGCCCGGGGATCGCCTTGCGCGGCGAAGGCCTCGAGTTCCTTGGCGTTTTTCCACTTGGGTCCGCCGCCCTTGGTGGAGATCAGCTGCGGCGGCGCATCGGCCGGCGGCTTTTCCTTTTTGGCGGCGAAAGCCCCGGCCGGAACCAGGCCCAGGAACGGCACCAGCAAAAGAAAAGATACGAATACACGCATGGATGCTTTGGAGACGGCCGCGGCATGATTGGGTTCCCCGGGCATTTGGCAAGTCGGGGCGCGCCGTCCGTGTCACGCGCGGTTGAACAGCTCATCCACCCGGCGGTAACGATAATCGAAGATGTGCTCCAGCTGCCGCCGCACCCACAGCTTCTCCGCCAACCAGCCAAACGGCCCCCAGCCGACATCGTAGCTCACCCGGTCCACCATGCGGACGCCGCCCGGCGCGGGATGGAATTGATGCTCGTGGGACCAAAGCTGGTAGGGACCGGCGCGCTGTTCATCGATGAAGGACACCCCCTCGCGGACCTCGCGGATTTCCGTCACCCAGCGCAGCCACACGCCGGGCAGCGGCGAGATCCGGTATTCGATGATCTGACCGGCCGCCATCCGGTCGGGCACCTCGCTGACCATGCGGAAGCGCAGGTTGGGCGGCGTCAGCTCGTTCAGGTTCCGCGGGGTGGCGAAAAAATCCCAGACGCGCGCCGGGTCGGCGCGGATGAACTGTTCGCGGTGCAGGAGTCGGATCATGGGGTCGGCAAAAAAAGCTACGGCCGGCCCGGAGAACCGGACGCAAAAAACGCGCGCCGAGGCCGGCGCGCGTGAGGGGAGGGGAACGCGGCGGCTCAGTCCGCGCTTTCGCCGATGACGGTCTCGCCAACCTTGACGGTGGCCTTCGCCATGATGGCGGCGGTCACCTTGGCGGCGAGGGCGGTGTTGGTGCGGAACGCCTCCTTGGCGGCCTCGCGGCCCTGGCCGACGAGTTCGCCCTCGAACGCGATCCACGCACCCTTCTTCTCGAGCACCTTGTGCTCCAGGCCGAGATCGATAAGCGAGCCGCTGGCGGAGATGCCCTCGTCATACATGATGTCGAACTCCACCTCGGTGAACGGCGGCGCGACCTTGTTCTTCACGACCTTGATCTTGGTGCGGTTGCCGATGACCTTGCCGTCGGGCGTCTTGAGCTGGTCCTTGCGGCGGATGTCGAGGCGGATGGACGAGAAGAATTTCAGCGCGCGGCCGCCGGAGGTCGTCTCGGGGTTGCCGAACATCACGCCGATTTTTTCCCGGATCTGGTTGGTGAAGATGCACACGCAGTTCGTCTTGCTGACGACGGAGGTGAGGCGGCGCATGGCCTGGCTCATCAGGCGGGCCTGACTGCCCATGGTCATGTCACCCATCTGGCCGTCGAGTTCGGCCTTGGTGATGAGGGCGGCGACGGAGTCGAGCACGATGATGTCGATGCTGTTGGAGCGGATGAGCGTCTCCATGATGTTGAGCGCGTCCTCGCCGGAATCCGGCTGCGAGACGAGCAGGTCGTCGAGGCTGACGCCGACGACGCGGGCGTATTTCGGGTCGAGGGCGTGCTCGACATCGATGAAGGCGGCGAGGCCGCCCTGGCGCTGGGCCTCGGCGATGGCGCTGAGGCAGAAGGTGGTCTTGCCGGAGGATTCCGGCCCGTAGATCTCGATGATGCGGCCGCGGGGCAGGCCGCCGACGCCGAGGGCGAGGTCGATGGCGAGCGAGCCGGTCGAGAGGGTCTCGACCTTCATCTTGGTGTTGCTGCCAAGGCGCATGATCGAGCCTTCGCCGAACTGCTTCGTGATGGCGGAGACGGCGAGCTCGATGTTTTTCTCGCGGGCGGGGTTGGCGGACTTCTCGGCGGGGGCGATGCGCGAGTCGGACTTGGACTTATCGGCTTTGGACATGGGAATCGGTTGGTGGGTTGAAAACGGAGCGTAGCACGGGGGCGTGACAACGGTATGTCAGGAGACTTTCCCCGGCGTTCCGGCCCGGCAAGCGTGGAGTGGACAAAAAAGCGCCTAAACTCAGGCGCTGTTTCACAGCGCCAGCCACCCGATGCCGAGCAGCAGGGTCAGCCCGGCGATGGGCGTGCCGGCCTTCAGGTATTCGACGAAAGAGAGACGCACGCCCCGGTGGCGGGCGATCTCGGCCACGATGAGATTGGCCACCGAGCCGAGCAGGGTGAGGTTGCCGGCGAGGGTGGTGGCCATGGCGAGGGTCAACCAGGCGGAATGCGGGTCGGTCAGCGTGGGCACCACCGGCCGGAAAAGCATCACCGCGGGCACATTTGACACGATATTGCTCAACACCACGGCCACGGCCGTGAGCCGGGCCGGGCCGCCGTCGGCCCAGGGACGCAGGACGGCGAAGAGCTTGTCGCCCCAACCGGTGGTCTCGATGGCGCCGGTGACCACGAACAGCGCTGCGAAGAAAACGAGCAGCCCCCAGTCGATCTCCCGGAAAACGCGCTCCGGCTTGAGCCGGCGGGTGATCAGCAGCAGCGAGGCCGCGAGCAGTGCGGCCAGCGGGATGGGCACGCCGGCAAACATGGCCGCGACCATCAGCCCCGTGGCGAGCATGCTCTTGCGCAGCAAAGGCCGGTAGGAGCGCCCGGGCAGCGTGTAGTTCGTCGCAAACACCGCCGGCCGGAACTCCGCCCGGTAGACGACAACAATGACCGCCCAGATGACACCGAGCCCCAGCACGGCGACCGGGGCGAGGGCCAGAAAGAACTGCGTGAAGCTGATGCCCGACGAGAGCCCGACGAGCATATTCTGCGGGTTGCCCATGATGGTGGCGACGGATCCGACGTTGGCGGCCGTGACGAGCGCCACGAGGTAGGGCAAGGGGTTGCGCCGGAGGGCCAGGGCCACATCCAGCACCAGCGGGGTCATCATCAACGCGATGGTGTCATTGAGAAACACGGCGGACAGCACGCCGCCGACCAGGACGATGAACGCCAGCAACCGGCGCGGCGTGCGCGCGTGATGCACGACCTTCGAGGTCACGAGGTGGAAAAAGCCGGCGACCCGCAGGTTGACGTTGAGGATCATCATCGCGAGCAGCAGCAAGATGGTGTTCCAGTCCACGGCGCGATAGGCCGCCTCCAGCGGGATGAAACCGAGGGCGATCAGCAGGGCCGCGCCCACCAGGGCGATGGTGGCGCGGTTCATCCGCAGCCAGGGATAGCGGCCCACGGCGACCCCGACGAGGGTGCCGGCGATGATCGCAGCGGCCAGCAGTTTCATCCAGTCCATCCGGCGGATACTGGCCCCCCCGGCCAACGTCGCTAGAAGAAAATGGGCGGCTTCAATCGGGAATTTGTGGCTGCGGCTTCCAGCCGCAGTCTTCACCGGCTGTCCCACGACTGGCTCGGGACCTTGAGCGCGTCGAAACGGGAAGCCGGTGCCACATCAGGCCTTTCACTCCGTCAGCGCATACACCGCGAATGACGCCAGCCAGTGGGCGCGGTGGAAATCCTCGGCGTTGAGCAGGGGCAGCGCGGCCTCCAGGTGCCGCACCGCGGCGTCGCGGGCGCGGGCGTGGCGCGGGTCGGACTCGGCCAGCGCCTGGGCCAGCCGGCGCCAGCACCAGGCGCGGTTGAGGTTGAGGCCGATGAGATGGGCGATCTTGGGATCGGTGGGATTGCTCACCCGCACCGGGGTGAAGAGGCGGACCGGCTCGCCCGTGTGGAGATTCGGCAGGAAGCGGCTCAGCCAGCGGCTGAAATTGTCCGGGGGCAGCACCGCCGCCATCACCTCGGCCTCGGTCAGCGCCGGCGACAGGAAATCCTCGCCCGAGGGCTCCCAGCGTGCGCCGTAATCGGTGTCGTGGCCGAACCAGTAGGCCATGCGGCTCGTGCAAAAGAGCTTCAGCTCCTGGTCGTCGGCCGCGCGGGTGTAGTCGATCGCCAGCTTCACCGCGAACGCGGTGTTGTTGTGCACCCCGTGGCGCACGGGGTGGGTGAGCGAGGGCAGATAGGCGAACAGGCCGGCGCGGATGTGCGCGACGAGCGGGTCCAGATTGGCCGCCAGTGTCCGGTCGTAACGCAGGAGTTCCTCCGCCAGCTTCAGCAGCCACGCCCAGCCGTAGGGCCGCTCGTAGAAGCCGCGGCCGGGCTCTTTGAAGTAGGCCGTTTCCGCCGCGATGTTTTCCGCCGTCAGGTTCTCGCGCAGGGTGCGGTCGATCTCGGCGCGCTCGGGCAGGTCGGGGTAGAGTCGGGCCAGCCGGGCGAGCATGCAGTGCTGGTGCACGCACGAGTGCCAGTCATAACTGCCGTAAAAGGCCGGGTGCAAGTCGCGCGGGCGGCGGACATCCTCCGGCCCGTTCAGCTGGTGCTGCAGGAGGTGCGGGTATTCGCGGCGGATGTTGGCGAGACCGAGGCGGGCGAATTCGGAGGCCTGGGCGGTCAACAACGTGGAAAAAACGGCGGTCACGGTCGGGTTGGAACAGGATGAAAGTTTAAGTTGAAGTGGCGAGACTGCCGCATAAGTTGTGCCGACTTCAAGATTTGCCTCCATCCTCCCTATGAAAATCAAAGCTTATCTCAAACCACACTGCGGCTGGTCCAACGGCGTGCGGGCCATCATGGCCAAGCACCAGCTGGCGTTTGAGGACATCGACATCATCAACCACCGCGCCAACTACGAGGAGATGGTCCAGAAGTCCGGCCAGCCGCTCTCGCCCTGCGTGGAGATCGACGGCGTCATGCTCGCCGACATCTCCGGCGAGGAGGTGGAGAATTACATGCTCGCCAACAACCTCGTGAAGCCCAGCGGCGCCGCGATCGATGTCGCGACCAACGCCGGCTGCTCGCACGAGGAGCACGACAAGATGGCCTCGAAGCCCGTGCGGTTCTTCTGAGCGCCAGGCCCGCGCGATGGATTTCAGCCGGACTTGCCCGAGTCCGGCTTTTTTGTGCGCGAAGACCACGGCTAGGTCGCACGCCGCCATAAATCGCTGACATTTTCCGCCATTAAAGTGCTGACACTTTTGG
>JAQSDJ010000167.1 GCA_029945855.1 Lacunisphaera sp.
TAAACACCATCAAAGCCGCCTGAATTGGTGTCCATTTTTTCGAGGCAAGCCCAGTGGTGGTGGCGGCGCGCGAGTGCGCTGGCGAGATAAGCACTGATCGCGGTCCAGATCTGGACCCGAATGGCGTTGGGTGAAGTCCCGTAGAACGAACGCAGGCGCAGATTTTCTTTGATCCAGCGGAAGAACAGTTCGATTTGCCACCGCTGCCGATAGAGCTCGGCGATCGTCGCGGCGGGCAGGTCCCAGACATTGGTCCAGAAGACCAGTCGACGGTGATGCTCGAAATCGTAGATGCTGACACGCCGCATGCGCTCGGGCCACAACCGTGCGGCCACCGTCCCGTTGAAGCGGATGGTTTGATCACTGCGCACCGCGGTGGTGCGATCCACCGGGCGCGATTGGGCGGTGTAATACTTCACGTCGCAGCGGTCGCGCACGACGAAGAAGGCCCCCGCTTGGGCGATGCGCCGCAGCCGGCGAAAATCGATGTAGCCACGATCCATCACCAGATAACTGCCCGGCTCGATCGGCACCTGATCGAGCCACCGCACGTCGGCGTAACTGCCCTCGGTAATCGTGGCGAACACCGGCAGGGCGACCCGCAGATCGAGCATCGTGTGCAGCTTAAGCGTCGCATCGGAACCGGTCCAGTTGGCCCACGGACAAAGCGCCAAGCTCAGATCGATGAACGTGGCATCGAGGGCATAGACCGGGGCCTGGAGATCGAGCACATGGGGTTCTTCCCGATAGACCTCGCGCGCTCGTTGGATCAGCTTCTGGGCGAGCGCGGCGAATAACTGCCAAGGCCTGTGTTCATTGACCCGCGCGAGGGTGCTGCGAGTAACCCGCGAGCGGAATCCGAGGTGGTGGCGCAGTTGCGGCTGGGCATCCAGGCAGGCCTCAATGTCGCGCAAGCTCTCGCGAAAAGTGAGCTGCGCGAAGCTCATCGCCAGGAAGTGATCCCACGCGGAAAAGGACCGGATCCGGATCGCGTTGTCGTGCGCGGCCACGACCCGCCGGAACTCCCAATGCGGAACACAGGCCATCACCTGGGCGAACACCGTCTTGCCTTCGTTCATGCGGAGCTACTCCGCAAAAACGAAGCCCAACCTCAAATCGTGAGCAGGCTCCTACCCGCAGAAAAAACTCTTTCACCGGTAATTACGAAACTCCACCCATCTCCTAATGGGACAGCATTGCCCTCCACCCCCCCCCTGTATTCATTGGGTTAGGCTGGCCGGGTGGACTGCCGCAGTGGCGGAGCGCGGTGCGATCACAAAGGAGTCGAGCAAGGTTTTGCGGCCTTCGCGGTCGGGCAGGCTGAAAACCTCAACCTTCAACTCGCCGTTGGCGGTGACGTGCAGCAATGCGTAGTGATGCGTGCCGGTTTCGCGCACGGCCATGAAATCCTGCTGCGGCACTGCGTAACGCGAGAAATCGTTGCCCGACTCGGATTTCTTGCCGGCCGGGCTGACCTTGACGTAAAGCAGGCCCTCGCCCTGGCGGTAGCGGTCAGGCGAGCGGGAGCGGACTTTCAATGTCTCGCCCACGCCGGAGAGCGGGAAGGTGCGTTCGTAGTTCTGGTCGTGCGTGGTAAGATCCAGATCAACACCGTGTTTTTCGAGGATCGGCACCAACCGCGCCCGCAAGGCCGGCGGGATCGCATGGCTGCGACCATGGGCATAAAGTGGAACGTGATGATAGACAATAATCCAGCGAGCGCCGCGCTGGCGGGCGGCGGCGAGGTCACGGTCAAGCCAGTCGAGACGTTCATCCGGGATCGTGTTTTCCCGCGCCAGATACAGGGCGGCGAAATGCACGCCGCCGACATCGAAGGAATAGTTGCGACCTTCTTCGGAACCGGGTGGATGCGCGAGGCGCGGCGACCAGTCTGTGTAGCGCTCGAGAAGGTGATCCTCGTGGTTGCCGAACTGTGCCATAAGGGGAAAACGGGCGAGGAGCGGCTGCCATTGGTTGAACCATTCGTCGATCGCCCCGCCGACCGTGGCGAAACGGAAGTCGCGATTCGCGTAAGCGTAGTCCCCGCCGCCGATGATGAACAACGGCGCGTCGCGGGTGACTTCCTCCATGATGCGGCTCGTGCCGCTCGCGTTGCCGTCGATGCGTCCTACGAGTCCGGTGTCGGCCACAAAGGCGAGCGTGAAGGCGGTCCCGGCGCGCGGCGCGGTGCGGGTGAGGTAGGAATGGCTGGTCGCGTGCGCCGTGCCCCGGTCGCTGGAGACGCGATACTCATAGGCGGTGTCGGGAGTGAGTCCGCTCAACGTGGCACGGTGCAACCAGCCGTCGCCGGGCGAGCGGAAGGTCTTGCCGGAAACCGAGGTCCACGCGGTGTCTCCTGCGCGGCGATAGTCGACGACGGCCGGGTTGTTCTGGCTGGTGGTGTGCCACGTGACCGTGAGGGTTGTGGCCGTATCGCCCTGCCAGGACAGGTGAATCTGGTCCGGCAGGCCGCCGCCCGTGCGGGTGAGACGCAACACCCAGTCGCCGGAGTCGGGTGCCTGCAGGCCAAGGCCCGTGTCGGTGGTGCCGGCGGCGCGTTGCTCGACCGTTTGCCGCGCATTGATCCACGTCACGGTGTAGGGGCCGCCCTCCACTGTGACGTCGACCGTGCCGCCCTTTTCCAGGTAAACTAGGTAATCGCGCCCTGGCCACGCGAGGCAGTATCCCTGCGAAACCAAATCCTGCCGTGGCTTCATCTCGAAGTAAGGCACGGTGGCGAAGAAATCCCAGACGGCCTTGACCGCGTCGTGCCGGGACTGGCGGAGCTCCGCATGCTCCATCGAGCCGGAAAACCCGCTGGACGAATCGCCGGCGAAATCGCCGAAGACCAGCGCGGCGGCGGAGAACTGGAGCACGTAGGCGTTCTTGCGCAGATCGTCGTCGGTGTAGTCAGGATGATACTTGTTGCCCGCCCACAGGGTTTCCTGCGCGAGCAGCGGCTTGGCCGGGTGGTGGTTCTTCAACAGGCCGGCGCTGAGTCTGGCGCGGTCGAGCGTCTTCGGGCCCTGCAACGTGCCGTAGGTGGTCCAGTCGGAATCGCGGTAGGGATCGTCGCCGGTCGCGTTGTGCACGGAGAGCGGATGGTGGTGTACGTCGAGATCGCGGATGAGCCGGCCAAGACGGGCGACATCGGCGGCGGACATCCAGCCGGCGTCGAGGTTGGGCTCGGGGCTGGCGACATTGAGCAGGATGTTCCAGTAGCAGCCGATGCGGGCCAGCGTGTAGCGCACGAACAACTCCTGATCGGCAGTATCCTGCGGGTAATGGGACTTCTGCCCGAAGAAGCCGGCGAAGGGATAGACGTAGAAGCCGCGACGGGCCAGGTGGTCGAGGACGGTTTCCATCTTTTGAAACTCCCGTGCGTCGAGTGGCCACAGCAGCGGGGTCTCCCAACCACGCCCGCGGCCTTTTGCGTCACGGTTGAGGTAATGGCTTGCGATGGAGAGCAGGTTGTAGCCCTGGCCCTGCGCCCAATCAAGGAACCCGGCGCGCTTTTCCTCCGGCCAGTTGGCGGCGAAGAAACGGTCGCCGACGTGCAGGCCGCGTATCAGGACGGGCCGCACGTCACCGGCGAACCAGATCGGGTTTGCCTTGTGCACGGTGAGCATTCCGGGGATCTTGCCGCCATCGACCCGGAATTCGCCGCTCGGACCGGGCGTGCCGTCGGAGAAGACCGAGCGGTAGCGCCACAGCCCATAGAGGGGCGGCATGAAACGGATGCGCCACGTCTGCCCGCCGTCGTAGAATCCCCAGAATGAAATCTCCGTCCCGTAAGGCGTGGAAAACACGACCTCGAGGCGGACATCCCGGTAGGGATCGGCATAGGTTTTCGGATTCGTGACAGCGACCTCGAAGCGATCCCACTGGGTCACATGCCGTGGTGCTTCGGGCTGCGGCGCGACCGGTTCGATGGCCGCCAGGCTGCCCGTGGCCAGCCAGCAGGCAAACGCCAGCAAACACCCTCGGTGGAGAAAGTGTCGCGCGGTGCTAGAGAGGCTGGAGCGGACTATCATGGGAGGAAACGTGACCGCTCAGGGCGTGACTGTGAGAGTCGTGTGCAGCAGTTTCTGGGTCGAGCCGCCGACCATGATCTGGAATTTACCCGGCTCAAGCACCGGCTGCAGGTCGATTCCGGTGAACAGCAGTGCTTCCGGCGCGAGAGTGAATTCGACGGTGCGGCTTTCGCCCGGCTGCAGCGGAATGCGACGAAAATCCCTCAGTTCCATGACGGGCCGGGTGACGCTCGCCACCTCGTCGCGGAGATAAAGTTGCACGATCTCGTCAGCGGCCATCTTGCCGGTGTTCACCACCTCGACGCTGGCGCGAACCTGCTCGCCAGCGCGAATCGTCGCCGTCGCGAGTTTGAGGTCGCGGTATTCGAAGGTCGTGTAGCTAAGGCCATGACCAAAGGAATAAAGCGCACTGTTGTTCGAGAATAGGTAATCATGATACGCGGCGCCGGTCTTGCGGCTGTAATACGCTGGTATGTGACCGACATCGCGCGGGAAGGAAACCGTTAGCTTGCCCGACGGCGAGATTCTGCCGAACAGGATCTCGGCGGCGGCGGTGCCCGTGGCCTGCCCCGCATACCAGCCTTCGAGGATCGCCGGCGCGAGGAGGGAGAGTTCTTCCAGCGCGGCCGGGCGCCCGTTCATGAGATAAACGATCACCGGCTTGCCGGTGGCGATGACGGCGCGGGCAAGCGCCATCTGCGAGCCAGGTAAATCCAGGGAGGCGCGGTCGCCGAGGTGGAGGGAGGCTTCGCCCCAAGTTTCGCGGCAGGTGCGCTCCAGATCGCCTAGCGCGAGTACGACGACGTCGGCTTGCGCTGCGACACTGACCGCGGTGTCGATAAGCAGGCGGTTTTCATCGTCGCTGACCAAGATCACCGGCCCCTCGGCTCGCCAGTTCTGGCTGGAGTCGCGATAGTCGACGGTGACGATGCGGCAACCCTCGGCATGAACTACCTCGGCGCGCGGGCCGACGTAGGCGCGGATTCCGTCGAGCAGGGAGACACTGTGCAGCGGCGTGCCGCTGTAGCCGCCGAAGCGGGCGATGTCAGCGTTGGGCCCGATGACCGCGATGCGCTTGAGCTTGGCGAGATCTAGCGGCAGCGCGTTGCCGTCATTCTTCAATAGCACGATGGACTCGCGCGCGGCCTGCACGGCGAGTTCAGAGGTCTCGGGTTTGTCGAGAATGGCGCGGGCCGCCGCAGCATCGGCGTAGGGGTTCTCAAACAGGCCGAGTTGGAACTTGGCGGTTAGCATCCGGCGCACCGCCGCATCGACCCAGCCAACGAGCTCCGGATCGGGATTGGTGAGTTCCCGGATTGCGGGGAAAGCATAGGCATCGGACAACTCGCAATCGACGCCCGCGGCCAAGGCCAGCCGGCCGGCCTCCAGCGGGGTCTCGCAGATCAGTTGCTTCAGGTGCATGCGTTCGATGCCGCCGTAATCGGACACGAGCAGGCCTCGGAAATTGTACTCGCCGCGCAGCACATCGCGCATGAGCCAGCGGTTGGCATGCGAGGGCACGCCGTCGACGTCATTGTAGGACGGCATCACGGCGGCGGGCCGGGCGTGCTCAATGACATATTTAAAAGGAGCCAGATGAACGTCGCGTAGTTCGCGCGATCCCATGATCGATGGGCTGCGATTCAAGCCGCCTTCAGGGGTGCCGTGGCCGGCGAAATGCTTTAGAGTGGAGAGTACGTGGTGTTCGTCGATCACACCGGTCGGGCCACCTTGGAAGCCGCGTACCATGGCAGCACCAAGGCGGGCAACGAGCACGGGATCCTCACCCATGGTTTCCTCAATCCGGCCCCAGCGCGGATCGCGGGCCACGTCGAGAATTGGAGTGAGTGCCTGGTGGCCGCCGCGCAGGCGCATCTCGCGGGCCACGGTGTCGTAGATACGCTCGGTGAGGCCTTCATTCCAAGAGCAGGCCAAGCCGATCGGCATCGGAAAGCTGGTGGCCTGCGGTTTCATTACTCCGTGGCATCCCTCATCGTGAAAGATGACGGGGATGCCGAGCCGGGTCTGCTCACGGAGAAACTTCTGCACGGCGTTGCGGAACGCCACATCATCCTCGACCGATAGCTGGCTGGGTCCGATCTGGGCGACGCCTTCGGGGAACCAGCGGCGGAAGCTCTCCTCGCGCACGGGCTCCGACATGGTGGGAAACGCCTCGTCATATTTCCACCAGCCGGTCAGTTGGGAAACCTTCTCAGACCAAGTCATGCGGGCAAGTAGATCCTCGACGCGCCGGACGACCGGCAGGCTGGCGTTGCGATAGGGCACGTCGGCCGCAGGGGGCGCGTGATTTGCGGTAGAGCGCTGGTTGATGGTGGCGAACGGCTGCTCCGGCGTGCCGTTGTGCGTATCGATACCAAGCGGAGCGGGCGCCTCGAACCAATCGCCTCCGAACACTCCGATGGCCAGTCCGGCGGCGGCGGCCACTAGACGGAGCAAGGTAATGGGAACAGGGTTTGGCATTGGAATCAGGTGAGTTTTTCCACCGTTCTATGTTCGGCCGAGCGATAGCAGGCATCCACGGCGCGTTCGATGGCAAGGTAGTCGCGACCGTCCGTCTCGAACGCTGCACCGGTGCGCAGGCAGTCAATGAAATGCTGTTGGGTGGCGATGGCGCTGCCGCCGCGATAACCGGGCGGCAGGGTGTATTCATGGCGCTCCTCGACTGCGCCACGGCGCGAGAGATAAATCGTACCATCCTCGGTGAGCCGCAGATTACCGGCCGTTCCCTCAATGAACACGTGGCCGTTGACCGGGGGACGGACCTGCGCGGTGGCAGCGGTGCGGTCGGCATCAAAGATGGCCGTCACGCCCAAGGCAAACTCAAGGGTCACAATTGCGGCGTCCTCCGCCCGGATGTGCGGATTGCGACGACGGGTCAGACAGTGCAATGCGGCGATGTCGCCGAAAAAGAATCGCATTGTGTCTAAGTAATGACCCCCGGTTTCGAGGAGCACGAAGCGCTCCATCTCGCGGAAGAACGGTTGTAGCGGATAAGGCTCCTCGCCCCAGCCGTCACCCGGCCGCAGCAGAAAGCGGGCGTGTTGCGGCGCGCCGATGGTGCCGGCGTCGAGCAGTCTCTTAAGTTCGCGATACCAGCCCTGCCAGCGCCAGTTGTCGTTGGCCATCAGACGTACGCCAGCCTGTTCGCAGGTGGCGACGAGTTCCTCGGACTCACTCACATGGGGCGCCAACGGCTTTTGGCAAAGAATGGGTATTTTCTGCGCAGCCGCCATGCGTGCGAGCGGGAGATGCGTTTCCACCGCGGTGCAAATGTCGACAAAATCGGGGCGCACCGTGGCGAGGAGGGTCTCAAAATCATCGGAAACTTTTTCGATTTGGAACTCAGCCTGGCAGGCACGGGCGCGCTCGAGGGTGCGATTGTAAAGCCCGACGATGCGGGCGCCGCGGACGGACTGCCAAGCAGTGAGCTGGATCTTGGCGAAATGACCGGCCCCGCAGAAGAGGCCATGCAGGGGTATCGCCGAGGGCGCGTCCATCTCTCAGTTGCGCCCGTCAGTTGTGAGCCGACTTTGTCAGGTCGCTTTGCGCTGAGAGCGCAATGACGGCTTTGACCGAAGCAGTGATCTTGTTTTCCGCCCGGTCAATGCCCTCTTCGAGTAATTGGCGCGCTTTCTTGTAATCCTGGGCCCGAATGGCTGCGAGGATGCCGCGATGGCTCTTGACGGAGTTTTTGTTCCAGTCATCCCAGTCGCGCTCTAAGGAGCGGAGAACACGAATTCGACTCCAGATTTTTACCAGAGAGGATTTGATTTCCTCGTTTTCGCAGCGGGAACAGAGCTTGATATGGAATTGTTCATCAAGATCGAGTATCTGGATGAATTGACCCATCGAAAAGCTCTCCTGCCTTTGCAAAATAGCTTCAACGTCGGCAATGTCCTGCTCAGTGAGATTTCGAACGGAGCGGGTAAAGGCATGGCTTTCTAGCAAGCGACGTAGTTCATAGAGATCAGACACCTCCTGCAAATTCAGTGGGCGGACGATTACACCGCGTCGGGGTTGGGTGACCGCGAGTTCACGCTTCTCGAGTATTTTTAAGGCATCGCGCACAGGTAAACGGGAGACGCCGAATTGGGTCGCGATGTCTGTTTGGATCAAGTGTTGGCCAGGGGCTAATTCACCGGTTAAAATCATTTCCTCCAGCTTGTGCGCAATAAATTGCGCCACATTCTTCAGTTCGTTGATGCTATTGTTCAGTTCGGTCATGGGGATGGCAGGGAGGGAAAGCGTAGGAAAGGAGCTACTGTGCCGGGACGGAATGCCACGGCTTGCACGGTTTGTAGCGGCCGCTGTTCAAAAATTCACGCACGATCTGATTAGGTATTTTCCCCAGCGTAATGCGCGCGGCCTTGGCCTCGACAATCATACGGCAGGCCATCTCCAGGGTTTGGAGGCGCATCACTGCCTCACCACAGGACTCAGCGAAGAGAATGACGCCGTGGTTGCGCATCATAATGACCTCGGCGTTGCGAGCTGCGGCTTTGACCATAGCGCCCAGTTCAGCGGAACCGGGATGGGCGTAGTCGATCCATGCCACGCGTTCCAGATAGTACATCGTCTCGATGAAGAGCTGTGACGGGATGGTCTCGTTGCTACAAGCGATGAGCGTGGTATAGTGCGGTGAGGAATGGAGCACCACGCGCGCATCGGGCCGCTGCTGATAGATGCCGATGTGCAACGGCACTTCCTTGGAGGGCTTTCGTAGCCCGCTCCAGGTTCCGTCACTCACACGCACGGGCACCAGGTCGGCGGCGACCAATTCACCCATGTTGGTGCCCGAGGCCGAGACTAGCATGGTGTCGGCGTCTGTACGGGCACTTAAGTTGCCTGAGGTGCCCCACGCCAACTTGCGATCCAGCAAGAGCCGGCCAGTGGTGATCAAATTGGCTTCAAAATCCACGGAGAGGGAACTCGGATGTGCGCACTGTGGGCTGGACATGACGGTAAATGGATACAGATATACGGGCTTACCTCAAGTCGAATCCCAGCCATCCTCGTTCCTCTCTTCCAATGTCCGCGCCCCACGCCGCAACCACTTCGTCCTCCCGTCCCGAAAAATTTTGGCCCCATGGTTGGTGGCGTTTGATGGACCGGCGTGTCGGCATTATTCCATTGCCGGTTTTTGTGATGTTGGTGGGCGTTATCGGGGTCTTCATGGTGCAAGGCAAGCTGCCCTCGGAGATATGCATGGCAATCTGCGTCTTGGCGGTGGGAGGTTGCTTCTGCGCTGAGATCGGGAAGCGGATCCCAGTGGTGAAGCATGTGGGAGGGGCGATCATCTTCACGACTTTCGTGCCGGCCTGTCTGGCACATTATGGTCTTTTGCCCATGCAGCTGGAATCCTATGTGGCCAATTTTGCCAACTCTACCAAAGTGCTCTACCTGTTCATCGCGCTGATTACGGTGGGTAGTATCATGAGCATGGATCGCACGGTGCTCATTCAGGGATTTGTGAAGATATTCGTGCCCTTGGCGGCTGGCTCGGTAGCGGCGGCGGTGATGGGCACCTCGGTCGGTGCGCTGCTGGGGTTGGGCGCGAAGGATACCTTTTACTACATTGTGGTGCCAATCATGGCCGGCGGGATTGGGGAGGGGGCGATTCCCTTGTCGATCGGATATTCGGAAATTCTAAAATCCGCCCAAGGAGCCGAATTCGCCCGGGTTATTCCACCGGTGATGTTCGGCAGCCTAACGGCGGTAGCTTTGGCGGGACTATTAAATACGATGGGCAAGCGGTATCCTCATCTAACAGGCGAGGGACGCTTGCAGCCCGGTGCCACGGATGAACTCGCGGGCAAGGCGGAGGAAGCGGCGACGCTGTCGACGGTGGATATTGGCCAAGTGGCGGCGGCCGGAATCAGCGTGATCTCACTCTATTTGCTTGGGCTTCTGGTTCATAGTCTGGTGGGCCTCCCTGCTCCGGTCGCGATGTTATTCATCGCCGTCGCGGTGAAGCTCGCGCAAGCCGCCTCACCGGAACTCCAGCAGGGTTCCAAGTTTGTCTATAAATTCACCAATACCGCGCTGACCTTCCCCATGTTGTTTGCCGTGGGCTTGACGTTCATGCCGTGGGATACGCTGGTAGCGGCGTTGGCCTGGCGAAATTTGCTCACCATCGCATGCACGGTGGCTACCTTGATGGCCACGGGGTTCGCCGTCGGTCGGTGGGTGAACCTTTATCCGATTGAAGCGGCCATTGTAAACGCCTGTCACAGCGGGCAGGGCAGCAGTGGCGACGTGGCCATCCTGACGGCGGCCAACCGCATGCAAATGATGCCCTTTGCCCAGATCGCCACCCGGATCGGCGGTGCGATCACCGTAACTCTGGCATTGATTGCCCTCTCGCACGGCTGGTGAGAGGGACGATCACGCCCCCCGTTTATCCTTTCATCGGAACAGGCCTTGGCCCGTGTCTTCTCATGCGGGTGTATGTTTGTTGATGTGCTAGTTTCCACTTGACCTGTTATATCTGTATGACTGTATCCAAAGAAGCGGTATCCAATAAGGTGCCGCCGCGGCGGCCCACCCGACCCCGCACCCCGTTAAAAACACAGAATATGCAAACCCCACCCCGTCTTATTTCGGTTTTACGCCGACTTCGTCTGCCCGTGACCGGTTTGGTTGCCGCTTGTGCGGCGACACTCCCGGCCCAAATCACCAGTCCGGCACTCGCTACCCCGGATGCGGCCAAACAACAGGAAGTAGTGATCGAACTCAGTCCATTCGTGGTGAATGCTGAGCGCGATACCGGTTATCAAGCGACCAATACCTTGGCTGGCTCCCGCCTCACCACGCCATTGAAGGACCTTGGCGCCTCAATTTCAGTTTACACCAAGGATTTCCTCGCCGACATCGGCGCAACCAATGTGGGCGACCTTTTGGTTTTTGCGACCGGCATGGAGTCCAGCGGCTCGCAGGGTAACTATTCCGGCACGGGGGCTAGTATTTCCGAGCCGCAAATTGTCGGCGACGGCCCGCGCAACAATCCTCAAGGCGGCGCCCGCACCCGCGGTCTCGCCTCGCCGGAGTTCACCCGCAATTTCTTTATATCGAGCATTGCGATCGACAGCTATAATACGAGCGCGGTGACGGTGAACCGCGGCGCCAATGCCATTCTTTTCGGCATCGGCAGTCCGGCGGGCGTCGTGGATACGGCATTAATCCAAGCCAACCTGTCGAAAACCACGACCAGGGTCGAATATCGCTACGGTGACAACTCTAGCAACCGGGCGAGCATCGACACGAATCTGGTGGTGATTCCCGGCAAGCTGGCCTTGCGCATGGCTGCACTGGACGACCGCGAGAACTACGACCAGCGCCCGGCGTATGAGGACAAGAAGCGGGTCTTCGCGACGATGACCCTGCGGCCTTTCCGCTCAACGACCTTGCGCGCCAACATCGAGGACGGCCGCACCCGCGCAAACCGCCCGATCACGGTGCTGCCTTTTAACAGCATCAACAAGTACTGGCTAGCGGCCGGCCGTCCCAGCTATGACTGGACCTTCTATGATGATCCCGCCCGCAACCCGTTGGCGTCCACCCAAACGTCGGGCGTTGCTTTCCTCCCGGTCGGCGTTGCTTCGGGACAGCTGTTCAGCACCATTATCATTCCCTATGCTCCGGGTTCCGCTACGCCGGGCAATTCCTTCCGTAGTAACATCGGCGGCACCAATATCACGGGCACTAATAGTCTCACCGCCAACACCATTCGAAACCAGCTTTTTGAACCGTCCATCAATCGTGATCTGGCAGCGGACGGTAACCAATTCTACGAGACGGTGAACATCGGGGAGCCGGCTTTGCCCGCCTCCGCCTTCCCGGGCGGCGTTCGCCCAGTGGGCTTGAAGATGCAGGGCTTCACGGATTATTCCGCCTTTGCCTTCAACAAGCAGATGATCGACGAGACCTCGTTCCAAGGCGACAACTTCCAGACTTACTCCGTCGCTCTCGAACAGTCCCTTTGGCGCGATAGGGCTGGCCAGGACCGGGTCGGCATCGAGCTCGCGTTCAACAACGAGAATTTTGATCGGTATGCCTCCAACATGTTCTTCTCTGCGGCCAACGGTAATCACGTGCGCGTCGATCCAAACGTTACGTTGCCCGACGGCACACCGAATCCTAATGTCGGCCGGCCCTACACGAACGGCGCTGTGGGTTCACAACGCAATTTTTATGAATCTGAGCGTGAGAACAAGCGGGCAACCGCCTTTCTTCGCTACGACACGAAGGACGCATTCCCGATCCTCGGCCGTTGGTTGGGTCGCCACACCCTCACCGGCCTTTATGAGGAGTACGCGGTTAATCAGCTGAATTACAACAATCGCCCTGCATTGTTTGGCCCCGTGGCGGACACGATCAGCTCCAATCCCAATGGCTTCAGCCGCCGCCCGGCCGCCTTGGCCTATCTGGGCAACTCCCTCCTCAATGGCTCAGACCTAAAGCTGCAGGCGATCAAGATCCAGCCCGTGGCACCTGGCCTGTCGACCCCCACCACGTACTTTACCGCTCCGGCGGGATCCGCGGTCCAAGGCACCATCACCACCGCGCCAACGACCATCCAGGACGTGCTGGGAGATGGCACGGTGACCCGCGAAGTCATCAAGTCTCAGGCGGTGGTGTTGCACGGCTACTGGGTCGACGATCTGATCGTGACCACGGTCGGTTGGCGTCGTGACGAGGATTACCTCTATCGTCGGGCAATCACCTATCTGGAAAATCCCGCCAAGAACCGTTATGCGCTCAGTGACTTTGCCCTGCCCGGCACCCCGCCGGCGACGGTCGCGGGTGAGGTGATCAGTTACAGCGGTGTGTTGCGCTGGCCGCAGAAACTTATCCGTCTGCCCCGCGGCATGGATTTTAGCGTTTTCTACAACCAGTCGTCCAATTTCACTCCGACGGGTGGCCGCATTACCGCTTTGGTCCAAGATATCCCGCCGCCGACCGGTGAGACGCAAGAGTTCGGTTTCAACGTCTCCTTCTTTGACGACAAGCTTAGTATTCGTGTGAATCGATTTGAGACGAGCGTCAAGAACCAGACCTTTTCCCCTGGTGTCTATTCCGATGCTTACAACAACGGTGTGCGCCAGCTGGCCAACTTCTGGGCCAGCGAACGAAACATAAACCCCGGCATCGACCGCACGGCGGATATCGAACGTCTTTTCAGTCCCGTCCCCGAATTCCGCCAAGGGTTAAACTTCCAATACACGGGTGGCACGGGTGGCGTCCCCTACGGCAGCACCCAGACCAATCCCCCGGGGATTACTGACACCACGGACTTTGTTGCGAAAGGGACCGAAATGGAAGTTGTCTATAATCCGACGCGCAATTGGCGCATCGCGCTCAACGTTTCCAAACAGGAAACCGTGCAGTCGAACGTCGCCCCGGCGACGCGCGATTTCATCGAGAAGATGAAGCCCATCTGGACGGAATTCAGCGGCCGTCCTCGGGAGAATTATCCCGCTGGGTTCGTGGTGGGTTCCCCCTTGCCCGCCAATGTGACTACGGTCGGAACTTGGATTCAGACAAACATTCTGGTGCCGTACGCCACATTGCTGGCGTCCGAAGGCCAAGTCTCGGCCGAACAACGCAAATGGCGCGCGAATCTTGTGACCAACTACACGTTCTCGCGGAGATTTCTGAAGGGCTTCGGGGTCGGCACCGGCATCCGCTGGCAGGACAAATATGCCCTCGGTTATCCGGCCAACCTGAATCCCGATGGGAGCGTATTTGTTGACATCAAGAATCCTTACATGGGCAAGGCTGAAACGAACGTGGACGTATGGGTCAGCTACTCGCGGAAGGTCTACCGCGACAAAATCAATTGGAAGGTCCAACTTAACGCCCGCAATGTGGTCGGTAGCGACGATCCAATTGCTATCAGCGTGCAGCCGGACGGTTCAACCGCGGTCACGCGCATACCGCCAGAGAAGCGCTTCTATCTCACCAACACCTTCGAGTTCTAAGCACGGAATAGTTTGCTTTCAGCCGCCCCGGGAAACCTGGGCGGCTTCTTTGTAACAGACCCCGGTCGGCCTACCACATACTGGAACATCCCTGGCAGAAGCCGTCTCTAGCCGGCGAGGATGCCATCCCCGCCAACTCGAAGTAGCGACAAGGGTGGACAAATCCTGTTAAACGGGCCACCGCTGAGGTCGTTGGGACACTACGCAGCGGAGAGATGGTTGGCTATCGCGGTCGTGTCTGGGTCTACTTGTCGCCGGGGGGCTATCCGACGCTGGAGCCGACCAGCCGATTGGCTCCTGTGGTTTTATTTGCCGCCATCCGCCGGTGCTTTCGGCGTGCGGGTGAAGGCTATTTTATCGACAACAAAACCCGGGCTGCGATAGCGCAAGATCACTTCGTACACCCCCGCTTGGGGCAGATAAGTCGTGACAGGGGAATTCTTGATGGCCTCGGGGGTATGGTTGCCGGGGCCTTTGGGAAGTAGCCACCAACTGAGAGTGGAGCTATGGCACCGCATACCTTCCGGCCGGGTTGTGAGATCCGAACCATAAAGGCGTTGGCCTCCGACAAGCACATGGACGTCGTTCGTCGACGTGTCGGCCAGTATCTGGCCATCGGGGCCCTTCATGCCACTGGTCTGGCGGCAGCGCAGGTGGACATAGTAGACGCCGGCCTCGGCAAAATTAACATGATAGGTCATGCTCTTGCCTTGCACCGCGCGAATCACAGTGACGCCGCTATCCTCTAGGCGCTCCCACTCGCCGATGCCAGTCTCAGCCTCGACCACGAGGGAGTAGCCCGGTTTTGTGGAAAGCGAGTTCGCCGTGCTGGGAGCAGGCAGGGGCGGGGCATACTCGGTCGAGGCAGGCAGATTGAGACCGAGAAGGACGCAAAGGGCGCCGAATCGCAGGGGTTTCATGGCGCAATAAAATTGTCTTGAGGGAGATTGTCAATGATCTGGATACAGTATATCCGTCATGCGTTGTCTCCCTCATGACAATCAGATTAATCCTCTTGTTGGCTGCTCTCTCTGCCGGTGGTTACTTCCCTGTCCTCGTTGTTGCCGAGGAGGGGTTGGTCGAGCCCTTTTATTGGCGCGACCTCCTGACCGACGACGTTGAGCCGGCGATAGCGTCTGCGCGGACGAATGTAGGAGGTCGTTTCGAGCCGGCGGGCTGGCGGGTGGTTGGTCCCCAGGCATTTCTTCGCATCACGTTGCCTCGGGGGTTGGGGGCGGAAGGCAAACTGGAGGTGAACGTGAAAGGGTTGGACCCCGGGCGATTAATGGCCGCGATCGGCCGCGACAAGAAGGTCCACTTCATTAATCTTTTTTCCAATGTGACCGGCGACCATCACGTGGAGGATGGGGGAGGCGAGACCGACGCACTCTGGACCTTGCGCATCGGCACCGATGCGGCGGGGGCTTCGCGCTACGGCCAGGGCTTCAAGCTTCTCTGGGCTTCCCGGGGAGCAAAGCGAGCGCGGGGATCGGATTATGCTGAGACGGAGGTAACGCTGCCGGCGGGCTCGCAGTGGGACGCGGCCAAGACTTACACCTTCGCGATCCATTGGAGCCGTTCGATCCGTCGACTGACGGTCAGCCTCGATCAGCGGATTGTGGCGCAAGTGCCGTGGCGGGACGACGAGGCTCCCCTTCGCCATGCGTTTTTGGGAGGCACCCCTGACTTTCATGCCCTGATGGGCGCCTTGTTCTCCGACCTCCGCATCAGTTCGAGTCCAGACACTGGAATGCCTCCCGCCGTAAGCGAGTAGGAGTGCGTTAAGGGATCTTTGCGATTTCCAGCCCGCGCCAGCGGCCACGCGCGTGCGCGAAACCCCTGTTTTCCGGAATTTTCTCGTTACTGGCGCCGGCGAATATCACGCGGATCTTATCGCCGGCGGCCAACGTGGTAGAATCGAAGGTCAACGCCGTCCGAAGACGCTTTTGCGGGGTGGGAGGATTGGTTTTCCGACCGAGGCTGCGACCGTTGACCAGTATTTCGTAAGGGCTTTCGCCGTCTTCCTCGGCAATGGTGTGGAGCACGATCCCGTACTGACCGGCTGATCCCCGAAAAGTCACCTCGGCCGCGGAAGGACTGATGCCGTGGCGGTCGGTGCGGATTGCCACGCGATGATCGGCTGGATCGGGCTCGTTGGTCTCACTATAATAAGGGACAAAGGCAGGCTCAGTCACGGGCTGAAAAGCCGTGGTCGCCGGCAGCCATTCGGACGCCTCCGTGCGGGCGAATAAAACGGCCAGCACGACGGTGAGGGCGATCGGGGGAAAACGAAGCTTCATTGGTTACCGGTTTCGCGGTGGCTTGTTTATTCCCGCCGTGGCTTCAAGGCCAGATAGCCAGCCTCGCGGGAGGGGAAGGATCCTTGGTGAAGGCGCAGTTCATCGTAATAGGCTAGGGCCCGGTAAAGGTCGGGCTCCGGGCTAAAATTCCAATCGAAGGCATAAATGCCGACCTTTAAGTACATCGATTCCATGTTGCGGTAGCCGACCCGGCGCTGCTGCTGGTCCACTACTTTCCATCCGTTTTGCCAAAGCTCGATTGAGCCCCGCCCCGCGGGGTCGTCGGTCCAGACGACGCGCAAAACAAAATCCGTCCATTGACCGAGGGGGAATGCGCCCAGATCTGCGCTCTCGTTGCTGCCTGGATGATTCATGTCCCAACGCCAGTTCAACTCCAGTCGGCCCTGACGGGGAAAACGGGAATCCGGCACGCGGCGGAAGGCGAGGGGCGGGTTTTCGGGGTTGCCGTCCAACGGGATTTTGTCCGGTGCATGCACTTGGAAGTAGATTTCGCGGCCGCCACCGTCGCCGTCGTTCTTCGGCCGGCCGGGTTTGGGATAGGCGTTGTCGCCTCCGTCCCACGCGGCCGCAGGATCGGTGGGAGCCGGGACGAACAGGCTCCAGCCATACCACATCTCCAGCGGGGCGTGATTCCGCGCGTCGCACATTGGCTGTTTATCAAGGCGCAGCTCCGAGCGGTTGCCCTTAGTCTGGGCGAAATTGCCATCCTCCTGTCTGGTTTCGAAGCGCAGCATGCCGCCCGCCGGTCGGCCGGCCACGAGGGGCGTTTCCTGCCCGTCGGCCAGTAAGCCAGCCCGCCCGGGGTGGAAATGCTGCTGCAGCACAGCCAAGGGCCCGGCGTGGTCCATGACTGATGCGTCGCCGGTTCCGCCCGCGCTGATGGGGTTGTAATCAGCGTGGAACAGAGCCTGGCCCATGAGATACGAAGGCAGTGCGGATATGAGGGCGACCAACCATCGGAACCGTGAGGACGCGCGCGCGCTTGGGAAGGAGCACATTAGAGACCCGAAGACGTCATGTTTAGTCAGGATTGGCATTGCTATATAGTTATACTGTATCCAATAAACAGTCCAGCTTGTTCGCCAACTGCGGGGAGTTCTTCCCTGCGAGTCGCGGAAATCTTCGATTATTGGCGTTCAGCAATCAGCAAAGTCTGCTGGCCAGTCGCACACTCATTCTTGAATGGCCCAAGGCATACTAAATAAAACTTCTCCCATGAATGATCCGGTCTCTTCCCAGCCAGTCCTGAGACTGGTCAAAGTCATCTGCCTCCTTGTTGGGGGAATAGCGTCAGGAGGGGCGTGGAGCGCAAAGGCTGTAGCCGCAACACCGCCCCCTCCAATCGGCCAATGGGCCCTGTTTGAGGGCCAAGTCACTCACCCGGCTCCACCGGCTGATCCGCTGCGCGGGGTTGAATTAGTCACTGAATTTTCCGCCCCGGATGGCAAGGTCACGAAGTTCTGGGGGTTCTATGCCGGCGGTGCCGACTGGCGCTTCCGTTTCTCGCCGGATCAACTGGGCCGTTGGCGGTACCAGGCTCAATTCTCGGATGGCGCGGCCGTGGCTGCCGGCGAATTCGAATGCGTCGCCTCGGATTTGCCTGGGCCGCTAACGCGCTGGGCGGCAAATCCGGTATGGTTTGCTGCAAAAGGGGCAGGGCCCCTGGTCGTGCGCAGTTTCCATGTCGGCGACCGCTTCTTTGCGGAGAACGAACCGGCCGCGACGCGCCTCGCATTTCTGGATTGGGCTCACGCGGCGGGGTATAATATGCTCTCAATCGCGAGCCATTACCTCAATCGTAATTCGCCAGGGCGCGGCCAAGGCTGGGCCACCCCGCAACTGTGGGATGACAAGACCAAGAATGTGTTACCTCCCGAATATAGCAAAGCGGAGGCCATCCTCGACGAGGTGCGCGAGCGTCGTTTCTATGTTTATCCCTTCGCCGGCTTCATCGGCCGGAGTTCTCAATATCCTTCCGACCCGGCCGACCTGGAACTCTATATTCGCTATACTCTCGCGCGCTTTGCCCCATATTGGAATGTTCTGTTGAGTGTCTCGGGTCCCGAGCCGTTGTGGAAACCGGAGGGTTACTACAACCGGATGCCATTTGCGGAGATTAATCGCCTAGGTGAACTGATCCACCGGCTCGATCCATTCGAGCGGCTGCTCTCTGTGCACAACGCTTCGGGCGACGATCCCTTCCGTTTCTATTCATGGGCAAGTTATTCGACCCTGCAAGGCGGCCCGGCGGAAAAGAGCGACAATTATGGGGCACTGCACAATTTCATTTTCCGCAATCACACGGGAGGCCGCCCGATCTATGCCCAGGAAGTTTTGTGGTCGGGCAACTATCTTCACGGGGGATTGACGCCTGATCAGGTGCGCCGCAAGGCACTCGTCATGCTTTTCGCAGCATCGAACATTAATTTTGCGGATATGGATGGCGATTCGTCCTCCGGCTACAGCGGCACGCTGGATCCTGCGGACCGCCATCCGGCGATGCATGCGGCCGCCAAATCGGCTTGGGATTTCTTCGCGACGATTCCGTTTGGGCGACTTCGCCCGGTCTGGGATACAGCTAAACGCGGGGTTTGTCTGGCGGATGGTGACCGCGAATACTGGGTTTATCTCGTCAAGGGTGGCGCGACCGAATTTTCCGGCACTTTCCCCGCGGGCTGGAAAGGTGAATGGATTTCCCCCGTGGGAGATGTGCCGAAGGCCGCGGTTTCGGTTCAAGGGCAAAAGTCCTTCGCCGCCCCCGCCGCCTTCACGAAGGATGCCGTACTGCATTTGTGGCGGGAATAATGAGTGCAGGACCCGAGCATTGATCCGGGGCGAGCACCGCCGCCTGAGGAAGCCCGGGCTCGCCACCGCTCCCACCCCCCCGCATTGCCTCACGTAACGATGTTACCCCCCGCATGCCGCATTGCCTCACGAGCAATGTTATCAACAGGGATTAGCATGAGCACGAAAAATGAACTCGTGGTGCTAACCAGCGGCTCGGCGGGCGAAGCTTGCTTTCGCCGAGGGCGTAATGAACCAACTCAAAGTGAGCATCCAACAGTCGATCATCGTTTTAATCACCCGAGGCTGGTCGCGGCGCCGGATAGCGCGTGAGCTGGGCGTGGACCGAGCCACAGTCGGCCGGCAACTGCGGCGGGCGGGCGCAAGCAGACGCAAATGCAGCCACGAACCCCGCCCTCGGCTTCCGGCCGGGACCACCAAGCACCTGAGGCGGGCCATAGGCGGGGGCATAGGATCAAGCGAAAGGAAATGACTTTGCCTGCCATCGTTCCAAGGCGGCCTGGAGTTCGCCGAGTCGAACGGGGTTGGTGATGTAGTCATCCATGCCGGCGGCACGGCACTGC
>JAQSDJ010000168.1:0-323 GCA_029945855.1 Lacunisphaera sp.
TGCAGCGGGTGGTGCGCGAGATCACGGGCGGGGCGGAGCTGTCCGCGGAGGAGTTTGCGCGGCGGGCGACGGCCTGGCTGCAGAACCGCCATGCCTACGCCCTGTCCGCGAAGCTGCCGGCCGGGGCGGGGAAGGATGACATCGTGCGCTGGCTCGATTCGAACGAGCCGGGTTTCTGCGAGTATTTCGCCGCGAGCCTCACGGTGCTGGCGCGGGCGGCGGGCCACCCGGCGCGGGTCGTGGCGGGCTTCCGGGGCGGCGTGCTGAACGGTTTTGAGAATTACTTTATGGTGCGGAATTCGGACGCCCATGCCTGGGCGGAA
>JAQSDJ010000168.1:333-4114 GCA_029945855.1 Lacunisphaera sp.
GACGCCCGGGTCGGTGGCCTTCGCCCTGGCGGGCGCGGAGCGCCAGTCCCGGCAGGAGCAGGACAGCAGCTGGTCCGCGCGCTTCGACAGCCTGCGGGTCATCTGGTATCGGCGCATCGTCAACTTCGACTCGCGCACACAGGTGCAGATGATCGAGTCGGTGAAGTCCTTCACCACGGATTCCGGCGCGGCGTTGCGGGCACGGCTGGACGCGTTCACCAAGCAGCTCACGGCTTGGCTTTACCGCCCGGGGGATGCCCGGCGGATCGGGCGGACGGTGACCCTGTTGCTCATGCTGGCCGGCGCCGGCTGGGCGGTGGTGCGGCTGGGGCAGTGGGGCTGGATGCGCTGGCAGGGCTGGCGCCGGCCGGCGGAGTTCGACCCGGTGCGGCGCACGGCGGGCAAGTGGCTGGCGCGGCTGCGGCAAGCCGCAGAGGACAGGGGACAGAGAACGGAGGACAGGGAAGTCTTGCCCGACCTGCAGCGGTTGCGCTACGGCCGGCGCGAGACGTGGCCGGAGCCGCGCGGGGTGTTCAAGCGGGCGCGGCGCGTAAGAAGGGCGCGGGGGTGATTGGCTGGGGATGGGATGTGGATTCCGAGAGGATAAACTAGCGGCAGCCTGGGTTCGGTTCCCCTCTATCAAGAGGGGTGGCCGAAGGCCGGGGTGTGTAAGGATCGGGTCAAGGCAGCGGGCGATTCGCTTCGATCCATGCGTCTATCGCCTGCACTACTGCATCAAGTTCAGTTTTCACAATCCGGTCCTCGAATCTCAGAAAACGGATACCCAAAGCTTCCAACCGTCTCTGCCTCGAGTCGTCTTCGGGGCCTTTCAATTTGTGGCTCTCCCCGTCAACTTCCACGGCGAGCATCAACTCGCTTGAGAAAAAATCCACGATATATTGATCGATCGGTTTCTGCCGGTGAAATACATAGCCGAGGCGCTGACCGCCTTTCAGGTGTCGCCAGAGAAGCACCTCTCCGAGGGTGCTATTATTTCGCAGTTCTCGCGCGAGCTTCCGCAGCGCAGGATCATAGTGAAGCTTCATCCGTATCGCTCCGTTGGGACAAGTCGGACACCCAAAACACACCCCGCCCTGCGGGCACCCCTCTTGATAGAGGGGACCCAGACATTGAAGAATGAATCCAGCTGAAACCACTCACCGCATCTTGAAATTCACCTCGGGTTCCGGCGGGCGCTCCTGCTGGGCCTTCCAGGCGGTGAGGATGGCTTGCACGACGGGGGCGGCGTTGGCGCCGCCGCCGAAGGCCACGTCCTCGGCGCCTTCGAGCACGACCGCAATGGCGATCTGCGGGTTTTCAAAGGGGGCGAAGGCGATGGTCCAGGCAAGTTCGATGGGCTTCTTCTGCGCCGTGCCGGTCTTGGCCGCGCCGCTCAGACCGTCGACCCGGGCCAGGCGGCCCGTGCCGATCTGGTAGGACTGCCTCATGCCCTCGATGATGGCGTTGTATTCCGTGGGGGTCAGTCCGATGGGGGCGGTGCGTTGCACCGGCCGTTTCGGATCGTGCAGCATGGTGGGCTTGGTCTCGGTCTCACCGCGGGCGAGGGAGGCGACGAAGCAGGCGGCCTGCAGCGGAGTGATGAGCGTGTCGCCCTGGCCGATGGAAATGTTGGCGGTGTCGCCAGGCACCCAGCGTTCCTTCATGTTGGCGAGCTTCCACGCCGGATCGGCGACGTGGGGCGTGGCATACTCGTAGGGCAGCTCGATGCCGGTGGAGTGGTTGTAGCCAAAACGCTTCGCCTCGGCGGCGATGAGCTCGGGGCCCATCTCCAGGCCATGCTTGTAGAAGAAAATGTTGCAGGAATCGCGGATGGCCGTGGTGAGGTCGCGCTCGCCGTGGCCGCTGTGATTCCAGCAGGGGAAGCGCCGGTTGCCGACCATCAGGTAGCCTGGACAGAGGGATTTTGAAATTCCCGGCTCGATCGCGCCGCTGCGGACGCCCGCGATGGCGGTGATGACCTTGAAGGTGGAACCGGGTGGATACTGGCCCTGGATGGCCCGGTTGAGCCAGCCGCCGGAGGCCTCGATGGTCTTGGCGGTCTCCGTGGAGAGACGGGGCACGAAGGAGTTGAGGTCGTAGTCGGGCTTGGAAACGAGCACGAGCACCTCACCGGTCTTCACATCGAGGGCCACGGCGGCGCCAATGCGTTCCACCATGGCGGCTTCCGCGGCCTGCTGCAGCTCGATGTCGAGGCTGGTGACGATGTTGTTGCCCTGGACCGGCAGGCGTTGCTCGATCGGCCGAGCCACCTTGTAGCCCGCGGGGTCCACGAGGTAGATCGCCCCGCCGGTTTCCCCCTGCAGCTGCTCGTCAAAGACCTTTTCCAGGCCGCTGCGGCCGACGGTGCCCTTCATCTTGAAGGTCAGCCGGCTCTCATCGCCAAAATCCTTGGCCTCCGGGTCGTTGTTGACGCCGGTGTAGCCGAGGGTGTGGGCGGCGGCGGAGCCGAAGGGATAGTCGCGCGTGCTGGAGGTGTAGACCTGGAGCGGTGAGTCGACCGGAAGGCGTTCGATGAGGCGGGCGTATTCCTCGGGCGCGAGGTCGTCGAGCAGGACGAAGGGCAGCAGCAGCGTCTGCTCGATGTGGCGCTTGAGGTCCGCGCTGCGGACCTTCTCCTGGCGGCCGAGGATGAAGTTGATCTGGTCGAGGTAGCGTTGGGCGACGCTGGCGCGGGCGATCTGGGCCATCTGCGCGGTGTTCGGACGCTCGGCCGGGGGGAGCTTGTCGTAGTTGGCCTTGACGACCTTGTATTCGGCCCGGAATTCCAGGCGCAACTCGGCGAGGCCGAGCACGACGGAAAAACGCGGGCGGTTGCCGACGAGGACCTTGCCGTGGCGGTCATAGATATTGCCGCGGGGGCCCGGCACAATGACGCGGCGCTGGTTCTGCTGCCGCTCGCGCTCGCTGTAGAGGAGGGTCTTGAACAGCTGGCGGTAGGCGACCCCGCCGGCGAGCACGGCCAGCATCGCGGCGAGGAGGCCGTAGAACAGGAACAACCGCGGATTGCGGGCGCTGTGGGTTTCGATGAGGCGGCTCACGATGGCAAACTACACACCCCGGCGCTGCGCGCCACCCCTCTTGATAGAGGGGATCCACGCCGGCGTGGGTTTGGGTCCCCTCTATGAAGAGGGGTGCCCGAAGGGCGGGGTGTGTTGGGGAAAAACATGCGAGCAAACCTCAGACCACCACCGGGCGGCCGGTCTCGGGGTGGATGCGGGCGAGATCCATCAGGCGGGCCTGCAACGTGAGGAACCAGGGCGCGATCAGGAGAATTACCAGCTGCGAGGCGAGGAGGTCGACAAAGAGCCGGAGCCAGGCACCGGCGGGATTCGGGTTGGCGCCCACGAGGAGGAACGACAGCGCGATGAACAGGAAGAGATTGGCCAGCTGCGCGATGACGATCCCGAAGACCGAGCCCTCCCGGGGGAACTGCCGCCGGCCGTAGAGCAAGGTGGCGTGGATGAGGCCGAAGAGGAAGAGGCTCGTGCCGAAGGGCACCGGCTCGGCGGCGTCGAACAGCAGGCCCGTCAGCGCGACGGCGATGAGCCCGTGCTTCCGGTCGAGCTGCAGGGAGGAATAGACGACGAACAGGCCTCCCACATACAGGTGGAGGGAGTAGCGGGAGAGGTAGTCGTTGGCCAGGCCGACCAGCCACCAGAGCAGGAGGTTGGCGGCGAAGACCAGGAGCCAGCGGGGGTCTTGCTTACGCATGGGGTGACATAGGGCGGTTGGGGGCCACCGCCCCCACCCTCCACCCGGG
>JAQSDJ010000168.1:4124-19452 GCA_029945855.1 Lacunisphaera sp.
GTGCCCCCCCACGGCCCTAAACCAGGCGGCGTAACAGGCGGATGGCGTCATGCTCACTGCTCCTCCGGATTCAACGGCACGAGGACGGTGACCTCGGTGAGCGAGCCGAGGCGCTCGTCGAGGGTGACCTCGCCGATCTTGAAGAGGCCGTCAGGGCTCGAGTCGAGGTTGGCGATCTCCCCGAGGGTGAGGCCGCCGGGGAACACGCCGCCGAGACCGGAGGTCACGACCCGCTTCGGGGCGGCCCGGGAGACCTGGACATCGAGCGGCACGAACTCGGCGAGGCCGCGCGGCGACTTGAAGGCGTCGTTGAGCCCGCCCTGGTAGCTGAACGGACGGTTGTCGCCGGACATGGTGGCGGCGAGCCGGAAAGTCGGGCTGGTGATGAGGTCGACGACGGCGGTGTAGCGGTGCACCTCGGTCACGCGGCCGACCACGCCGCCGGAAAAGACGACGGGCGCACCGACGGGGATGCCGTAGTTGGAGCCCTTGCGGATGATCATGCGTGACCACCAGCCGGTGAAATCGCGTTTGGCGACCCGGGCCGGCTCGAAGCGGAACGCGGGCATCGGCGGCAGGTTGAGGAGATTCTCCATGCGGAGGATCTCGGCCTGCAATTCGGCGTTCTGCTGGGTGCTGTAGGCGTATTGGGCGAAAAGCCCGGAGAGATCCTTGCCGGCCTTGAGCAGCTCGTCCTTCGAGTGGAGGCGGTTCGCCCAGAAGGTGCGGAGGTCCTCGGCGTAGGACTCGGCCACGACGAGCGGGGCCTGGATCTCGAAGAAGGTGGCGCGCGTGAAGACCTTCAGCACGAACGGCAGCAGCAGCCACCCGAGGAGCATGACGCCCAGCGTGGCGACCGGACGGGCCTGGTCGTAGCGTTTGGGAAGAACGGCGGTGAGGGAGAGGTAGGGACGGTTGCCCTCAACCGTCCAAGCCAGGGCGCTTGAGGGCAAGCGCCCCTACCACCTAAAAGTCGGCGGCCGTCCGGTAGAGCTCGTCGATGTTGTTGAGGAACACGCCGGTGCCGTTGGCCACGGCGGAGAGCGGGTCGTCGGCGACGGTGACGGGCAGGCCGGTCTTCTCGGAAAGGAGCTTGTCGATGCCGCGGATGAGCGAGCCGCCGCCAGCCATGACGAAGCCGCGGTCGACGAGGTCGGCGGAGAGTTCGGGCGGGCAGCGCTCGAGGGCGGCGCGGACGGCCTCGACGATGGCGCCGACGGTGTCGCCGATGGCCTCGCGGATTTCCTGCGAGGTGATGTGGATGGTCTTGGGCAGGCCGGCGACGGAGTCGCGGCCCTTGACCTCCATGGCCAGCTCGGTGTCGAGGGGGTAGGCGGAGCCGATGGTGACCTTGATTTCTTCTGCCGTGCGCTCGCCGATCAGCAGGTTGTAGGCGCGCTTCATGTAGTTGATGATGGCGAGGTCGAGCTCGTCACCGGCGACGCGGATGGACTTGGAGAACACGATGCCGTGCAGGGAGATGATGGCGATCTCGGTGGTGCCGCCGCCGATGTCGACGATCATGTTGGCGGCGGG
This sequence comes from Lacunisphaera sp., assembly GCA_029945855.1. Lineage (GTDB taxonomy): Bacteria > Verrucomicrobiota > Verrucomicrobiia > Opitutales > Opitutaceae > Lacunisphaera. The sequence goes on from JAQSDJ010000168.1 coordinate 5,661, forward strand.
TTCGTCGACGGGCAGGCCGACCCCGAGGGCGGCGGCCATGGGCTCGAGGATGGTGATGACCTCGCGGGCGCCGGCGTGGGTGGCGGACTCCTTGACGGCGCGCTTCTCGACCTCGGTGATGCCGCTCGGGATGGCGACGACGACGCGGGGGGAGACGATCTTGGAGTTGTTGTGCACCTTCTTGATGAAATAGCGCAGCATCGCCTCGGTGATGTCGAAGTCGGCGATGACACCGTCCTTCATCGGGCGGATGGCGGTGATGTTGCCGGGGGTGCGCCCGAGCATCTTCTTGGCCTCGTCACCGACGGCGAGGACCTTGCGGGAGGTGGTGTGGACGGCGACCACGCTGGGTTCGCGGAGCACGATGCCCTTGTCCTTCACATAGACGAGGGTGTTGGCCGTGCCCAGGTCGATGCCGATGTCGTTGGAGAAAAGTCCCAGCAGTTGGTTAAACATTGTGTCGGTGGCAGGGGGTTGAGGAATACAAGCGGTCCGCCGGCGAAATTGTCAAAAGCAAACTCGTTGGCGAAAACGGGTTAGCCGCGAAATTGCCCCGGCTGCGGGCTTGACGGCGGATGTGGATGCGCCGAGTTATTGCCCCACAGGACCATGACCGGCATCGATTTCATCCAAGACCTGGCGATTGTCATGCTTGTGGCCGGCCTTGTTGGCTGGTTGTGCCATCGGGTGGGCCTGTCCGTTATCGTCGGTTTTCTGGCCGCGGGCATGGTCATCGGGCCGTTCACGCCGCCGTTTTCCCTCGTCACCGACCCCGGCCGCATCGAGACCCTGGCGCAGGTGGGGTTGGTGTTCCTGATGTTCTCCATCGGCATGAAGCTGAGCCTGCGCAAACTGCGGCGGCTCGGCCTGTCGCTGCTCGTGGCGACCTTCGTCACGGCGCTGATCGTCTACAACCTCTCCCGCCTCGGCTCGCCGCTGCTCGGCTTCAGCGGCATGCCGGCGGTCTTTTTCGGGGCGATGATCATCGTCTCGTCGTCGGCCATCATCAGCAAGGTGCTGCAGGAAACGGGGCTGACCCATGAAAAGTCCGGCCAGATGGCCATGGGCATCACGGTGCTCGAGGACGTGGTCGCGGTCATCTCGCTGGCGCTGCTCAATTCCGTCGTCCTGCTGGGCGGCATGGGGGAGGCGAAGGTGGGGGAGACGCTCGGCCTGCTCAGCGCGTTCGTGGCGCTGGCCGGCATCATCGGCCTGCTGGCCGTGCCGTGGCTGCTGCGCAAGCTGGGCGAATCGGCCAGCGAGGAGCTGCAGACGCTCATGGTGGCGGGGCTGATGCTCGGGCTGGCGCTGACGGCGCAGAAAGCGGGCTATTCGCTGGCGATGGGGGCGTTCATTTTGGGGTCGATCATCGCGGAAACCCCGCAGCGGGCCCAGATCGACCGCGTGTTCGAGGGGGCGCGGGACATGTTCAGCGCGGTGTTCTTCGTGTCCATCGGCATGCAGATCGACATCAAGCTGCTGGGCCAGTCATGGCTGCTCGTGCTTGGCGCCTCGGCGGTGGCGCTGGTGGCGCGCATATTGGGCGGCACGATCGGCATGCTGACCACGGGCGTGAAACTCGGCGACGCCTCGCGGGTCGGGCTCATGATCACGCCCATCGGCGAATTTTCCTTCATCATCGCCCAGCTGGGCGTGGCGGCGGGCGCCGTGACGGAGAGTTTCCGGGCGGTGGCCGTCGGCCTGTCCCTGGTGACGGCCCTCGCCAGCCCCTGGCTGACCCGACGCTCCGGCCCGATCAGCGAGTGGATCGCGCAGAAGCAGCCGGCCTGGTTCGAGAGCATGCTGGGGAATTACGGGAAGCTGCTGGAGCGTCTGCAGCAGCTGCAGAAGCGCAGCGTGCTCTGGCAGCTGAGCCGGAAGCGGGTGATCCAGATCTCGCTCGAGATGTTGCTGGTGACCGGCCTGTTCGTGTTTTCCAGCCAGATGTTCTCCCTGGTGCAGGACTACCTGCCGGTGAACGGGAGTTTTCCGCGGGGGGCCGAGCTGATCTTCTGGAGCGGACTGGTGCTGGTGGCGCTGGCGCCGCTCATCGCCATCTGGCGCAACATCTCGGCGCTGTCCATGATGGTGGCGCAGGTGAGCACGCAGGGGCACCCGAAGTCCGCCAAGCTGGCGCCGATGGTGGAGACGGGGCTGAAGTTCGCCGCCAGCCTGGTGCTGCTGCTCTGGTTGAACGCGATTTTGCCGATCAGCGGCGCCGCGCGGTGGCTGCCCGCGGCGGTGCTGTTGGTGATCGCGCTGGGCATCGTGCTGCTGCGCCGGAAGCTGGTCTACTGGCATAGCATGATGGAGGTGGAGTTGCAGGAGATGCTCACCCAGGGCGACCAGAAGTTCACGGGCACGACCGCGCCGTGGATGGCGCCGCACAGCGAGTGGAAGCTGGCCCTCTCCGACTGTGTGCTGCCCGACCTGGCCGACTGCCGCGGGCGCACGCTGGGCGAACTGGCCCTGCGCACGCGCTTCGGGTGCACGGTGGCCGGGGTGGAGCGGCAGGGCGTGATGGTGGGCAACCCCGTCGGCGACATGGTCCTCTATCCGCGCGACAAGGTGCTGTTGCTGGGCGATCCCGGGCAGGTGGCGGCCGTCCGGGAATTCCTGCAACGGGCGTCCGGTGCCCCGGTGCCCTCCAACTTCGACGAGGTGCGGATGGAATCGGTGGAACTGCCCCCGGGCTGCGGGCTGCACGACCGCACGCTGGCCGAAGTCGGGCTGGGCAAGGCCTTCGGCCTGCAGGTGGCGGGCATCAACCGCGGCGGTCGGCGCATCCTGAATCCCCGTGGCGAGGAAAAGATTTTCACGGGCGACGGGATGCTCGTGCTCGGCAGCCCCGACCAGATCGCCGCGTTCAAGGGGAGTTTGCGAAAGTAGGGGGGGCGGATTCTGAATGTAGGGTCGCCGCTCGCCGGCGGACCGAGGGCGGTTGGGGGCAACCGCCCCTACCGATCGAGATCTGTCCGGGGCGGGTAGGGGCCGTTGCCCTCAACGGCCCTTTAGGGTTCGATAATCAATATAATGCGGCCATTCATCGGCACTGTTCACCAAACCGGCGCGCACGGGATTTTGCCTGATGTAGTCCGCCTTCAATTGGAGCCCTTCGTCCGGTCGCACGCGGTGGTCGAAATAATTGCGTTGCCAGTCGATTCCGGCACGGCGAGCAGTGAGTCGTTTCCAGTCCCGAACAACACCTGACATGTTCTCCTCCACAGGAAATCCTGCGATCAGATGCAGATGATCGGGCATGAGCAGAAACAGGTGCAGGGCCCAGCGTTGCCGGTCATGATAGAAGACGCCGTCGGCGAGGAGCAGGGAAGAAACTTTTGGCTGGCAGAGCTGGTTCCGGCCGCGTTGCTGGCAGCAGAGGGTGATGAAGAACCAGGATCCATTTGCCACAAAGGCAGGTGGAATATGCGGCAGAGGTATTCTTGTGCCAGGCACCAGGCTATCATCCGGGGAAAGGCGGTTGGGGGCAACCGCCCCTACCACCTGCGGACAGGTGCCATTTGAAAGCTCCACCCTTGGTAGGGGCCGTTGCCCTCAACGGCCCTCCGCGTTTTGCGCCGACAAAAAAACGCGCTCCGGAGAGCGCGTCGACAAATCCGGGCGAAAGCTTCGCTCAGTTGTTCCGCAGCTTGCTGGCGTCGTTGCCGGCGTCGGGGGCCTTGGCGGCCGGCTTCGGCTCCTCGTCGCCTTCCTTGGAGGCCTTCTTGAATTCCTTGATCGACTGGCCGAGGCCCTTGGCCAGCGCCGGGAGCTTCGAGCCGCCGAACAACAGCATGAGGATCACCAGGAGGATGATCAGTTCCGGGGCACCGAGGCCGAAGATGCCGAGGACAGGAAGAGTGAGGAGCGACATGGTGGACGAGAAGTAGGCTTGGTGGGAGGGGAGGTAAAGGCCGAAAGCGGCCTCAGTCCTGCGGGAAGAGCATCTTGCCGAGCGGGCCGCCCTGCTTGATGAACTGCGGCGGGATCGCCGGCGGCTTCTTGAGCAGGTTCTGCGGGTTGTCGATCTGCTCGGCGTCGAAGAAGCCGTGGAGCTGGCGGATGCGCGTCGGGTGGCGCATCTTGCGGAGCGCCTTGGCCTCGATCTGGCGGATGCGCTCGCGGGTGACCTTGAACTGCTTGCCGACCTCCTCGAGCGTGCGGCTGTAGCCGTCGACCAGGCCGAAACGGAGCGTCAGCACGCGGCGCTCACGCTCGGTGAGGGAGTCGAGCACGTCCATGATCTTTTCGCGGAGGAGCGAGAAGGCGGTCATATCGTAGGGATTGTCCGCGGACTTGTCCTCGATGAAGTCGCCAAAGCTGGTGTCGTCGCCGTCGCCGACGGGGGACTGGAGCGAGATGGGCTGCTGCGCCATCTTCATGATCTGCTGCACGCGCTCGACGGGCAGGTTCATTTCCTCGGCGACCTCCTCGGGGGTCGGTTCGTGGCCGAATTCCTGGAGGAGCTGCTTCTGGACCTGCATCACCTTGTTCAGCGTCTCGATCATGTGGACCGGGATGCGGATGGTGCGGGCCTGGTCGGCGATGGAGCGGGTGATGGCCTGGCGGATCCACCACGTGGCGTAGGTGGAGAACTTGTAGCCGCGGCGGTATTCGAATTTCTCGACGGCCTTCATCAGGCCCATGTTGCCCTCCTGGATGAGGTCGAGGAAGGAGAGGCCGCGGTTCGTGTATTTCTTGGCGATCGAGATCACGAGGCGCAGGTTGGCCTCGACCATCTCGGTCTTGGCCTGGTGGGCCTCGCGGATGTGGCCGCGGGCGACCTTGAGGGTGTCCATCAGCGCCTGCGGCGTGATGCGCATCTCAAGCTCGAGCCCCTTGAGCTTGTGGTTCACGGCGCGCACATCGATCGCGACGTCCTTCTTGGACTTCGGATGCTTGGCGCGGTAGAGATCCGAGAAGCACTTCTCGACCTCGTGGATCTTCGGGCGGAGTTCGAGGAGGAAGTCCTCGAAGACCTTCAGCTTGAAGTAATATTTGACGTAGCAGGCGCGGAGGACGTTGTCGCGCTTCTTGAAGCGGATGAGGGCGTTCTTTTTCGCCTTTTCGTCGCGGGCCTTCAGCGCGTCGTTCCAGGCCTCGGTGGCGATGGCGTCGTTGCTGCGGGTGGTCTGGACGAGCTTGTCGAGGTTCTTGAAATAGGCGTCGCGGCTCTCAATCTTCTTGTCGATGACGAGGCGGTCGAAGCGCTCGGTGCGGAGGATGAGCTTCTCGCCGAGGTCGGAGAGGTGCTTGCCCACGGGTCCGAGGGCGAAGAGGGCGGCGAGGGCGTTGATCTCGGCGGTCTCGATGCGCTTGGAAATCTCGACTTCCTGCTCGCGGGTCAGCAGCGGGACCTGGCCCATCTGCTTGAGATACATGCGGACCGGGTCGTCGAGGATGTCGTTGTTCGACGTGCGCGATTCCTCCTCCTCGGCCTCCTCCTGGCGCTGCTTGTAGTTGTCGACTTCCTGCGGGTCGAGGATGTCGATCTCGAGGTTCTGGAGGACGGAGATGACGTTCTCGATGTCCTCGGGATTGTCGACGGACTCGGGGAGCGCCTCGTTGATGTCGGCGTAGGTGAGGTAGCCCTGTTCCTTGGAGAGACGGATCAGGTAGCGGATCTTGTCGTTGAGATCGCCGGACAGGTTCTCGAGGGCCTTCTCCTTGAATTCCTTGGTGGCGTCGGCGGACAGGGTGATCGGGGCCACGGGGGCGGGATGCTTGGCCGGTTCGACGTGCTTGCCGTTGGCGACGACCGGCGGCTTGGCGGCGTCATGGTTGCGGGCCACAGGCACATGCTGGGCCTTGGCCGGCTCGTTGTGGTGCGATTTGGTGAAGGCGTGATCCTTCAATGATTTCTTGGCGGCAGGCTTGGATTTGCTCGGCATAACGTAAGTAATATATCCCGTGGTGAGTTACGGTCAAACAGCGGCAGGTGAAGTGGCTTCAGGAACCGAGGGAAAGCTTCGGCGGATGCTGGAGCTGTCGTGTGATTTCGGCGCGCTGTTTCAAGAGGGAAAGTAAGTCAGAGTCACCATCCGTGCCTTTGGAGGCTATTTCAAGTTCTATTTGACGCAGCCGCGGATCGAGAAAACGACGCTGCAAAGCACGCAAACCTTCGTTGGTAATCTTGGCCAAATCATCGTCCGCAGCGGGCTCGAAGAGCAGGGAGGCGACAAGGGTCTTTTCTTCCTCTGATTCAAGGAGTTGATCAAGTTGATCCGACCCCGTCCAGCCATTGTGGGTGACCTCCGCCAGGATGCGATCCAGAAGGCTTCCGGCGGGGTGGGAAGTGTCGATCCATTCGTGCGGAAGCTGGCCGGCGAGGGCCCGCAACAGCGTCTCGTGGTGCAGACAAAGAAAGAGCAGATGAGCCTCCGTGGCCTTGCCGCGCGCGTCGTCGGGGAGAGGGGCGACCGGGGCGGGCTGGGCGTTCGGATTGGCGAAACGCGAGCTGCTTTGCCGCGCCATGAACGCCCGCAGGTCGCGCTCCAGGGCCCCGGGCGCCACGCGCAGGTGGCCGGCGATCTCGCTGAGGAACGACGTGCGCGTCACGTCCGAGTCGGTCTGGGCGATGATCTCGAAGAGCGCCGTCGCCGTGCGCGATTTCTGTTCGGCCGACGCCGTGGCGGCGCCGGGCAGCAGCGAGCGGCAGGCGAACTCCATCGCGGCGAGCGAACCGCGCTTCAGTTCATCGTAGGCCGCGAGACCTTTTTCGAGAAACAGCAGGTCCGGATCGAGTTTTTCCGCGCCGGCGAGCATCAGGAAGCGCACCTCGAGGCCGGCCTTCAGCGCCATCGGCAAAAAACGCAGCGCGGCCTTCTGGCCCGCGGCGTCGCTGTCGAAGAAGCACTCGACCGACGAATGATAGCGGCGCAGCAGCATGAGCTGGCCCTCGGTGATCGAGGTGCCTTGGGGCGCGATGGCGGTCTGCAGGCCGACGCTCCAGCAGCGCAGCGCGTCGAGTTGGCCCTCGACGAGCACGAAGGGATGGCCGTCGCCGGCGTGCGTGCGGGCGCGGTCGAGGTTGAAGAGCAAATTGCTCTTCGTGAAGATCGGCGTCTCGGGCGAGTTGACGTATTTCGCCTCGCGCGCCGGGTCGTCGGCCGGCGTCAGCTCGAGCTGCCGCGCCGTGAACGCCACCACGCGGCCCTGGTGGTCGCGGATCGGGATCATCAGCCGGCCGCGGAAGCGCGGGCGCATCGTGCCGAGTGTGGGCACCACGCCGTCGCGCATGAAAAACAGCCCGCATTGTCGCAGGGCGTCCTCGGAAAACTCCCGTTTTAACAACACGCCGGCCAGGCCGCGGTCCTCCGGCGGGGCGAAGCCGATCTTGAAGTCGTCGGCCAGCTCCGGCGTGAACTTGCGGTTCTTCACCCAGTAGTCGCGGATGAATTCGCCGTGCGGCGTGGCCGCGAGAAACGCCTGCCGGTAGTAGTCGGCCGCCAGGTCGTGGATGTCGAAGATCTCCTGCCGCAGCGAGCGCGTCTCCTTGGACGGGCCGCCGGAGCCTTCCTCGTATTCCAGCGTGAGGCCCGCGCGTTGGGCGATGGCCTCGACCGCCTCGGTGAACTGGAGGCCCTCGGTCTCCATCACGAAATTGATCACGTCGCCGGCCTTGCCGCAGCCGAAGCATTTGTAGTAACCCTTGTCGGCCGAGACGTTGAAGGACGGGGTTTTCTCGGAATGAAACGGGCAAAGGCCCTTGAAGCGCCCGCTGCCGGCCTTTTTCAGCGCCACGACGCGCACGACGACATCGTGGATGTTCACGCGGTTCTTCAGGTCGCGGAGGCTGCTGGCTTTGATGACGGGCACGGGGAATATGGGTGTAACGTTGTGGCATGAGTGCCGCCGAGCAAAAAATGGGGGTGGCGGGCAGTGGAAGGGGTAGGGCGAATCCTCCGGATGAGCCGTTTCGACCAGCTCAAGGCCCCGAGCCTGTAGTGGGGCCGCGGCTTGTCCGGAGGACTCGCCCTACCGGGGTGGGATCAGCGATCCCGCCCCACCATTCCTGAAAAGCGCTTCGGTCAGATTAAACTTTTATCCGCCGCCGCTGTCTGTCAGGTTTCGCGCCCGTCCCCATCGGACAGTTCCGCGCCCAACCACATGCGATCCTTCCTGCAGAAAACCGCCCTCGTCCTCGTCCTCCTCGCCTGCGCCTCGGCCCGGGCAGCCCAGCCAGCCGCACCGGCCGCCCCCGTCTGGGAGCACCGGCTGGTCGATTTCAGCGACGCCGATTATCGCTACGCCGTCGAGCAGCTCCTGCAGAACTTCGAGAGCACCACCGGGCGTCCGCTCGTCCCGGGGACCAAGAAGAAGGTCGGGCTCAAGATCTACTCCGATTCCGGCCCGGGCCTGGCCACGCCGTTCGGTCTCGTCCGCGCCCTGATCGTCTCCCTGGAGAAGCGCGGCTTCGCGACCGAGAACATCTTTATCGTCGGCCTGAACCCGCTGCGCCTGCGCCTGACGGGCTACCTGCCGAATTTCTCGTCCGGCATCCTGCCGTTCCCCGGCCATCCGGTCTACGTGCTCGAGTCGGGAAAGTTCTACGACCCGACCTGGTTCTATGACAGCCCATTGCCGTCGCGCTTCGACCCGATCTCGAACGACCAGGCGGTGAAGAACGCCGCCGGCGGCAAGGCCACCACGACCACGGAGGAGGACCGCAAGAGCTTCCTCGCCACGCCGCTGTTCCTCGACGCCGATTTCTGGATCAACCTGCCGGTCTACACCGACCACCAGGTGCTCGGGGTCAACGGCGCGCTGGTCAACGCCACGCTCTGGAACGCCTCGAACACCTTCCGCTTCTTCAAGAGCCCGGCGACCGCGCCCGCCGCCGTGGCGGAGATGTCGGCCATCCCCGAACTGCGCGAGGGCTGGGTGCTGAACCTCGTCAGCCTCCAGCTCTACCAGTTCATCGGCGGCCCGTATTTCAACTCGCTCTACACCGTCTCCGAGCCGCGCATTTTGATGAGCGCCGATCCGGTGATCCTCGACGCGCTCATGCTGGAGAAGATCAACAACGTGCGGAAGCGAAACGGCTTCGATCCCGTGACGGATGACGATGCCCGCATGCTCGACTTCGCCCAGCAGCTCGGCGTCGGCTCGATCGACACCTCGCGGGTGAAATACATCAAGCTCGGCGAGGGGAAGTGAGCGGGGTTGTCTTGCGCCGGCCGGCCTACCGAATCTCGGTATTGAACTCGATGAGCTGGGTGAATAGGACCGGCACGGGCGCATCCTTTAACTTGGCCGGTTGGAATTTCCAGCCGGCCACGGACCTGGCCGCACTGCCGGCAAAGACCGGCTGGGAGGCCGCGAGGCAGCAAACAGCGGTGACCTCACCCGAAGCGGAGATCAGCGCCATGATCCTAGCCTTCCCCGGTCCAGCCCCCCGGGGATAGTCAGGAGGGCCTTGGCGTGTTATCTTTGGCTTCACGGCCTCCGGCGGAAGGACAAAGAACTCGGTATTGGGCGTCGGCCCGAGCAACCCGAGTTCCTTCATTTTTTCCTCCTTCTCGTTCTTGCTCGAAACAAGAACGAATACTGTTGGCGGGAGCTTCGCGACAAAGTCTGCCGCATTCTGTGCGATCACATTTTGGGCGGCGACAGCCTTCTCGGGTTTCGAGTCGCACCGCGCGGGCCCTGTCAGCGCGAGTTGGGCGAGCAGGGCGGTTACGAATAGTTTTTTCATGAGTGTGTCAGAATCTATCGGGCGCTCAACTGAGCGCCACGCGCAGGGCCTTCGCCTCGGCGGCGAGTTCGCGGGCGGCGACGAGGACGTCGTCATCGCCGCTCGCCGCGGCGGGAGGCATTGCGGGCGCCGCCGCCAGGGTGGCGCGGCGCTGTTCCTCCGGGTCGCCGAGGCCGCTTTCGCGGAAACGCCGGAGGCGGGCCTGGATCAGGTCGCGGATCTCGTGCGCGTTGTTGACGCAGTGGAAATGGCCGACGTGCAGCGAGTCCTCCTGGCCGTGCTTGCCGGGGGTCGAGTCGCCGCCGCCGGCGGACTGGACCTTGACGTCGCCCAGGCCCAGCAGCCGCTGCAGGGGGCCCTGGCTGATCTCGACCTGCTGGAGGTTGGCGAAGCTCATGGTGATCTCCTGCACGCTCCACACGCCGGTGCGGATGCGGAGGCTGCGGTCGGTGACGACATACCAGCGCATCTCGAAATCGAGGCGCGTAATCGCATAGGTGAATGGAATCTGGAGGAGGTAGGCCACCACGCCGAAAATCTTCAGCCCCCAGAGCAGCGGGAAGGCCCAGGGGGGCAGGACCACGGCGACCTGGACGAACGACCAGATGAAACCCTTCCAACCCACGTTGCGGGTGCGCTTGCGGGGCGGTTTTGAGGTGGCGGGGGCGGCGGGTTTTTCGCCGGGGGCCGCCGGCTCAACTGCAGCGTCCGCGGCCGCTTGGGCGGTGGTCCTGATCTGCTCGCGGAGTGTGGCCGGCGGCGCCGCTGGGGCCGGGGGCAGGGCGGCGCGGCGGGCCTTTTCCGCGCGGGCGCCTTCCTCGACCTGGACGAACACGACGACCCAGAAGATGATGCCGGCGAGCGCGGCCAGCTGCCCGATCGCCCAGCCGGCGAGCTTGAGGCTGAAGAAATTCTTGCCGGCGCGAAAGACGCGCAGCGAGGCCGGATCGCCGACCGGCGCATGCGGCTCCGGCGGCACCTTCAGCCAGCGGAGCACGAGCGAACTGGAGCGGTTATACATGAGGGAGGCTGATTATTTCACAGGAGGAAACGGAGAGAACTGAGGCGGAAGAATGCAGAAGTCAGGTTTCTGAATACCTCGGTTGTCTCCGTTACCTCCTGTGCAAATGGTTTGTATGGTTCAGGTGTTCCCGCGCTTGGCCAGGCTCTCGCGGACGGCGCGGAGTTCCGCGGCGGTTTCGCGGAGGGCGGCAGCGAGCTCGGCGTTGCCGCCGGTTCCGACCGCCACGGGAACGTCGGACGCCGCCGGGGCGGGATGGTGGGCGTGGTCCTTCACGCCGCGCATCCGGGAATAGAGGAAGTCGCGCAGCGCTTCGTATTCCTTCAAGCCTTCGATGGTCATCTCGGCCGAGGAGTTGCCCGACGCGGTCTGCACGAGGATGCGGGCGAGGCCCAGCCAGCGCTCGACGACATTCGAGCGGAGGTGGATATCCTGGATGCGCGCGTAGTTCACGATGACCTCGCGGCGGAAGAGGATGCCCCAGCTCATCGAGATACCGTCGTCGGTGAACTGGTAGCGCATCGTGTGGTAGCGGAAATACAGGTAGGGCGCGAGGAAGGGAAACGCCGGCGGAAACACGAGGGCGCTCAGCATGTAATAGGTGAACAGCGCCTTGTCCGGGCGCGTGATGCCCTGGATCTGCTGGTCGCGGGTGAGGTCGGTCATGGCTGCATCGAAGGCGATTCTACCGCGCGGCGCAAGCGTGCGTCCGCGCCACCAGGGCCGGACGATTCCACCGGTGTGCCGCTCCCGCCCTTCTGCCGCGTCTGAGGCTTGGCCACTATGCAGTGGAACGGCCAATTCCCTCAGAAGAGGCGCGCACTATAAGGTGGAACCCGTCCTCCGGACGGGTTGTTGGACGCACGCGAAGGCAAACCGGTCACGGCGGACCGGTTCCACCCACCGCGGATTTCCAGGGATCGGCACTCCCTTGACGTGCCGGGGCGTCTCGGGCTTATCGGGGGGCACTTTGTCATCCGTGGCACCATCACCCGAGTCCGCCGCGCGCGTCTACTGGACGGCGTTCATCGGGCTGTTCTTTGACTACTACGACCTCTATCTTTTCGTTTACCTGGCGAACACACTGACGGCGGTGTTCGACCTGACGACTGCGCAGGGCAACTGGCTGCAGTTTACCGGGCTCGCGGGCGTCGGGTTGGGCGCGCTGGTGTTCGGTTTTCTCGCCGACCGATTCGGGCGCGGGCGGATGATGCTCGCGGTTTTCGGTGTCTATGCGGCCGGCATCGCCGGGCTGAGCCTCGCGTGGAACTACGAAAGCCTGCTGGCGTTCCGGCTGCTCGCGTCGCTGTCCCTCGGCGCGGAGTGGGGCATCAGCCACACCTATCTGGCGGAGCGGGTGAGCGGGGAGCGGCGCTACCGGTTTTCCGCCTTGCTGCAGTTTTCCATTCTCGGCGGCTTGCTTGCGGCGCTGGCCACGCGGTATGCGCTGCCGGTGGTGGGGTGGCGGTGGCTGTTCGCCCTCTCGATCCTGCCGGTGGCGGTGCTCACGGCGGTGCGGTGGCGGACGCTGGCGGGGGAGCGAAGAGCGGGGAGCGAAGAGCGGGGAGCCAGCGGGATGACCGAGGCGCCACTCCTCCAAGCGTCGCGGTCGGACTCGCTGCCGCGGGCAATCCTGGCCGGCTGGCGACCGTTTTTACTCTGTTTCGCACTGGCGAGCCTGACCATCGCGAGCGGGACCATTAACGTTTTTTATGCGAAGGATCTGCCGCAATCCACGCTCTACACGGTGCTGTTCTGGGGCAATGTCGCGCCCGGCATGCTGGTCGGGGCGTGGGTGGTGCGGCGGTGGGGCGTCGGCCGGGCGCTGACGCTGTATGCGGCGGGGCTGACCGCTCTGTCGCTCGGGGCGTGGTATAGCGCTTCGGCGCGGGCGGGACTGTGGTTCGCCTTGGTTTTACCACTGCTCAACGGCATTCCCTTCGGATTGATGGGGGCGTGGTTCAACGAGGTTTTCGGCGAGTATCGCACGATGCTTTCCGGCGCCGCCTACAACCTCGGACGCATCCTCGCCGGCTTTGCGCCGGTGCTGATCACGGCGCTCGGCCTGCACGAGCACGGGCGATATTTTCTCTTCAGCGCCGGGCTGGGGGTGGGGGTGCTGGGATTAGCGGCGGTAATTGGTCGCGGGCGGACCGGTTGACCCCATTGAATTTGCGGCGGCGGGGGCGTATACTGGCGGCACAAAGCCATGAAGACTCCAACCATGCTGGCGCAGCTTTGCGCTTTCGCGGTGCTGGTCGCGCCGCTCGCCCTCTCCGGTGCGAATAATGCAGGTCTGGCCGCGCAACTTGGCCTGACCCGTTTCGTCGAGCCGGTGTTTCCGGATGCGGCCCGGCTGGACGGTTTTTCGACCGGCCATGTGACCGTCGCGGTGAAACACAATGCCCAAGGGGAACCGGTCGACATTTTGGTGCTCGCGGCCACCCATCCCAAGATGGCCGAGGCCGCCACGCAGGCGGTGCGCGACTGGCGCTTTACCCCGAGCAACAATCCCGACGATCTCGCGACCCACACCATGCGGATCGGGTTCAAGATGCAGGGCGTCGTGGTGTTTCCCTTCGGCAAGAACCATGTCGAGGACCCGGAGGCCGAGGCCCGGTTCATCAAATTGAGCGAGCCGGTGAAGGTGCCGCGCGTGCAGGCCCTCGCGCGCAAACCCAAGGCGCTCGTGCAGACGATGCCGAAATATCCGGCCGTGCTGGCGCCGCGCCAGGTCGAGGGCACGGCGGCCGTGCGCTTCTACGTCGATGAGGATGGCCGCGTGCGGCTGCCCGAGCTCATTGAGGCGACGACGCCGGAATTCGCCGAGGCGGCCCTGGCCGCGGTCGCGCAATGGCGCTACGAACCGCCGCAGGCCGGCGGCCGGCGCATCGTCGCCACGGATCTCTGGACGTTCAAGTTCGCGGCGAACAACTGAGGCGGGATCTTGCCGTTGAGCTGGGTGGAACCGGTCCTCCGGACCGGTTTGCCTTGGCGGGCTTCCGACAACCCGTCCGGAGTGTTTAGGCCGGAGACAAGGGTAACAGGTGATCGGAGACATGGGTAACACATTT
>JAQSDJ010000169.1 GCA_029945855.1 Lacunisphaera sp.
CGGGTGCCTCGTCGTTGAGGAAGATGCCGCGGTATTGCACGACGGGACTGTCGACCACCGTGCGGCCCGGCCGGAGGTAAAGCTCGGCGCTCTTCTTCACCGGCACATCGGCCCACCAATACCAGGGCGACACGCCGATCTGCTGCGACAGTTCATAGATGCCGTAGATGGTGCCGCGCTTGTCACTGCCGGCGATGACCAGCGCTTGATCAACGCCCGGCAGGGGATGATCGACCGTCTCAAGGAGAAATGCTTCCCAGCGCCCGCGGATGGCCCCGACGTCGAGCTTGCCCGCCGCCACAAGACCGTCGATCACTTCGCTGCGGCCCAAGGTGCCGATGATCACGGTCGGGCCTGAAGCGGCGGTGCCCAGCGCGGGTTTCCGGCCGGTCACGCGCTCGATGTCGGATTGCAGGTCCCCGGCCGCGCGCCGGACCCCGGGCCAATCATTGGCCGCGACGACCAGGGGAGCGGTCGCGCCGGCCCGAACCAAGGGGAACTCGCCCGAAGCTCCGGTGCCGAGCAACGAGGGATCGCCGAGCGCGGCCCGGGCGGAACCGGTCAGGATCAGGGCAAAGACGACGAAGGCGCGGGTGAGTCGTGAATATTCCATGAGGGAGGTCAGGGTTGAAGTTCAGTTGCCTGCCAGTTGAAGCAGGAGCCGTCGCGGCGATCCGGCGCAGGGCCGGGGTGCGCGGCGGTGATGGAGCCGGTTGCAGGATCAACGTGGAGGTATCGGTTGGTCGCCGTCGATAGCAGGAGCAAGTCGCCGTAGACATTCTCGATCCATTGGAAGGTGCTGGTCGGTGCCGGCGCCCCGACGCTCAAGGCCACGGCCGGCATCCCCTCGCGTGACGAGACCGCCAGCAAACGTCCGTCTCCGGCGCGCAGGCTCACGCGACCCAGGCCAGCATCGAGGACCGTGAATCGCGCGGCCGCGCTCGCGGGCACGGCGGCCAGCGTGTCGTCCTTCAGGCCAAGGGCGACGTCCCCACCGTGAACCGTGAGGGAGATTGAGCGGCCGACCGGGATGGGCCGCATCAGGCCCCGCGGCAACGGTTCCGCGACGGAGAAAGCGTCAAAGTCGCCCGCTCCCCCGGGTGTGCCGGCGTCATTGAAGGCGAAAAGCGAATACCGCACTCCTTGGAAGGTCTTCAGTTGGAAAACCATCGTGAAGGCCCCCCCGATGGGCCGGTAGGTTTCGCCGTCGATGCTGTAGCTGAACGTGGCTAGCTCGGTGAGAAAATCACAATCGGCGCGCAGCCAGATCCGCGGACCCGTCAGCGGCACGCGGTCGGATTTTCCGTTGAACTGGTTGAACTGCGCGAGCACGAGACCGTCGGCCTCCCGCCGCACCCCGAGCCAGGCATAAGGCAAATTCAGCAGGGCGAGGCCGGCGACGTCGCCGGGTTTCAGGTTGGAGGCATCGAGCACGGCGGTCGGGCTGGAGCGCGGACCGATGGCGCGTTGCATGAGCGTGTTGCGGGCCCGCCAGAAATCCGTCGCCGGTCGCGCGTGCAACCGCAGGTATCCGGGCCGTTCCGTGAGCGACCACTGCGCGTCGTCGGGCACGTGATTCCATTGCCAGACATTGGCCAGGGCGGGACCGGTGAAGTCGTCGTCGCGCTGATAGGGCGCGGCGGGGGGAGCCGTGTGGCCGGTGTCGGGCTTGAGCCAGGTGCGGGGCGTGCGGCGCAGGTTGCCGGGCAGGCCAAAATAAGGCCAACCATCCTGCCAGGTGACCGGCGAGAGTCCGGTGAGACGGCCGAGAGAGTTATAATCCATCATGGAGAACCCCCACCACTCGCCGGACGGTGTCCGCACGATGCCTCCCTGATGGAGCGACAGCCGGCCGCGCGCGGCTGGGTCACCGGGGGTGACCTTGAAGGGAGGCCCCTTCGTGTCCCACAGGCGGTTGCCCTGGGCGAGACCCCAGTCCTCGTCGATGCTGATCGCAGGGTTCGTCTCCCACGGACCGTCGAGCGACTTCGCCCGCGCGCAGGCGAGGCGCATGCGATCTTGATACCAGGCGCTCGTGATGTAATAGGTCCCGTCGATCTTGTAGAAATGCAGGCCCTCACCGATGTCGTTGGAATTCTCGAGGATGATGCGCTCGCTGCCGGGAACGAGGTCGGTGAGATCGGCGTTGAGCTGCGCGAGCCGGATGGTGCGGTAGCCCCAGACGACCCAAACCTTGCCGTCGTCGTCGAAGAGCACCGACAGATCGTGCAGCGAACGCTGCATCGCCACCCGCGCCCAGGGACCGGCGGGGTTCGTCGCCGTGAAATGCTGGGTCTTGTGCCGGTTGATGTTGGTGAAGATATGGAAGACACCGTCATGGTGGCGAAGACTCGGCGCCCAGATGCCCTGGCCGTAGATGTCCTGCCCTCCTTCCAAGCGAAACTCCGGTCCGAGATCGAGCCGGTCGAACGCGTAGCCGAGCAGCCGCCAGTTCACCAGGTCCCGCGAGTGCAGGACCGGCAGGCCGGGCATGGCGTGCATGGTCGTCCCGGTCAGGTAATAGTCCTCCCCCACCCGGATCAGGTCGGGATCCGAAAATTCCTCATAGAACAGCGGGTTGGTGAAGGTGCCGTTGCCGTTGTCCGCCGTCCAGGTCGCCGCGGCCCCGGCGAGGGCGGCCAGGATAAAGACACCCAGCGCAAGCTTTCGCCTCCGGGAGACGCTGACAACAGGTGGAAACATTCGGGCGGCCATCAGGGAAGCGTGACTGTCACCACGGTCTTGGATTCATCCGACCGCAAGGTGAAGGTCTGCTCGGTGCGTTTTCCGTCCCGCTCAACGGTGACAACGTAGTCACCGTGAAACCCGCGGCCCTCGGCCTGGCCGGAGGAGCCGACCCGGCCCTTAAGCTTGGTGCGCCATTGGCGGAGGACCAGGTCCTCATAGACCTGGGCGGCCGGCTTCGGGGACCAGTCGGCCCGGAACAGCGCCGCGGCCGGTCGCCAGTGCGCTTTTTCCCAGAAGCCCCAGTGTTGCACCCCGACCACCGACGGATGGCTGTAAGCGAGAATCAGGAAGTCGCGGGTGTAGTCGGCCTGCAACTGCTCGTCGGTGGTGTCGACGTCGAACTCGGTGAAGCGGATCGGGAGCTTGAACTCCGCATAGACCTCGAGCGCGGCCAGCACGCGTTCCGGCGGGGTGGGCTGCGCGCTGATATGGCCCTGGAGGCCCAGGCCGCCCAGCGGGGCGCCCTTCGACTGGAGGAACTTCGCGACCTTGAAGAAATCGAGACAGTGCGCCTTGTCGTCGACGAGGTCGTGGTTGCTGTAATCATTCAGGTAGAGCGGTGCATCCGGCGCGCCGGCCCGGGCCGCCTTGAACCAGTCCACCATGATGTCGGTGCCGAATAGCGCCATGAGGTCGTGGTTGTCGTAGGGTTCGTTGAGCACGTCCCACTCCTGCACGAACTCGCGCGTCGCCCCGGTGATGTCGGCGATGTGCCGGAGCACGAGCGGCGGGATCTTGGCCTGGTTTTTCTTCCCATCCTTCAGGGCGCCGATGCTCTTGGGCAGGTTTTTCCAGCCCGGCCAGACGAGCACATGGCCCCGCACGTGAAACCCCTGCTCCCGCAACCAGCGCAGGGCCGTCAGGGACTGCGACCGGTCGAAGCGGTCCCCCCATTCGCCATCCCAGGCCGGCCACTTGAGCTCGTTCTCGGGGCTGGCGGCATTGAACAGCTGCAGCGCCTTCTCGCGGTAGATTTGGTTTTCCGGCGAATCCTGCACCAGGCGCGCGAACTGCAGCGCGGAACCGAACTGGAACGCACTTTTCCGCTGCTCGACGCGGATGGTGGCGCCGGCCGCGGGCTGCCCCGCCGTGTCGCGCACCTCGATGAGAAAAGCGGATTTCCGGATCTGGTCGATGCGGGCCAGCGCCGCGCGGCGCCAGGCCGCGTCCGGCTCGCGGCCGGCGTAGGTGAAGCGGGTCCGCGGCAGCGCGGCGAGTTCCACACGCCGGCCATAATGCAGCAGCTCCACCCCGCCGAGCTCGACGATCTCGCGCTTGAAGCCGAAGCCGAAGGTAAGCTCGACCCCGCCCGCCGCGTAGTTGTCCGCGAACACAAACGGCAGCAGAAACTCCTGCCACGCGCCACGCATGGACACGGTGCTTTCGAGGCTCTTCGCGTAATCGGGGCCGGCCTGCTGCACCGCGACGCGCACCTGGCCGGCCCCCGTCTCGTCGGCGGAGGCGAGGGTGCGGGCGAAGAAGCGCACCAGGCCGATCTCCCCCTTTTGCACCGCCCGGTTGAGCGGCGTCCGCACCTCGACAGCCCACGCCGGGCTGAGGTCGCGGCTGGTCTCGATGTGCATGGCCCGGGTGAAGCCCGGCCCTTCCGTGTCGATCAAGGTGAGCCGGATGGCATCGCCATTCCCCTGCCCGCCTGTGGCCTCGAAACTGCCCGCGCTGTCCCGCGCGAGCAGCGGATCGCCGCCGGGAGGGATCACGGGCGCGGCGGCGGCATCCGAGGCGGCGAGCGACCCATGGAGGCCGCTGAAAGTGAGGAAAACGCAACCCTGCCGGCGGAGCTCGGCGAGGATGGCGGGCAGCTGCTCGCGCGTTTCCTTCCGCCACTCGTGGAACAGGATCACCGAGCCGTCGCGCACGTCCGTGGTGGCCAGGCGGAAGATCTCGGCGGCCGGCACGCTGTTGTCGTAATCCTTGGACACCACGAGGTGGCGGGGGGCGTAGAGAGCGAGGCGCGCGCGCGGGACGGCGGCGCGGACGCGGTCGTCCACCTCGAGGAACGGGGGCCAATACCACCGGGGGGCGCGGCCAGTGGCCGCCATGAGCCCCTGCTGCGCCGCCGCCACCTCCCGGTCCAGGGCGGTATCGTCCAGGTCCTGCGGATGGGCGTGCGCCTGCGAGTGGTTGGCGATCTCGTGGCCCGCGGCGGCGATCGCCCGGGCGGTCTCAGGGCTTTCCTTCACCCGGTCGCCGACCAGCGCGAAGGTCACCGCCACCTTTTCCCGCGCCAGCAGTTCCAGCAGCGGCCCGGCATCGGCCGGCTTCGGGCCGTCGTCGAACACGAGGGCCACGCGCTTGACCGGGTCGGCCGCAACCACGCCCACGCTGACGGCCGCAAGGAACACCAGGCTCATAAATCGGATAGGCATGGGACACCTCAACGGTAGCGGTAGAGTTTGACGCGCTGGATGCAGAACCGGCCCGGTTCGAGGCGCACGTGGCGGCCCTGGTGCGTCTGGTCGCCATTGAGCCAGCGGATATGCCGCCACTGACCGTCCACGAAGCCGCCCTCGGCGACACTGAGGATGCCGGCCTGCTGACCGGGCTCGGTGGAGGCGAAGGTGATCGTCAGGCCGATGCCGGCGAAGAGAAACTCGTCGTCGCCGAGGGCGATCATCAGGCCGCCCGCCGGCGCGGCGCCGGCCCGGCCGCCGGCCGCCAGGGCGGAATTCTCCGTCCCGATCACGACCGCGAGACCGTCGGCCAGCGACGGCGGGGCGGCGCGCTCGAAAGCCGCGCGCATGATCCATTGCCCGAAACGGACCTGCTGCGGCTGCTTGCTTTCCACACTTTCCTGCAGAAAGCCCGCCGTGAGGCCGCGGCCCTGTTTTTCCACGAGCAGCGGCGTGAGCTGTCGCACGAGGTCGAAGCTCGCCGTCAGGTAGCCGGCGGCGGGCTCGGTGTTCGTCTCGATGGAAAAGGGGCAGAACCCGATCGCATCGAGCGCCCCGAAGGCATAGAGCCCGTTGACCGCGGCCTCCGGGCTGCGCAGGGCCTCGGGAATGAACAGCGGGTTGCCGCTGCGGGTGTAGAGCTGCGCCCAATAGGAGAAATTCTGGAAATAGATGTCCGGAGCCAGGAAATCCAGGGCTGGCGCGGCCGCGCGCCAGACATCGATCAGATGCGGCAGGGGCCCCGCGCTCGGATACTGCCCCGGCTGGTAGCCCGGGCGGATCAGCGCCGCATTGGCAAACATCGGCAGGGCCAGCTCGGCCTTGCCGGCCGCGGTGACGGCCTGGGTGTAGGCCGCAAAATGCCAGGCCATGAAGATCTCCTCCCCCGCGGCGCCGCCGCCGAAGACCTCGGCCCAGGTGCCGGATTTTTTCCCGCCGGCCGCCGACCAGGTCGCCGCCAGCTCGGGCGCGAGCGCCGCCTGGTTTTTCAAGAGGTAATTCATCAGCGCCGCCGGCACGGGTGAGCCGAACTGCTTCTCCGCCTCCGGACTGCGGTCCCGCGCCTCGGGAATCATGCCGATCTCGTTCTCGACCTGCACCATGACAACCGTGTGCTGCGGGTCGTTCGCCAGGAGGTGGCGCATGAGGGCGGTGAAGGCCCGGACATCAGCGTCGCGATTGGCGGCGTGGAACGGCGACAGGATCTCCAGACCGCGACCGGCGGAGTCCAGGGAGCGCGGGAAGCGCGCCTGGTCGCGCTTCACCCAGGCCGGGGCGTAGCACGACATGCTGTTCTTCCACGAGCCGAACCAGAGCAGCACGAGGCGCAGGTCGTTCGCCCGGGCGTCGGCGAGCAGGCCGTCGAGCGTCGCGAATTCAAACCGGCCCTCGGCCGGCTCGATGACGTCCCAATACACGGGGGCGACCACGGTGTTGAGGTTCATCGCCTTCAGTTTCGGCCAGGCAGAGCGCAGGTAGTCCGGCTCGCCGCTGGAATTGCCGAGCTCGCCGCCGCGGACGAGAAACGGCTGGCCGTCGACGATCAGCTGGGTGGCGGTGCCCTGCTTGCGCAGGTGCGGCAGGTCGGCGGCGGCGAGGGCGGAGCCGGAGAGGCACGCCAGAATTCCAAGGGACAAAAGGAGACGGGTGACGGATTGCATGAGATGGGGAGGTTGGCAGTCAGGTGTTTTCATAGCCCGATTGACCTGGACATGGCGAGCGTCGCCTAGCCGGCCCCGGAAGTGAAAACCGAGTGCGGAACGATGGACGGACAGGACAAAATGAAGCAGGAACGAGAGACGACAAGGGCGGGGTCGTGAACGACCCCGCCCTTGGTGAACAAACCCAAACGAAGGCGTTTAGAAGCTGAACGTGTTCGTCACGAACCATTCCTCGGTCGGCTGCATGCGGACGCCGGCCCAGGTCTGGCCGTCCGGTTGGACGGAAACCGGGATGAGCCCCTCGTATTGGCCGAGGTTGCGCACGTTGGCCTGGATCTTCCAGTTGATCTTCTTGGTGAGCCGGCGCTCGTAGCTGGCCCACAGGTCGATCCCCTTTTCCGCAGGACCGTAGTAGGGCTGGGTCAGGTCGAAAGTGGCGAGGCCATTGGCGGCCTGGAGCACCGGGTAGCCGATGACAACCTTGTCCTGCCAGCGGTAGCTGCCGCCAACACCGACACCCTTCAACTTACCCTTGGTGAACGAGTAGTTGGTGACGACGTTGTAGCGCCACTTGCGGAGCTCGGAGGCGGCGGCATTTTCCTGCAGCTTCATCAGCGTGTAGCCGGAGCGGAAGTTTTTCCAGGTGCCGTTGTTCCAGATCACGTTGGTCGGATCATCGAAGTGCGCATTGAACATGATCATGTCACCAGCGGCACCGGGGACGGTGGCCGTGCCGATCCGGGTCGTCATGTAGTCGACGAGCCCATCAAGCAGCGGTCCGCCGACGTTGGTGCGGACCGCCGTGGTCTTGGCCGCGTTGAAGGCGATGCGCCAGTTCGGCAGGGGATTGGCTGTGAACTCGAACTCGTAGCCCTTGGACTGGGTGTCAGCCGTCACCGCGAAGCCCTGCAGGGCGGCGTTGTTGCGGTAATCATAAACGCTCAGGGCGTCGGGCTGATAGGCGCCGGGGTTCGCCTCGTAGGTGGCGCGATCGGTGAGCACCGTCGACGTGGTCGGGCCTGAGCCGTAGTTCCAAGCCGAGAAGTAGCCGTTCGTCTGGAGATATTTCTGGATCTCATTCCAGGAGCGGATGGAGGCATCGCGCTGGGCGATGGACTGTGCGTCAGTCTGCAAGGTCGCACCGGCGGGCGCGGGCTGGCCCGCGTTCACCTTGTCCTGAGACCAGACTGTCCGGCCGCTCGAATTCACATAGGCCGGCGTCCATTCAAAGCGGATGTTATTACCCGTGGTGACGGTGGACCAGGCGTAGCCCGTCAGGTGATAGAGCATGATATTGCGCCAGTTCAGGCCGTTCTTGATGGTGCCGGTCAGGCCGCTGGAATCGAGCTGGGTGTCGGCGTTGGCCAGACTGGTCTCGTATTTGAGGGCGCGGAAGGAATACTTGCCGTCCTTGGTGGAGAGCAGGACGCCGTAGTCCTTGGTGGCGCCGCTCGGGTTGCTGATCACTTTGCCATAGACGTCGCGGCGCGTGTTGGTGACCTGGAAGTTGCTCGATTTGTTGTAGGAGAGGCTGATGTTGATCGGCAACGGGTCCTTCTCGAGAATCTTGTTCAGGTGCACGACCACACCGCCGGAGGTGGAGTGATCCTTGAAGAGCGAATAGGATTGGTTGCTGTTCATCCCCGTGGCGGCTTGCGGCAGCGCATAGGGCAGCGAAGTGGCCGCACCGGTTTCGTTCAGGTTCAGCATGGCGCGGTTGTTGGAGACCGAATTGGCGACCACGTTCTGGCCTTTGACCTCGTCGAAGCGCCAGCCGAGGGTCGGGACGATCGCATCGTTCCAGAGGAAACCCTGCCAGGTGCCGGCCAAGGACTTGGTCGTGCGCAGGCTCTTGCTCGCGTTCCGGAGCAGGCCCAGGTCCTGGCCGTCGTTGTAACGCAGCAAATTCATCTGATAGTTCGTGTTCCAGCCGACGTAGTTGGCGGGATTCGAATTCTGCAGATACTGCGTCTGACCCGTGGGCAGGGTGGTGCTGAACATCGGTGCCAGATTGGCCGGAACCGACCAAGGATCAGTGAAGTTGACTCCCGTGGGATTCTTCCAGGTCGCATCGAAATAATAGAGGTTGCCGTTGGCAAACGTGATGGGGGCGGCAATGCCCGGGAGGTTGGCGCCGGCCGCCGTGGCCTGGCTGGCGATCGAGGGCCCGAGGTAGATGACGCCCACCGGCGGACGGTTGTTGATGCCGTTCGAGTTGCCGTCCGTCCGGGTCCAATAGCTGTCCCAAGCCCGGTTGTTGGCATACATCTGCCACCGACGGGTCTCGGCGAAATATTTCTCGTCACTATAGACACCGTTGAAGCGGTGCTTGCCGAGCAATTTCACCAGGAACGCGCTGTCAAAGAAATCCTTGGAGCGAAGCTCCCCAAACAGCGAGCCACGGGTATATTTGCGCTCGCTCACGTAGGAGTTGCCACCGCCCGGGCCGGCGAGGACATAGGCCCGGCCAAAGTTGCGGTTCGCACCGAAGTCTTGGAAATTCTGCAGGATGTCGATGGTGAGGGTCGGGCTGCTGTAGTCGCTGTTGCCGATCAGCGCCTCGCCGCCACGCTTGTAGTTCTGTTTGTCATAGGTCAGCTGGACGCCAAGGCGGTCGTCGAACATCGTCTGGCTGAGGTCGAGGTTGAAGGTGTTCCACTTCTCCCACTCCTTCTTGTTCGGGCCGTCGATCAGGTTGTTGTAGAAATCGAAGACCGTCGGATCCATCAGCGACTGCGTGCGGTATTGGCCATAGGTGGAGCCGGGAAGTCCGGCGATGCCGGCGAAGGAACTCAGGCTGGTGAGACCAAAGAACGGCTGGGCATAACGCTGGCCGCTGATGGAATCGTTCACCGCGCGGACGGTGCCGTCGGCATTGCGCGCGCCGGTATTGACGTAGCCACCGTAGATGCGGTCGAGGGCGCTCGTCACGCCGTCGATGAACCAGGCAGGCTGCTGCTGGTCGATGCCGCCGCCGCTGAGCCAGGGGCTGAGGGCGGAGGTGGCCGCGCCGACCTCATAGCCGTTGGGGATGGCCAGCTTGCCCATGCCGCCGTTCAAGCTGGAGTTATTAACGCCGCGGAACCACGGCGTGATGCTGTCGTTCGGCGGGGTGATGCGCGGACGGTTGGCCTTGATGTCGCCGTTCTCATACTTCGCCTTGAGGCTCGTGTGCCAGGTGCGGTCCTTGAAGAGCTGCGGGTCGAAACGGAGGGCGGCGTAGAAGCGCTTGTCGTCCTGGAAGGCCGGGTTTTGCTGGTATTTCTCGTTGTTCCAGAGGCCGTCCAGCCGGACGGCGAGAACGCCCTTGATGAGCTCCTGGTTGAGATCGATCGAGCTGCGCGTGCTGCCGTAGGAGCCGACCTTGAACTGGACTTCCCCCTTGTTGCGGAACTCCGCGTTGCGGGTCGTGGCGTTGACGATGCCGGCCGGGCTGCCCAGGCCGAACAGGATGGAGTTCGGTCCGCGCTGGATGTCGATGCGGTCCACGTTGAAGGAATCCCACGGAATGTCCGTGACGAAGAAATCGCGGGTCATGTCGGCCGAGGCCAGACCGCGCACACGCTGGGCGCCCGAGGGGGCGCGGAGCGTGCCCGTTTCATCCATGCTGGTGCCGTTGCCCAGGCCGGCGTAGCTGCCGCGCGTGCCGGCGACCTCGGCGTTGGTCGTGTATTGCAGCAAGGTGGAACTGTCGGTGGCGCCGACGTCCTTCATGAATTCGGCCGTGATGACCGAGATCGCGGAACCGACATCCTTCAGGTCGGTGCGGATACGGGTGCCCGCGAGGGTTTCGCTGGCCTGGTAGCCGGTATCCCGGGTGGCCGTCACTTCAAATGGGGACAGCACGATGGTCTTGTCGTCTTCGAGACTGGCAACGACGGGAACAGCCCCGCCGGGATTGGCGGCTTGCTGCGTCGGGGACGGGGCAGTGGTCTGGGCGGCCAATGGCCACGCACCCGCACAGGCGAGTAGCGCAACCAGGAGTTTTTTGGTTTGGTCTTTCATGTTGGGGTTAGGTTTACAAACACATCAGTCCATGCTCATAGCCGAGCGCGGACTGCAACGACGCGTGAGGAGGTGGGTAACATTACGGGGAATGACCGGACGAGGAGGGAACGAGGGGTGGCCGGTCTTGGCAGCGAACAAAGACAGCTCGGGGACTTAAATCAAAAGCCCCGTTGGTCTAACAATAGTATGAGACGGCCATGCGCGCCGTTTCTTCGCAGAGGCCGAGCCGCTGCCGCCCGGCGGGCCCGGCAACAAGCAGCTTGCGAACCGTCGCGCGCGACCAAAATTACCGCCATGGCGCTGCGTTACCTCACCATCGACTTCAACTCCTTCTTCGCCTCGGTGGAGCAGCAGGAGCGCCCCGAACTCCGGGGCAAGCCGGTCGCCATCGTGCCGGTGATGGCGGAGACCACAGGCTGCGTCGCCGTCAGCCTCGAGGCCAAGGCCCTGGGCCTGACGCGCAACGCCCGCGTGTCCGACGCCCGCCGGATGTGCCCCGGCATCATCATCGTCGAGGCCCGGCCCGAGACCTATATCACCTATCACCGCCGGCTGAAGGAGGTCATCGCCTCCCTCGTGCCAGACATCGAGGTCCAGTCCATCGACGAGGTGACCGCCCACCTGCACGAGATGCTGGACCGCAACGAGGCCGGGAAGCTGGCCCGGAAAATCAAGGCGAAGATCACCCGCGAGGTCGGCCCCCTGCTCCGCAGTTCCATCGGCATCGCGCCGACCTGGCTGCTGGCGAAGGTTGCTTCCGACATGCAGAAGCCCGACGGACTCGTCATCCTCGATGACGCCGACATCCCGGGAAAATTGCTGCACCTCGCGCCCGGCGACATCGCGGGCATCGGTCCGAACATCCAGCGGCGTCTCGGCGAACACGGCATCACGACGATGGCGCAGCTTTACGCCGCCACGATGGCCGAGTTCCGCGGCATCTGGGGCGGCGTCCGCGGCGAGCAGATCTGGCGCCTGCTGCACGGCGAGGATCTCCCCTACTTCGAGCAAAAGACCGGCCAGAGCATCGGCCACGGCCACGTGCTGCCGCCGGCCAAACGCAACCACCCCGACGGCCTCGCCGTGCTACACCGCCTGCTGCAGAAGGCGGCGATGCGCCTGCGCCACTCCCGGCTCTACGCCTCCGCCTTGAGCGCCTCCGTGGACTACACCGACGAGACCCACTGGTCCGACGAGATCCAGCTGACCGAGACCCAGGACACGCTGCGGCTCACCCACGCGCTGAACGAACTGTGGGGCAAGCGGCCGGCGAAATTCTCCCGCCGCACCCCGCTGCGGATCGGCGTGCATCTCACCGGCCTGATCGACCTGAAGATGCACACGCCCGACCTGTTCGAGGAGAAGACCGAGCAGGCCCGCGGCAAGCTCTTCGAGGCGGTGGACCACCTGAACAAGGTGCTCGGCAAGAACAGCGTCTATCTCGGGGGCGCCCACGGCGCCACGCAGGACGCGCCGATGCGCATCGCCTTCACCCGCATCCCCGAGCCCGAGATCGAGGAAATCGACCGGAGTTACGCGGGCCGGCTCAAGAAGCCGAAGCCGCCTCCCGCGGCGGAGCCGGAGGCGTGGTAAGAACGACCAGGCGGCCCGGCGGAACACCCCCTCTCCACCAGCCGGCGAATCCGACCCGGCAGGGCGCTGTCTTGTGGCGCGATTTGCGCCCCGACACTTCGTCTCCGCCGGACTCATGCCGAAGCCCATGTCTCGTGGACTAAGGACGCCCACCGGTGAACCGGGAACACCGGGGCAGGACACCTCGCGCCGTTTTCTTTGCAATATTTCTCCGGCCGTTTTTGCAGGGCGGACCTTACGCCCGATCCATCGGTCGACTTCCCCTAACCGACCTTGAAGATGGCAACTCAGGCCGGACCCGGATTATCTCCGGCAACCGCGGGATTCTCCGGGGGAACCGGGGAGATTGTTTCGGGTGACGATGCTTTCACCGGCGTCTCGGGCGGAGCCGGTTTTCGGGGCGCAGATTTATGGGGCACGGCGGCTTTCCGCGCCCCCAAGGCGGCCCGTTCGGCCTTGAGGAACTTGACCTCCTTGCGGGCGGCCTTGGCGGCACGCTTCGATTCCTTCCATAGCTTCTTCGCCGACTTGAGATCGGCCTTGGCCGCCTTGGCCTGCTTTTTGGCCGCATCCGCAAGTTTTTGGGCGGTGTTGATGCGGACGATCAGTTTCCGGGCGGCGGGAGCGGACTGGGCGGTTTTGGACTTCGTGGTCATGGGACGCAACTTGGGTTGAAGATGAAACTACCGGCAGGTTACTTTCCTGCCACCCGAATTCAATCGTTCCATTGTTACATCTGACGGCCCGTCGCGGGCGATCCCGCCTCCCGCCGCCCCCCCTTCCCGGGCTCAGCCAGTTCTTTACTCCGCGCCCGACTTGCGAATAACTCAAACCATGCAAGTTCCCGTAGATATCCAACTGATCGGGGCGGAGGTGGCCATCCGGTGGGATGACGGCACGGAGAGCTTCATCACCTTCGCCACGCTGCGGGCCGCCTCGCCGAGCGCGGCGGTGAAGGGCGAGCGCGACATCTTCGGCCACCAATACGGCGGCGAGGTGCCGCGCAACTACGTGGGGGTCGAGGTGACCAGCTGGTCGCGTGTCGGCAACTATGCGATCCAGTTCGACTTCAGCGACGGCCACCGCACCGGACTCTACAGTTACGAGTTGCTGCGGGAACTCGGCAAGCCGCCGGCGGGGGCCTGAGGCGGTAGGGGCGCTTGCCCTCAAGCGCCCGGGCCGTTGAGGGCAACGGCCCCTACCCTGCGGGACCGACGGTCCCGCCTCCACTCACCGGCCGGCCACGACGCCGCGTTCGCTGATCTCGACGAACTTGAGGAAGTGCTGGAAATCCACGTTCTCGCTCAGGGCGTGGGCATGCATGCGCTCGAAGGCCTGGGAGCGGTTGTGCCCGGCGCGGTAGAAGATGCGGAAAACCTGTTTCACCGCCTCCAGCCGCTCGGGGGTGAAGCCGAGGCGCTCGAGCCCGACCTTGTTGATCGACCGGGCGATGGCGGGATTGCCGTCGGCGATGATGAAGGGCGGCACATCCTGCACGATCTTCGACATGCCGCCGAGCATCGCGTAGGCGCCGAGGCGGCAGAACTGGTGCACGCCGGTCCCCCACCCGATGTTGACGTGGTCCTCCACCACCACGTGGCCGGCCAGCGCGGACTGCGCGCTCATGACGAGATAGTCGCCGACGACGCAGTCGTGCGCGATGTGGCTGTAGGCGAGCATGACGTTGTCGTGTCCCATGCGGGTGTTGTCCGTCTCCTGGGTCGCGCCGTGCACGCTGACATATTCACGAAACACATTCCGGTCGCCGACGACCAGGCCGGGCTCGCCGCCCTTGTATTTCAGGTCGTGCGTCTTGGTGCCGACGCAGGCGAACGGGAAGATCTCGCACTTCCGGCCGATGGTGGTGCGGCCCTCGACGTTGGCGTGATGGTGCAGCACCGTGCCCTCGCCGATGACGGCGCGGCCGCCGACGTAGGCGTAGGCGCCGACGACGACCTCGTCACCCAACTCGGCGCCCGGCTCGATGATGGCGGTGGGATGGATTTGCTTGGCCATGGCTCAATCAACCTCGGCGTTGTCCACCAGGGCGAACATCAGCTCGGCGGAGGAGACCGTCTGGCCGTTGACCGTGCACTCGCCCTCGGCACAGACGACGGCGCCGCGCACCTTCGTGATCTTGACCTTGATGAGCAGCTGGTCACCGGGCCGGACGGGTTTGCGCCATTTGACCTTGTCGCAACTCATGAAAAGGGTGGTCTTCCCTTCCATGGTGGTCCGCCGGATCATGAGGATGCCGGCGGCCTGCGCCATCGCCTCGATCTGCAACACGCCGGGCATGACGGGATTGCCGGGAAAGTGGCCCTGGAAATACGGCTCGTTGATCGAGACGTTCTTGATGGCCGTGGCCGCATCCGCGGTCATCTCCACCATGCGGTCGATCATGACAAAGGGATAGCGGTGCGGCACCAGATCGAGCACGCGGCGGATGTCGAGGGAGGTCTCCGTGGCGATGTCGGCCTTGGGCGCCGCGGGCTTGACGGCCTTCTTGCCGCCCCTTTGCCACGCGGAATACTTCTCAAACAGGACCTTGGTCAGCTCGGCGTTGAGCGCGTGGCCGGGGCGTGTGGCCACAATGTGCGCCTTCAGCGGGATCCCGAGCAGCGTGATGTCGCCGATGATGTCGAGGATCTTGTGCCGCACGAACTCGTCGTTGAAGCGCAGCGGTTCCTTCGAGATGATCTTGTCGCCCTTGATGACGATGGCGCTGTCGAGCGAGCCGCCCTTGATCTTGCCGAGCTTCAGGAGCTCCTCGATGTCCTCGTAGATGGTGAACGTGCGCGCCGCGGCGACCTGCGTGATGTAGATGTCGGGATCGATCGTGAGCGAGAGGTGCTGCGTGTGGATGCCGCGGTCGTCGGCGCTGGTGCAGGTGATCTTCAGGCCGTCGAACGGCAGCGCGATGATCGAGGAGTTGCCCCGCGAGACGGAGATCGTGTCGGTGAGTGTAAAATACTCGCGCTCGGCGTCCTGCTCGACGGGCTCGCCCTGCTGGATGAGCTTCACGAACTCGCGGGCGGAGCCGTCGAGGATCGGCGGCTCGCTGGCGTCCATCTCGATGAGGGCGTTGTCCACGCCGCAGCCGCTGAGAGCGCTGAGCACGTGCTCCACGGTGTGGATCTTGGCGTGCCCCTGCTGGATGGTCGTGGCGCGGACGAGGTCGGTGACGAGGTCGACGCGGGGCTTGATTTCGGGCTGGCCCTGGAGGTCCGTGCGTTTGAACACGATGCCGTGGTTTGCGGGAGCGGGCTTCAGGGTCAGGTGCACGGCGTCTCCGGTGTGCAGGGCATTGCCCTTGATGGAGACCTCGCGCAAGAGGGTGCGCTGCTTCATGGGTGTGTCGGGGCAGTGTCGGAAACCTCTTGGAAATGACAAGCTTGGAGATGGCGGAAGGCGCAAAACCCACCCGCCTGATGCCGCCGCCGGGCGGGTGATGGCGCAGGGAATTGCCCGGGACGCAGATTCCGCGAGCCCGGGGTTGACATCGGCAAAACCCGCTCCGTATTCCTATCCCTTTACGTCATCAACATCCCCCATCCGAATCCGTCATGCCCGCCGCCAACGACCTCCGCAAAGGCCAAGTCATCACCTTCAACGGTGAGCCCCACCTCATCATGGAGACCCAGCACCGCACGCCGGGCAACCTCCGCGCCTTCGTCCAGGTGAAGATGCGCAACCTGCGCTATGGCAAGTCGCTCGAGCAGCGCTTCAACTCGCCCGACCACGTGGACGTCCTCCCCACCGACCGCCGCACGCTGGAGTTCAGCTACGCCGACCGCGAGAACTTCTCCTTCATGGACCCGGAGACCTTCGAGACCTTCGAGATCAACGCCACCATGATCGGCGAGTCGAAATACTACCTCGTGGCCAACGGCAAGGCCGACGTGCTCTTCATCAACGACGTCCCTGTCACCATCGACATTCCCTCCTCCGTCACGCTCAAGGTCACCGAGAGTTCCGAGGGCATCAAGGGCGACACCGCCAGCAACGTCCAGAAGCCCGCCACCTGCGAGACCGGCCTGGTCGTGCAGGTGCCGCTCTTCATCAAGACGGGCGAACTGATCAAGGTCAGCACCGCTGACGGTTCCTACCTGGGCCGCGCTTAAAGCACGCCCCATCTCGAATTTCAGATTTGAGATTTCAAAAGCCCGCGGCTTCCGCCGCGGGCCTTTTTGTGTCCGGCCTCAGCCGTATCGATGCCCAATGCCCATTCCCGAATATGCCACCCGTCACTGAACGGTGGAACCCGTCCTCCGGACGGGTTGTTGGTCGCGCGCTGGGAAAACCGGTCCGGCCTGCCGGCCGTAGGCTTGGCGAAGGATGGAGGCCCGGTTCCACCCCCTTCAACTGCCTGACCCCGCCTCAGCGCTGCAGGCTCTGCGGCGTGTATTCCATCAGCTCGATGACGTTGCCGTCGGGATCCTTGATCCACGCCTGTTTGGAATGATCCATCCCGACCGTGACCGGCCGGTCGATGGTGACGCCCCTGGCCGAGATCTTTGCGAGGAAGTCCGCCAGGTCCTGCACTTCAAAGCAGAGGTGGCTGTAGTGGGTGCCGGTGTGAGGCTTCAGCTTTTCCGCGTCCCCGCCCCACTGCTTCGCGGCCCCGGCCCGGTCAAAGATCTCGATGAAGCTCATGGACCCGCACTCGAAATAATGACCGAACACCGTGCCGTCGTCATGCTTGAGCGAAAACTTGACCGGCAATCCCAGGCGGTCGCGATAAAAGTCCGTCAGCACCGGCAGCTGATGCGTCATGAGGCAGATGTGCGCGAGTTGCCTGATCATCGGGGGCATCCTCCGGTCACTGGGCCAGCAACTCGAGCGCCTGGGCGTAGGCGGCCGCCGCCTCCGTCCCGCTACTGGCGGTCACTTTCAAGTCGCGCAACAGGCCGTCCCGCAGCCCGTAGATCCAGCCGTGCACGGTGAGCTCCTGCCCGGCGGCCCAGGCGTCCCGGACGATGGTCGTGGCGCAGACGTTGGCCACTTGCTCCACCACGTTCAGCTCGCAGAGTTTCGCGCTGCGGGCGGTGTCATCGGTCAGCCGGTGCAGGCAGCCCTCGTGCTTCTCCCGCACATCCTGCACGTGGCGCAGCCAGTTGTCGGCCAGGCCGACGCGCTCGCAGCGGATGACCTTGCCGATGCCGCCGCAACCGTAGTGGCCCACCACCATGATATGCTTCACCTTGAGCACATCGACCGCGAACTGGATCACGGAAAGGCAGTTCAGGTCGGTGTGCACGACGACGTTCGCGATGTTGCGGTGGACGAACACCTCGCCCGGCAGCAGGCCGACGATCTCGTTGGCCGGCACGCGCGAGTCCGAGCAGCCGATCCAAAGGTATTCCGGGTTTTGCTGGCGGGAGAGCTTCTGGAAAAACCCGGGATCCCGGCGCTTGATCGCCTCGGCCCAGGCTTGGTTCTGTTCGAACAATTGCTTCAGGCGCTGCATACGCGCGCCATGCTCGGTATGCCGCCCCCCTTGTCCATCCCGGAATTTCCTGGATCAGGATGCACGAGCCCCAAGGCCGTCGCGTGGCAAATCCCGCCCGGTTATCAGGCGGACAAATCAGGCGGGCAATCCGGGAGCCATCTTGATACAGTCTGCGTGTGATAAACGGCCGCCATTTCCCCCGCGGGTTGGGTCTCGCCTTGCTGTGGGTGGCGGGCGGGGCGGGGTTTTGCCCCGGTCTGGCGGCGACCGATGGGCCGGAGCCGGCCTTGGCCTATCAGGCCCCGACCGACCCGGGCGAACTGCTGAAAGTGGACGAACCGATGCGGCGTTTCTTCGGCGAGAGGATCCTGGTCCATCGCCGGCCCGAGGACCGGCTGCGCGCTTTGCTACAGGCGATCCTCAAGCCGGACGGGCTGCATTTCACCTATGACTTCGAGCGCACGACCGACGCGCGCGAGACCTTCCGGCTACGGCGTGGCAATTGCGTGAGTTTCTCCTTCCTCTTCGTGGCGCTCGCCCGGGAATTCGGCCTGGACGCCGCGTTTCAAAACGTCGACACCCCGCTGAAATGGGACCGCTACGGCAGCATCGTCGTCTCCGTCCGGCACATGAACGTCCGGGTGGAGATCGGCCACGACGTCCACCTCGTCGACCTGCAGCTGGATGAAATCGCGGGCGTGGCCCTCACCGACATGCCGGTGGTGGACGACCGACGGGCCTTTGCCCAGTTTTATGACAACGTGGGGTTCTTCGAGCTGCTGCACGGGCGCCGGGCGGAAGCGCTGCAGCTGATGATCGTGGCCACCGCGACCGATCCCACCTGTGCCGGCGCCTGGGCCAACCGGGCGGCCATGCACGCGCATTTCAACCATCTGGCCGAGGCCCGCGCCTGTTATGAACGCTCCCTCCAGGCCGACCCCAACGACCTTTTCGCCCTGGAGGGATACGTCGGCATCCTGCAACGCCTCGGTTCCGCGGAGGACCGCCGCATCGCGGCCAAATACGAGCGGCGCGCCCAGGCGGTGCGCGACCGCAATCCCTACTACCAGCAGCGCCTCGCCGAGCGCGCCCAGGAACGGGGCGACTGGGCCGCGGCGGAAAAGCTCTACCGCCGCGCCATCGCGCTGAAGGACACCGAGCCGCAGTTCTATGAACAATGGGTGACGGCACTGACCCAGCTCGGGAAAAACGACGCCGCGCGCCGCGCCGCCGGGAAACTCGAAAAACTCCGGCTCCGGCTCGTCGAAGCCCCGGTCCATTTCGAGCCCTAGCACCGGCGCAGTTGCGCTGGCCGGGACGTGGCATGGGCCCTTGCCTAAGCCGTATCCATGCAGTTGAAAGGAGACCACCGTTCGGGGATTGACTGAT
>JAQSDJ010000170.1 GCA_029945855.1 Lacunisphaera sp.
TGTAGATGAGCGTATCGACGGCAACCTCGCCCTCGGGCGTCTGCGTGCGGCCCTTCGGTGTGCCGAAGTAGAGCCCGCCGGTCAGTTCGCGGATGACGACGAAATCAACGCCGGCCACGCGCTCGGGCTTGAGCGGCGAGAGCTTGGCCAGCGACGGATAGGGCTTCACCGGGCGGACGTTGGCGTAGAGGCCGAGGGCCTTGCGGATGGCCAGGAGGCCCTGTTCCGGGCGGACCTTGGCCTGGGGGTCGTCCCACTTCGGGCCGCCCACGGCGCCCAGCAGGACCGCATCGGCGGCCTTCGCGGCGGCGAGGGTCTCGTCGGGCATGGCCGTGCCCTTGGCGTCGATGGCGCAGCCCCCGAGCAGGTGCTCGGTGAACATGAATTGGTGGCCCTGGAGCCGGGCCACGGCCTCGAGCACGAGCCGGGCCTCATTGACCACCTCGGGGCCAATGCCGTCGCCGGGAGTGAGTGCGATGTTTGCTTTCATTAAAATCAGTCGGGTTGGATGTAGGGCGGGGTCGCTGACCCCGCCTCGATCGCCGGCGGGATCAGCGATCCCGCCCTACAATATCCGCCCGTCGGCCTCATGTTGATTCCCCCATGGGTTTCGGCTTCGCCGCGGGCGTCAGGATGAACTCGTAGCCGTCCGCCAGCGCCAGCCAGGTGGCGTCGAGGATGTTCGGGCCGGCCCCGACAGTGCTCCACCGGCGCACCCCGTCGTGCCAGTCGATCAGCACGCGCGTCACGGCCGCCGTGCCGGTGTTGGAGTTGAGGATGCGGACCTTGTAGTCGGAGAGCGAAATATCCTTCACCTGCGGGAACAGCGGCTGCAGCGCCTTGCGCAGGGCCTGGTCGAAGGCATTGACCGGGCCGTTGCCCTCGGCGGCGGTGTGGACCTCGTGGCCGCCGATGCTGAGCTTGACGGTGGCCTCGGCCAGGGTCCGCGTCCCGTGGCGGCTGACCATGCCGCGATAGTCGCGCAGGGTGAACAGCGGCTGGTAGTCCGGGGCCAGCCGCCGCACCAGCAGGGCGGCGCTCGCCTCGGCGGCCTCGAAAGAATACCCCTCGTGTTCCTTGGCCTTGATGATCTCGATGACCTTCACGCTGGTGGCGGCGTCGATGTTCTCGAAGCCCCGCTCACCCGCCTTGGAAACCACGTTGGCCCGGCCGGAAAGTTCGCTGATCACCACGCGCATCGCGTTGCCGACCACCGCCGGGTCGATGTGCTGGTAGGCGTCGGGATGCCGCTGCATGGCCGACACGTGGACGCCCGCCTTGTGGGCGAAGGCGCTGTCGCCCACGTAGGCCATGTGGACGTTGGGCGCCAGGTTGGCGACCTCGGCGACGAAACGCGCGACCTCGTGCAGGTGGGCCAGCGAGCCCGCGGGCAGCGTGGACAGGCCGAGCTTCAGCTCGAGATTGGGGATGACGATGCAGAGGTTGGCGTTGCCGCAGCGTTCACCGTAGCCGTTGATCGTGCCCTGCACGTGGCGCGCGCCGGCGCGCACGGCCGCCAGGGTGTTGGCCACGCCGCAACCGGTGTCGTCGTGCGCGTGGATGCCGACCGGCACCCGGCCGAGTTGCGCGATGACCTCCCGCACGGCCGCCTCCACCTGCCAGGGCAGCGAACCGCCGTTGGTGTCGCAAAGCGTGATGGTCTCGGCGCCGCCCTTCACCGCCGCCTGCAGCGTCTGCAGGGCGTAGGCGGGCTCCGCCCGGTAGCCGTCGAAGAAATGCTCGGCGTCGTAGATGACCCGTTTCCCCTGCCCGCGCAGGTAGGCCACGGTGTCCTCGATCATCTTCAGGTTCTCCTCCAGCGTGGTGCGGAGAACCTCCTTGACCTGCAAGACCGAGGACTTGCCGAAGATGGCGCAGACTTCCGTGCCGGATTCGACGAGAGCGCGCACGCTCGGATCGTCCGCGGGCTGCAGCCCGGCGCGGCGCGTGGCGCCAAAGGCCACGATCTTGGCGCACTTCCATTGCTGGGTGCGCGCCTGTTCGAAAAAGGCCGCGTCCTTCGGGTTGGAGCCCGGCCAGCCGCCCTCGATGAAGGCCACGCCCAGTTCGTCCAGCTTGTGCGCGATGCGCAGCTTGTCGTCAGCCGAATACGAAATGCCCTCGGTCTGCGCGCCATCGCGCAGCGTGGTGTCGAAGATCTCGACCTGGGGCGGTTGGACGGAGTCAGGCATGGCGGATCAGCGGTTGTGCGCCGGAGATGCAACCGGATTTTCGTGGGGATGCTGGCCGCGGCCGGCGGACTGGCGCGACAGCACGTGGTTGAGCGAGGCGATGTAGGCCTTGGCGCTCGCGACGACGATGTCGGTGTCGGCGCCATGGCCGTGCGAGGAGCGCTGGTCCTCGTGCCGGACGCGCACCGACACCTCGCCGAGGGCGTCGATGCCCTCGGTGACCGAGTTGATGCCGAACTCGAGCAGCTCGACCGGCACCTGGACGATGGCGTCGATGGCCTTGTAGGCCGCGTCGACGGGCCCGGTGCCGATGGCGGCATAACTGTGGCTCTTGCCGTCCGGATCGCGAAGGCGGACGGTGGCGGTGGGCAGGCTGGTGGTGCCGCACACGACCTGGAGCGTCTCCAGTGCCCACAGTTCGGGCACCGTGGTCCGCTCGTCCGACGCCAGGGTGACGAGGTCGGCGTCGTGCACGGCCTTCTTGCGGTCGGCGAGCTTCTTGAATTCGTTGAAAGCCTTGACGAGGGCCTCGCCCTCCAGCGGGTAGCCCAGCTCGGTGAGGCGCTTCGAGAACGCCGCGCGGCCGGAATGCTTGCCGAGCACCAGCGTGGTCTGCGTCGCGCCGACGTCCGCCGGGGTCATGATCTCGTAGGTCTGCGCATTCTTGATCATGCCGTCCTGGTGGATGCCGGACTCGTGCGCGAAGGCGTTGGCGCCGACGATGGCCTTGTTGGGCGGCACCGGGTAGCTGGTGCTGCGGGAGACGAGCTTGCTCACGCGGCAGAGCTGCGTGGCGTCGATGCCGGTGGTCAGCCCGATCTTCGCGCTGCGGGTGCGGATGGCCATGACGACCTCCTCGAGCGACGCGTTGCCCGCGCGCTCGCCGATGCCGTTGATGGTGACCTCCGCCTGCCGCGCGCCGGCGCGGAGGCCGGCGAGCGAATTGGCGACCGCCAGACCAAGGTCATCGTGGCAATGCACCGAGATGATCACGTCCTGGGCCCCCGGCGTGTTCTTGATGATGCCGGCGATCAGCGCGCCGAACTCGTCGGGCATGGTGTAGCCGACCGTGTCCGGAATATTGAGCGTCGTCGCGCCGGCCTTGATGACGGCTTCCAGCACCCGGTAGAGGAATTCCGGATCGCTGCGGCCGGCGTCCTCCGGGGAGAACTCGATGTCGGCGCAAAGCGACCGGGCAAAAGCCACCATCTCGACCGCCTTGGCGACGACCTCGTCGCGCGACATGCGCAGCTTGTGCTTCATGTGCACGTCACTCGTCGCGAGGAAGGTGTGGATGCGCGGGCGCTTCGCGCCCTTGACGCCCAGCCACGCCGCCTCGATGTCGGGGCGGGTGCAGCGGGCGAGGCCGCAGATGATCGGCGGCTCGGTCTGCGGCCGGCCCTCGACGGGCACCTGGCCCACCTCGGCCGCGATCGTCTGCACCGCCGCCAGGTCGTCCGGCGACGCCGCCGGGAAACCGGCCTCGATCACGTCCACGCCCAGTCGCATCAGCGCCCGGGCGACCTCAAGCTTTTCGGCCGAGGTCATGGACGCGCCGGGCGCTTGCTCGCCGTCGCGGAGGCTGGTGTCGAAGATGCGGACGTAATCGGGTTTCATGGGAGGTGGAGGAGGAATCGTTCTCTTTCTCCTTCTCGTAATCGTTCTCTCTGTTTTAAGGAGAGAACGATTACGATTAAGAGAACGAGAACGACGGTTCGGTAATTCGTTACTTCGAGATGACGACGGGATTCAGGAACGGCATCATCGCTCGGAGCTTGGCGCCGACGACCTCGATCTTCTGGCCGCGCTCGCGGTTGCGGAACTTGTTCATGGTCTTGCGGCCATACTTGTTGTTCTCGTCGATGAAGCGCTTGGCGAACTTGCCGGTCTGGATGTCCTTGAGGATGCGCTTCATCTCGGCCTGCGTCTTCTTCGTGACGACGCGCGGTCCGGAGACGTAGTCGCCCCACTCCGCGGTGTCGGAGACGGAATAGCGCATGTAGTTGAGGCCGCCGCGATACATCAGGTCCACGATGAGCTTCAGCTCGTGCATGCACTCGAAGTAGGCGATCTCGGGCTGGTAGCCCGCGTCGACCAGGGTCTTGAAGCCGGCCTTGACCAGCTCGGCGCAACCGCCGCAGAGGACGGCCTGCTCGCCGAACAAATCGGTCTCGGTCTCCTCGGTGAAGGTGGTCTCGAGCACGCCCGCGCGGGTGCAGCCGATGCCGCGGCCGTAGGACAGCGCGAGCTTCTTGGCGCCGCCGGTCGCGTTCTGCTGGACGGCGACGAGGCCGGGGACGCCGCCGCCCTCCTGGAAGACCTCGCGCACGCGGTGGCCGGGGGACTTCGGGGCGATCATCGCCACGTCGACGTTCTTCGGCGGGACGATGCCCTTGAAGCGGATGTTGAAACCGTGGGCGAACATCAGCATCTTGCCGGCGGTGAGATACGGGGCGATCTCGGCCTTGTAGAGGCGGGCCTGGACGTGGTCCGGGACCAGCACCATGATGACGTCGGCCCAGGCCGAGACCGCGGCGACGGTGCCGACGGTGAGGCCGGCCTTCTTCGCCTTGGCGACAGACTTGCTGGTGGGCGCGAGACCGACGCGCACCTTGACGCCGCTGTCCTGCAGGTTCAGCGCGTGGGCGTGGCCCTGGGAGCCGTAGCCGATGATCGCGACCTTCTTGGCGCGGATGAGCGAGAGATTAGCGTCTTTGTCGTAGTAGATTTTAGCCATGATGGATAAGTTTTAAGATTTAAGTGGTAAGTTTTAAGGTTAGACGGACATGGAAACGCCGGAGGCGTCGGTGTGATGGTCGGCGCCGACGTCGGTGCGGACCAGCGGGGGGGCGGCGGACATCAGCTCGTGGCCACGGGCCATCGCGACGGCGCCGGTGCGCACGATCTCGACGATGCCGTAGGGCTGGAGCACGAGCTCGAACTTGCCGACCTTTTCCGGCGTGCCGGTGACCTCGATGACGAGGGTCGCCTCGTCCACGTCGACGACGCGGGCGCGGAACACCTCGGTGAGCTGCAGCACCTGCGCCCGGGTCTCCGGCGTGACCCGGACCTTCACGAGGCCGAGCTCGCGGAACAGCGAGGGCTTGTGGGTGAGGTCGTCGACGCGGAGGACGTTGACCAGCTTGTAGAGGTTGGCCTCGACGATGCGGGCGCCGGCCTCGGTGGCATCGACGACAACCGTGAGACGCGAGACGCCCGGCTGCTCGGTGCGGCCGACCGTGAGCGAGTCGATGTTGAAGTTGCGGCGGCGGAAGAGCGAGGCGACGCGGTTGAGGACGCCGGGCACGTCTTCCACGTAGGCGATGAGCGTATGTTTGGCCATGGGAGGGAGGGGTTAGCGGCGGTTGGACTTGGTGGTTTTCGGCCCGCGGGACGGGACGGCGGCGGCCGGTTTCTTGGCCGCTTTCGGGGCTTTGACAGCTGCCTTGGCCTGGCCGTTGGCGGCCGGGCGGACGGGCGCGGCGGGCATCTCCCAGTCCTTGTCGGACCCGGATTCCAGCATCACGTCCTGCTTCGGGCGGCGGATCATCTTGTCGAGGTCGGCGCCGGCGGGGACCATCGGGAACACCGTGTCCTCCTTCTCCACGACGAAATCGATGACGACCGTGCCCTTGGCCGCCAGGGTCGAGTCGACTGTCGCCTTGACGTCGGAGCGCTTGTTGCAGCGGAGGCCCTTGAGGCGGTAGGCCTCGGCGAGCTTGACGAAATCCGGGCCGGTCATCGGCGTGGCGGCGTAGCGCTTGTCGTAGAAGAACTCCTGCCACTGGCGCACCATGCCGAGGAAGGAATTGTTGATGATGGCGACGTTGACCTTGATGCCTTCCTGCTCGGCGGTCGCGAGCTCGCAGCTGGTCATCTGGAAGCCGCCGTCGCCGCAGACCACCCACACGTCCTTCTCCGGGCAGGCGAACTTGGCGCCGATGGCCGCGGGCAGCGCGAAACCCATCGTGCCAAGGCCGCCCGAGGTGATGAGCGAACGGGGCTGGTCGTGGCGGTAATACTGGGCCTCCCACATCTGGTGCTGGCCCACGTCGGTGACGACGATCGTGTCGCGCTTCTGCGTGAGGCGCCAGAGGTCGTTGATGACGTGTGCGGCGTAGAGGTGGCCGTTGTCGGGCAGGCTCTGGATGTCGCGCACGGCGGCATCGCCGCGCATGGCGTTGATGGTTGTCCACCACTCGGCGTGCTCGGCCTTCTTGACCTGCGGGGCGATCACCGCGAGGACTTCGCGGAGGTCGCCGATCAGGGCGATGTCCACCGGGACGTTCTTGTTGATCTCGCTCGGGTCGATGTCGACGTGGATCTTCTTCGCGTTGAGCGCGTAGGTCTTGAGGTTGCCGGTGACGCGGTCGTCGAAGCGCATGCCGAGGGCGATGAGCAGGTCGGCCTGTTGGATGGCCTGGTTGACCCACGCCTCGCCGTGCATGCCCATCATGCCGAGGTTGAGCGGGGACGACGCGGGGATCACGCCGATGCCGAGCAGGGTCGTGGTGATCGGGATGCCGGCGTCCTTGGCGAGCTTGAGCACCTCGTCGGTCGTGCCCGACTTGAGGATGCCCTGCCCTGCCAGGATGAGCGGGCGCTTGGCGGAATTGATCAGCTCGGCGGCGCGCTCATACTCCGAGGCCGGGGCGTGGTAGCTCGGGCGGTAGCCCGGCAGGCGTGGGGCGGCGCCCTCCCAGTCGAACTCGGCCGTCATCTGCTGCGCGTCCTTCGTGATGTCGACGAGCACGGGACCCGGGCGGCCGCTCTTGGCGATGTAGAATGCCTCGCGGATGGCGCGGGCGATGTCGCCGGGCCGGGTGACAAGGTAATTGTGCTTGGTCACCGGCAGCGAAACGCCGGTCACGTCGGTCTCCTGGAACGCGTCCGTGCCGATCGCCTTCGAGCCGACCTGACCGGTGATGCACACGATCGGCGACGAGTCCATCATGGCGGTGGCGATGCCGGTGATCATGTTGGTCGCGCCGGGGCCGGAGGTCGCGATGGCGACGCCGACCTTGCCGCTGGCGCGGGCATAGCCGTCCGCCATGTGGGTGGCGCCCTGCTCATGGCGCACGAGGACATGGTGGATCTTCGGATACTTCGTCATCGCGTCGTAGGTCGGCAAAATCGCGCCGCCCGGGTAGCCGAACACGACGTCGACGCCCTCCTTCTGCAAACATTCCCAAATGATTTCTGCGCCGGTGAGTTTCATGGTGAACCTTGAGGTTGAGTGATGCTAAAGCGGTTGAGATTAAAAGGTGATCGCGCCCTCGGCGGCCGAGGAGACGGTGTTGGCATACTTGGCCATGACGCCGCGCGCGTAACGCGGGGCCGGGGCTTTCCAGCCGGCGCGCCGCTGCGCCAGTTCGGCGGCGGGCACATCGAGCTGCAGCTTGCGCGTGGCGACATCGATCTCGATCAGGTCGCCCTCCTGGACAAAGGCGATGGTGCCGCCCACGAACGCCTCGGGCGCCACGTGGCCGATGGAGAAGCCGCGGGTCGCGCCGGAGAAGCGGCCGTCCGTCATGAGCGCGACCGTCTCGGCCATGCCGGCGCCGGCGAGCGCGGCGGTGACGCCGAGCATCTCGCACATGCCGGGGCCGCCCTTCGGTCCTTCGTAGCGGATGACGACAACGTCGCCGGGTTTGATCATCTGCGCGCCGACGGCGGCCATGGCGTCCTCCTCGCAGTTGAAGACGCGGGCCGGGCCCTTGAAATGCTTGATGGCGCTGCCGGCCACCTTGAGCACGCCGCCCTCCTCCGCGAGATTGCCGTGGAGGATAACGAGGCCGCCGGTGGGCTTGAAAGGCTGGTCGGTCGGACGGATGACCTGCTGGCCGGCCGTCTCGGGCGCGGCTCGCACGACCTCGCCGATGGTCTGGCCGGTGACGGTCAGGCACTCGCCGTGGAGGTAGCCGCCCTCGAGCAGGCGGCGCAGAATGAGCGTGATGCCGCCGGCGTTGTGCATCTCGACCGCGGTGTAGAGGCCGCCGGGCTTGAGCGTGGCGATGGTCGGCGTCTTGGCGCTGATGGTGTCGAATTCGTCGATCTTGAGCGGAATGTTCATCTCGCGGGCAAGGGCGAGCAGGTGCAGCACGGCGTTGGTCGAGCCGCCCGATGCGGCGACCGAGGCGATGGCGTTCTCGAACGCCGGGCGCGTCATGATCTGCGAGGGCTTCAGGTCCTGGCGGACGAGTTCCATCACGAGTTCGCCGCAACGGAACGCGGCCTTCCCCTTGGCCTCGACGGTCGCGGGAATGCCGTTCAGGCCGGCCGGGGAGATGCCGATGGCCTCCATGACGGTCGACATGGTGTTGGCCGTGAACTGGCCGCCGCAGGAGCCGGCGCCCGGGCAGGCGGCGTTCTCGACGCTGAGAAATTCCTTCTGGTCGATTTTGCCGGCGTTGAACGCGCCGACCGCCTCGAACACGTCCTGCACCGTAAGGGCCTTGCCGTGGAGGTTGCCGTGGTCGATCGAGCCGCCGTAAAGCGCCAGACCGGGGATGTCCAGGCGGGCCAGGGCCATCATGACGCCGGGGTTGGTCTTGTCGCAGCCGGAGAGGCAGACAAGGCCGTCGAGACTGTTGCCCCGGGCGACGAGCTCGATGGAGTCGGCGATGAGCTCGCGACTGATGAGCGAGGTCTTCATGCCCTCAGTGCCCATCGTGATGCCGTCGGAGATGGAGACGGTGTTGAACTCCAGCGGGGTGCCGCCGGCGGCGCGGACCCCCGCCTTGACGTGCTCGGCAAGCTCGCGGAGGTGGTAATTGCAGGGCCCGATCTCGGTCCAGGTGTTGGCGATGCCGATGAGCGGCTTGCTCAGGTCCTCGTCGGTAAACCCGATGGCCTTCATCATGGCGCGGGCGGGGGCCCGGTTCGGGCCGTCGGTGACAATGTGGCTGTGGCGTTTACCGGAGTTCATAAGGGGGTAAAGGTCAGTCCACCTTGCCGGAACAGGTCCGGCAGGGCGAGAAATGGGTTGGGCAAGTCTGTGTCATAGACATGAAGGGAGATTATGGCGAAAAATAAAAAAGCCGCCCCTTGGTTGGGCGGCTTCCTCTTTTGAGTTTTGTTTCTCTTAGGAGCTAGTGGCTTTTGCGAGCCGCCCATGTGTGTTCGGGTCCGAGGCCAGAAGGGCCAGGACGACGGTAATAAGCGCAACAAGGGCAACGCTGAGGTTCATCTGAGAGTCGCGACGCTGGAAAACGCCCCCCAGCCTGTCAACCCCGGATTCGGCATTATGACAATGGCAGGCAGGGTGGATTCATTCTCCTTCTCGTAATCGTTCTCTTTCTCGATTCGACCCACGAAACTCCGCGGGAGAACGAGAACGATTATGAGAACGAGAACGATGGGCTCGTTTCAATGCGACTGCCGGATACAGCGGCACTTGCGGTGCAGGGCGAATCCACCCTGCAATGGCAGGGCCGGACCGGCGCGGGTCGCGCTTATGGAAAGCCAATCCGCTGTAGGTCGGGCTTTACGCCCGACATTCATCAATGACCACCTGTCGGGGATAAACCCCGACCTACAGAATCCCATCGCGCGCCGGCAAGCTTACCCACAATCCGCGTAAGACTATTTCGCCCCCATCACCGGCTGCGACCGGGTGAGCGCCTCGATGGCTTCCGCGAAGGCCGGCCACGCCGCGGTCAGGGCCGCACGATCGCCAAGTTCGAAATCGCTCCAGACAAACTCCGGCACCACGACGCACGACACCAGCGCCCACCGGCCGCCCGGCGCGAGCCGCGTGCCCTGCCACTCGCCCGCCGGCACGGCGTCCTGCACCCGCTCGCCAGCCGCGGGATTCAAGCCGAGCTTCACCCACTCCCCGCCCCCGTCCGGCTGCAGCCGCAGCGATTCCAAGGCGTCGCCCGCGTGGAAGCACCAGATCTCGTCGCCCGCCAGCCGGTGCAGCGCGGAGAAACCCTCGGGCGTGATGAGCGAGTATATCACCGACCAGGCGCGCCGGCCGCTGCCGGGATCGATCGCCGCCGCCTCGGCGGTCCGGCGGAAGTAGCCGCCCTCCTGGTCGAGCGGCGCGAGCTGGAGCAGTCGCGCGACGTCGTCTGCGGTCAGATGATCGGGAGATAAGTTCATTGGGCAATCAGGCGTTGCAGCGCCCCCCTGTAGGGGCGCGCCTTGGGCGCGCCCTCCGGCGTGGTCAAGCCACGCCCCTACGCGCCGGGCGGGACAATCGTAAGCTTGAGCGACTGGCTTTTTACCCGGATGCCGGCGAGCTTGGCGACGACCTGCTCGACGTGCTCGGTGGCCACGTCGACGTTCGTGTGCTCCTCGTGGATGTCGATCGCGCCGACCACATTGGACGGCAGCCGCGTGACCCCGGCGATCTTGCCGACGAGGTCGGCGGGCGTGACGAGATGCTGGCGGCCGACGTTGAACACGACGGTCGTGAAACCCGGCTCGCGCCCCGTGCGCGGCTTGCGCTCGAAACCGCCGCGTTTCTGTGCGGCGAATTTGTCACCGGTGGGCGCGCTTGGCTTATCTGGAGGGCCCACGTCCCTGTGGGCCGGTTTCGCGGAAGCGGTCCGCAGGGACGCGGACCCTCCAGCGGGCGCCTTGGCGAGGAACGGGGCTGTGGTGATTTCCTGATCGCGCGGCGGCGCAACCGGCGGCGGGGCCGCGGGCCGCGGCGCCTCGTTGGCCGCGATCCGCTCGGCCTTCGGCTTGGTCTTCACGGGCGGCGGCGCCTTCGCCGGCTCCGCGTTCTGGTTCTGCAAAATGTGGATCAGAGCCGAGGCGATGTCGGTGCTGGTGTAGCCCTGCTCGATGAGCCGGTCAAACATCTGGTCGTGCGACCGGAATTTCTTTTCCTCGAGCGTGGCGCGCAGCTTCTCGAAAAACACGTTCCCGCGGGCCTCCTCGACTTCGTCCATCGACGGCACGCGCTCGCGCCGGATGTTCAGCCGGCCGTAGTGCACCATGTTCTGCATCTTGTAGAGCTCGCGCCCCGCCACGAAGGTGAAGGCCATGCCCTTCTTGCCGGCGCGGCCGGTGCGGCCGATGCGATGGGTGTAGTCCTCGGCGTCGTTCGGCAGGTCGAAGTTGAACACCACCTCGAGGTCGTCCACGTCGAGCCCGCGCGCCGCGACGTCGGTCGCGATCAAAAACTCGAAGCCGCGCCGCCGGAACTTGTCCATCACGCGCGTGCGCGTGGCCTGCGTGATGTCGCCGTGCAGCCGGTCGACGGAATAGCCGCGGGCGTGCAGGTGCTCGT
The DNA here is from genome assembly GCA_029945855.1 of Lacunisphaera sp. Classification (GTDB taxonomy): domain Bacteria; phylum Verrucomicrobiota; class Verrucomicrobiia; order Opitutales; family Opitutaceae; genus Lacunisphaera. Next base: position 11,437 of record JAQSDJ010000170.1, read on the forward strand.
CGAGTTCGTCCACCATGATCTTGGTGGAGCAAAAGATGATGCCGAAGCGGAAGTCGTGCAGGTCGATCAACCGCGTGAGCAGCTCGATCTTCGAGCGGCGGTCCACCTCAAAATAAATCTGCTCCACCTGCGGGGCGTTCTGCGCATGGGCCTCGATGCGGATCCACACCGGGTCGCGCGTGTAGTGCTTGATCAGATCCTGGATGGCGCGGGGCATCGTCGCCGAGAAGAACAGGCACTGCCGCTGCTCGGGCACGGACTTGAGGATGTGCTCGATGTCCTCGCGGAAGCCCATGTCGAGCATCCGGTCGGCCTCGTCGAGGATCACGACCTTGAGCGCGTCCAGCTTGAGCGAGCCGCGGGCCATGTGGTCCATGACGCGGCCGGGCGTGCCGATGACAACCTGCGCGCCAGCGTCGAGGGCGCGGAACTGCCGCTCGTAGCTCTGGCCGCCGTAGATCGGCACCTCCATCAGGCCCTTCTTGAAGAAGGCCAGCTTGCCGAACTCCTCCGACACCTGCACCGCCAGCTCGCGTGTCGGGCAGAGCACCAGCACCTGCACCTTGCGCAGGCGCACATCGACCTTCTCGATGGCCGGGATGGCAAAGGCCGCGGTCTTGCCCGAGCCGGTGGCGGACTGCCCGACCACGTCCTTGCCCGCCATGCCATGCGGAATAACGGCGGTCTGGATGGGCGAAGCTTCTTCGAAACCCATCTTGTCCACCGCCTTCAAAATTTCCGGCGACAGGCCGAGTTCGTTGAACGGACGTTTTTCCATATTCATAGATTGAAACCGACTTGAGGAAATATGCAGCTTATTCCTTCACTTGGAAAACAGGGTCGCCCCAAAGGCGCGAAGACCCTGGGTAAGAACAGCAAGGGCCCCCTTTGTCCGGCCGCTATTGTCCGTCTTGGTGCCCCGGTTCCGTGGGAGTGGAAATAAGTTTCCCTGCGGTCGGCTTTTGCCTCGCCTTATCGCCCGAATACCGGGCTAATCACTCCTTATGCCATTCTCCAAGCTCGGGCTGACGCCCGCCCTGCTCAACGGTGTCAAGGCCATGGGCTACGTTGACCCGACGCCCATCCAGCTGCGCGCCATCCCCGTCGTCCTCGGCGGCGGCGACCTCATCGGCTCGGCGCAGACCGGCACGGGCAAGACCGCCGCTTTCGCCCTCCCCGTCCTCGCCCGCCTCGGCAAGCACGAGGCCCGCGGCCCGCGCGTGCTCGTGCTCGAGCCCACCCGCGAGCTCGCCGCCCAGGTCGAGACCGCCTTCCGCGACTTCGGCCGCTTCACCGATATCCGCGCCACCGTCGTCCACGGCGGCGTCGGCTACGGCCGCCAGCGCAGCGAGATCCAGGCCGGCACCGACATCGTCATCGCCACGCCCGGCCGCCTGATGGACTTCCTCGGCGAGAAGACCCTCCGCCTCGACAATCTCAAGATCCTCATCCTCGACGAGGTCGACCGCATGCTCGACATGGGTTTCGTCAAGGACGTGAAGAAGATCATCGGGATGTGCCCGCGCGAGCGCCAGACACTGTTCTTCTCCGCCACCGTGCCGCCGGAGATCGAGGACGTCGCCCGCTTCGCCCTGCGCAACCCGACGCGGATCGAGATCGGCGTCGCGCGCACGGTCAACCAGTCCGTCACCCACGCCTTCTACCCGGTCTCGCAAGTGAAGAAGTTCGACCTGCTGGTCGCCCTGCTGGAGAAGACCGATTTCCACAGCTGCCTGATCTTCTCCCGCACCAAGCACGGGGCCGACAAGATCGCCCGCAAGCTCAAGTCCGCCAACCACTCCGTCGCCGTCCTGCACGCCAACCGCTCGCAGTCGCAGCGCGTCGAGGCGCTCGCGGGCTTCAAGTCCGGCAAATACGAGGTGATGGTCGCCACCGACATCGCCGCCCGCGGCATCGACGTCGCCGGCGTCTCGCACGTCATCAATTACGACATCCCGGCCAACCCCGAGGATTACGTCCACCGCATCGGCCGCACCGGCCGCGCCGCGGCCGTCGGCGACGCCTTCACGCTCACCACGCCCGAGCAGGCCGGCGAGATCCGCAACATCGAGCGTTTCATCGGCCAGAAGGTGCCGCAGATGAAGCTCGAGGGCTTCAACTATTCCGCGCCCCCAAGCATCGGCGCCGCCGCCCCGCAGCGCTACGTCGATCCGCGCCGCGCCCAGCAGCAGCGCGGCGGCCACGGCCATGGCGGCCACCAGGCGCAGTCCCATTCGCCCCAGCAACCCGCTGCCGGCCAGGGTCGGGCCCCGACCCCGGGTCAGGGCCCCGCGTCGCGTGCAGCGCATACGGGTCAGGGTTTCGGCCACGGCAACCAGCCGGCCCCGCGCAAGCCCGGCGGCCTCTCCCGCGGCAGCTGGACGCGCCGCGGGTAACAACGCTTACGGTATTACCGGCCGGGCCGTAATTGGCCCGGCCTCATTTTTGGGAACCGCGTCAGTTGGTCAGTCCGCGTTCAGACCCGTTTCTGCCAGTTCTGCGGATCCCGCTTGGCGTGCAGCACAGCGAAGATCCTGATGGTGTCCGCCTCCACGTAGAACCAGACGTGCCAGGGAAATCGATCCAACCGGATCCGGCGGACATCGGGCGCATGTCGCACCACCGGGTAAAGCAGCGGATTGGCGGTCAGCCGGGACAGGGCGATGTCGATTTCGGAGAGAAATTCATGCCCGAGTCCGGAACGTTGCTGCCCATACCACAGCGCCGCCTTGGTGATTTCGGATTCGGCCCGGGAACTGACGGCCAGAATCCGCATTCAGCCCGGGTTCAATTTTGCGGTGATGCGCGCCTTGGCTTCATCCCAATTGCTCCAAGCAACGCCGCCAGCCCGGGCTTCCGCCAGGCGCCAATCGACTTCTTTCCGCTCGTTCTCCGGGATCGTGACGTCCACCCACAGCCCTTGATCGAGGGCCGCCAGCCGTTCCAGCACGGCCGCGCGTTGTTCGCGGGTCAGGTTGGGGAGTTCGGAGATGATCTCGGCGAAACTCATGCGCCAACCCATAGGCAGACCGCGGTATGGTGCAAGTCCGGTCTCAGCCGGAGTAGCAACTCACCGCACCTGCAGCGTATCCGCCTCGTAGGTGAGGTCGAGGGACGGGATGACGACGGCCTTGCGGCTGCCTTCTTTCCGCACCTGCCCGGCGACCCAGGCCTCGTGCCCGGCGGTCTTGGCCGCCGCGAGCGTCGCCTCGACGGCGGACGGCGCCACAAAGGCCGCGAACCCAACGCCCATGTTGAACGTCGCGTAGGCCTCGCGCAGGGAAATCGGGCCGGCTTCCATCAGAAACTTGAACAGCGCCGGAATCTCGCGCGGCGCGGTGATTTCGTAGACGAACGGCTCCTCCAGCCGCATGAGCTTGCGCCAGCCGTGGCCGGTGACATGCGCCACGTAGTTGAGCTTCACGCCGGCCTGCTGGCAGCGGACGACAAAGTCCACGTAGATGGCCGACGCCGCGAGCAGCGCCTCGCCGTAGGTGCGGGGGTCGCCGTGGCCGATGAGCGTCGCGTAACCGAGCGGGAGATTGTCGGCGATGAGCCGGCAGAGGCTGAGCCCGTTGGTCTGCACGCCCGTCGAGGCGAGGAAGATGATGGCATCGCCGTCTGCCACGTCGCCGGTGATGCGTCGGGATTTGGGCTCGATCTTGCCCACGGCCGACCCGGCGAGCACGATGGTCGCGGGATCGACGAGGCCCTTGAGCGTCGGGGTCTCACCCCCGCCCCAGACGGCGCCGGCACGGCGGCAGCCCTCGGCCCAGCCGTCGACGAGCGCCTGCATCCGCACGGCATCGGAGAACCAGCCGGAATCACCCACCGCCGCGTGCATGGCGACGGAGATCGGCCGGGCGCCGCAGGTGATGAGATCGTTGACGATCGTGGCGACGGTATCGATGGCGATCTCGTCGTAGAAACAGCGGCCGGTCTGCGCGTAGACCGCGTCGGCCACGAGGTTCTTGGTGCCGAGGCCCTCCTCGACGTGGGCGAGGTAGTGGTCCGCCGCCTCCATGAGGTAGCAGCTTTCGCCGCGGGTGGTGGCCGGCTCGGCGTAGCCGTGGGCCTTCAGCTCGCCCGCGGTCATGCGCGCGGCGCGCTGGCAGGCGCGCTTGAACGCATCGAGCTGGTCGTAACGGACACCGGAACTTTCGTAGGATAAGGACATCGAAATCAGGTCACCACGAAACACACGAAAGACACGAAAAGGAAAGCCCGGCTTTCGTGTATTTGGTGTATTTCGTGGTGGCTCATCAGTAACTCCGGCCCTCGTGTTTTTCGAAGTAGTTCACGAAGGCCTGGTTCACGACGCGGTAGCCGCCGGGCGTGGGATACTTGCCGGTGAAGAACCAGTCGCCGGTATGATTGGGCAGCGCCTTGTGCAGGTTCTCGATGGACTGGAAGATGATCTCGATCTCGCCCTTCCAGCCGTTGGGCTTCGGCGAGACCAGCTGCGTGATCTTGGCGGAAATCTCCTCGGCCGTGAACGACTCGTAGATCTTCCGCACGTGGTTGACCGGCAGGGGCTCGGGCTTGGCCAGCTCGGCCCGGCAAAGGTTGTAGACCTCGGTGATGACCGCGACCTGGCCGCGTTCCTTGAGCAGCGTGATGGCCGCCTCGAATGCGATGAACTTGCCGAGCTCGGACATGTCGATGCCATAGCAGTCCGGGTAGCGGATCTGCGGCGCCGTCGAGGCGACGACGATCTTCACCGGGTTCAGCCGCTTCAGGATGCGCAGGATCGAGCGGCGGAGCGTGGTGCCGCGCACGATGGAGTCGTCGACGCAGACGAGGCTGTCGCCGGGCTCGATCACGCCGTAGGTGACGTCGTAGACGTGCGAGGCAAGGTTGTTGCGGGATTTTTCCTGGCTGATGAAAGTGCGGAGCTTGACGTCCTTGGTGACGATCTTCTCGGCGCGCGGCCAATTGTTGAGGATCAGGTCGTCCACCAACGCCTCGGTGATCGTCCCGGCCCGGGCGGCGTCGAGGAGCGTCTGCTTGACCTCGGCGCGGCGGCGGAAGCGTAGCTCGCTGGTCAGGCCGAAGAAGGCGACCTCGGCGGTGTTGGGGATGAAGCTGAAGACGGTCTTGGCCAGGTTGCCGTTGATGGACTTCCATATCTGGGCGGCCAGGCCGGCGCCGAGGGCCTTGCGCTCGCGGTAGATGGCGGCGTCGTTGCCGCGGGAGAAATAGATGCGCTCGAACGAGCACTGGGTCTTCGGCAGCGCGGGCTTGATGCGCTCGGTGGCGACCTTGCCGGACTTCTTCATCACCACGGCGCAGCCGGGCTCGACCTCGCTGACGTCGGCCGCCTCGAGGTCGAACACCGTGCAGAGCGGCGCGCGCTCGGAGGCGAAGGCCACGACCTCGTCGTTCTCGAACCAGTGGCAGGGGCGGATGCCCGACGGATCGCGCGCCACGAAGGCGTCGCCGTTGCCCAGCACGCCGGCGAGGGCGTAGCCGCCGTCCCAGTTGGCCGAGGCGGTGCGGAGCACGCGGGCCGGGTCGATCTCCTCGTTGATGCGGCGGGAGATCTCGGAGCCCGGCAGGTTTTGGTTCCGCAGCGCGCGGTAGATGTCCTCGTGCTCGTCATCGAGGCAGAAGCCGATGCGCTCGAGGATCGCCTGCGTGTCGGTGGCAAAGATGGGGTGCTGGCCGATGGCGATGAGGCTGTCGTTCAGCTCCGCGGTGTTGGTCAGGTTGAAATTGCCCGCGAGCATCAGGTTGCGGGTCGGCCACGAGCTGCGGCGGAAGAACGGGTGGCAGGCGCTGAGGTTGTAGCCGCCGGAGGTGCCGTAGCGCAGGTGCCCGAGGTAAAGCTCGCCGCAGAAGTCGAAATTCTTCTTCACGGTGTCCGGGAACTCCGGGTGCACCTGCCCCTCCTCGACCAGCGTGTTGTAGCGCGCGAGCAGGGCCTGGAAGATCTTGTCAAGCGGGTTGGTCTCGACGTTGCGCTCGCGGAACATGTAGGGCTCGCCAGCGGGCACGTCGAACTTCACGCAGGCCACGCCGGCGCCGTCCTGGCCGCGGTTGTGCTGCTTCTCCATCAGCAGGAACAGCTGGTGGAAGCCCCAGAGCGGCGTGCCGTATTTCTCCTGGTAGTAGGCCAGGGGCTTTTTCAGGCGCACCAGGGCGATCCCGCATTCATGGCTGATGAACTCGCTCATGCTCCATCCCTCCACTTACCAGGCACCGTTGCGGCCTCCCGTTTCGACAGGCTCAAGGCCCCGAGCCGGTCGAGGGGCTGGCCGCCCGGTGTTTGTCCGCGGTTCTCGCGGAGCGGAACCGAGGCAAACACACTACGCCCTACCGGATTATTTTTGCGGGGCGATGGCTGGATGTGTCTCGTCACGGCATTAAAGACGTTCATTCCGCCAACCGCCGGCCTTTCGTCAACGGCTTTCTCCGCCATACCCGGGCCCCAAGGCATTATTGCCACAAAAAGTCACAAAAATCCGTCGGCGAAACAGACTCCTCGTGCGCCTATAGGCGCACGGAAGTCAATCGACCGCAGGACAGAATCATTTTTGTGCCTTTTTGTGGCCCAACTCCGGCGCAGCCCGCTTGACGCGCCGGGGTTGTTTGTGAGTATGCCGTTTTTACCACCATGCTGACGCTCCGCGGCTCTCCTGCCCTCTCGAACTTCCGCCTCGAAAAGCTGCGCCAGGACCTGTCCGCCGCGGGCCTGCCCATCCGGGCCATCGGCGCGGAATTCGTCCATGTGGTCGACCTCACCGCGGAGCTGACCGCCGCCGAGCAGGCGGTGCTCGCCCAATTGCTCACCTACGGCCCGAGCCGGGCCGGGGTCAGCGTGACCGGCCTGGTCCAGGTCGTGGCCCCCCGCCCGGGCACCATCTCGCCGTGGTCCTCCAAGGCCACCGACATCGCCCACAACTGCGGGCTGACGAAGATCAACCGCATCGAGCGGGTCATCGCCTACACCATCGATGTCGGAGCGTCGGTCCCGCCGTTCCCATTCACCAACCTCGAGCCGGCGCAGCTCCAGGCCCTGCGGGCGAGGCTCCACGACCGGATGACGCAGGCTGTCTTCGGCGACCTCGCCGCCTGCGCGACGCTGTTCAGCCACGACGAACCCCGCCCGATGGCCAGCGTGCCGGTGCTGGCCGCCGGCCGCGCCGCGCTGGTCACGGCCAACAAATACCTCGGGCTCGCCCTGGCCGAGGACGAGATCGACTACCTCGTCAAGGCCTTCACCGCCCTCGGCCGCGATCCGCACGACATCGAGCTGATGATGTTCGCCCAGGCCAACTCCGAGCATTGCCGCCACAAGATCTTCAACGCCACCTGGGAGATCGACGGCGTGGCGCAGGACAAGTCGCTGTTCCAGATGATCCGGAACACCTACCAGCTCCACAGCACCGGCATCCTCTCCGCCTACAAGGACAACGCCGCCGTCCTCACCGGCACCCGCGGCGGCCGCTTCTACGCCGACCCGGTCACCCACGAATACGCCGCGCACGAGGAGGACATCCACCTGCTCTGCAAGGTCGAGACGCACAACCATCCCACCGCCATCTCGCCCTATCCCGGCGCGGCCACCGGTTCCGGCGGTGAGATCCGCGATGAGGGCGCCACCGGCCGCGGCTCGAAGCCCAAGGCCGGCCTCACCGGCTTCACCGTTTCCAATCTCAAGCTTCCCGGCGCCGTCCAGCCTTGGGAAAAGGACCACGGCAAACCCGGCCGCATCGTCTCCGCCCTCGACATCATGATCGAGGGCCCGCTCGGCGGCGCCGCGTTCAACAACGAGTTCGGCCGCCCGGCGATCAACGGCTACTTCCGG
>JAQSDJ010000171.1 GCA_029945855.1 Lacunisphaera sp.
AAGATCACCGTGCAGCTCGAGGCCGACCCGCGCCCGACCGGCACCGACGCCCGCGCCATCCAAATGGCCCGCGGCGGCGTGGCCTGCGGCCTGGTGTCGATCCCCCTGCGTTACATGCACACCCCCAGCGAGGTCGTCGATCTCGAGGACGTGGAGAACTGTGTGAAACTCTTCGTCGCCTTCGCGAAATCGATCGCGAAGGACGAATCGTTCAACTGGTGATCAGGCGGTAGGTCGAATCGTCCCGACGAGCCGAAACGAACATCGGCTCATCCGGAGGATTCGCCCTACCCTTTCAAGGCCGCCACCCGCGCGTTCTCGCTCCACCGCCACAGGAGGTAGAGGGCCGTAGGCATGACCACCGGCATGACGTGCCGCTCGTAGGCGAAACCCACGACGTGGAAGCCCGAGTAAAGCACGAGGAACATCAGGTAGGTCAGAGCGACGAGGGCCGCATCGGAGCGCCACGGCCCCCGCCACACGGTGCGCAGCGCCAGCAGGATCGCGGCCCAGAGCAGGACCCGGAAGCCCACCATCCAGGGGATTTGCGCCAGATACATGGGCTTGCCGTAGCGCGACTCGCCGCGCTGCGCCAGGCCGGACGCACGCACCTCGCCGTAAAAGATCCACGCCTTGCGCACGACGAGCTCCAGAAAAACGCCCGGGTGCGCCATGATGTATTCCTTCGCCCGCGCCGTGAAATACGCGCTGTGGTCCCATTCATCCTTGAGCGGCCGGTCGGCGCTCACCTTGCCCTCGTAATCGAGGAGATCGAGGCTGTATGGCGGATAGAGCGCCGCGCTGAACCCGCTGTTGCCCTTGTAGAGGTTCCAGCCCTCCCAGGACGAACTGATGGTGAAACGCCCGGCGTGCACCCGGTTGAATCCCGCCAGCCCGAGCAGCCCGGCCATGACGAGCACCAGCAGGAGGCCCGTCACGCGAAGATCGCGGTGCCGCAGCCAGACCAGCACCGGCACCGCCAGGCACCAGTAGACCATCGAGCTCTTCAGGAAAAGCAGCAGGACAAGCACCAGCCCGACGGTCAGGGCCCAGCGCAGGCCCGGGCGCGCCGGCCCGTCGCCAAACCACAAGAGCGAGAACAGCAGCGCCAGGGCCGGGATGTTGTAGGCCTCCTCGAGGCCGACCTCGAAGACATTGAGTCCCCAGCGCGGCATGGTCAGCACGAAGCCCAGCAATCCTAGGGCAACCCACGTGGGGGCGCGCGCGCACCGCAGGACCCGGAGCAGCGCGAACGCCAGCAGCGCGTTGAACGCGAGGCATTTTGCGAGCGCCACCCGGCCGACGTCGTCGCCCAGCACCCGGCCGAGGCCGAGGAGAAAATAGGGGATCAGGGGCAGCCGGTGCGCACTGAAGGCGACGCCGGGATAGTGCACGCCCTCGGCGACCCGGAATTCGCCCGTGGTGCGGATGGCGTCGATGAGCACGCCGTAGCCGAAGCCCAGCTGGCCCAGCGACTGCCCGCTGCGGTGCTGCCAGCGGTCCATGGCCGCCACGCCGAGCAAAGTATAGAGGAGCAGCCCGACACCGATCCACCGGCGCGCCGACCGGGGCAGATCACCGGACGGCGTCGCGAGAAATTTCTTCAGGGCTCCGATCACGGCGGCAGCATGCGGGCACGGGCAAAAGCTCACGAGAAAAAAGGGACAAGCATGCTTGGGTGACTGCGACTTCCGGCCGCCGGACTTCACCGGCTGCCCTTCGATTGATACGGTCTCATGCAGTTGGCCCGGTTTTCCCTCAGAAATTCCAAGACTGGAAAGTGCGACGGTAGTCCAGCCCGCTGGCGGGCCCCCCAAGAGCGCGAGCAAGCTCGCTGGCCCACGGCCAACTCCATGAGTTCGGCTCGGGGCCGTGAGCCTGTCCAACCGGAAACCATTGCCACTCTCGAGCCATCGGACCCAGCGCCAAATAAAAAGGCGGGATCAGCGATCCCGCCCTACAGGGTGCTCAGCGGGAAACTCAGGCGGCGTTCTTGCCGGTGGCGGCGCCGCGGGCGAGTTTTTTCAGCTGCGGCTTCTTGCGGCCGTCGACCACCGCCTGGTCAATGACGACCTCGACGATGTCGTCGCGCTGCGGGAGGTCATACATGACCTCGAGCATGATTTTTTCCAAGATGGCGCGGAGGGCGCGGGCGCCGGTCTTGAGCTCGATCGCGCGTTTGGCGATGGCCACGATGGCGTCGCGGGTGAAGCGGAGCTGCACGCCGTCCATGGCGAAAAGTTTCGAATACTGCTTCACCATCGCGTTCTTCGTCCGGAGCAGGACCTTCTCGAGGTCTTCCACGCGGAGCTGGTCGAGCACCGAGATGACCGGCAGGCGGCCGATGAACTCGGGGATCATGCCGAAACGGATCAGGTCCTCGGGGGCGACGCCGCGCATCATCTCGTCGGGTGTCAGCGTGTGGTCCTTGTCGTTGATGTGGAAACCGAGGGACCGCTGGCCGAGGCGCTTCTTGATGACCTCGTCGAGGCCGACGAATGCACCGCCGCAGATGAAGAGGATGTTCGAGGTGTTGACCTGGATGTATTCTTGGTTCGGGTGCTTGCGGCCGCCCTGCGGGGGGACGTTGCAGGTGGTGCCCTCGAGGATCTTGAGCAGCGCCTGCTGCACGCCCTCGCCGGAGACGTCGCGCGTGATGGAGACGTTCTCGGTCGTGCGGCGGATCTTGTCGATCTCGTCGATGTAGATGATGCCGCACTCGGCCTTCTTCACGTCGTAGTTGGCGGACTGGAGCAGACGGAGGACGACGTTCTCGACGTCCTCGCCGACGTAACCGGCCTCGGTGAGCGTGGTGGCGTCGGAAATGGCGAACGGCACATCGAGGATGCGGGCCAGTGAGCGGGCCAGCAGGGTCTTGCCGGAGCCGGTGGGGCCGACGAGCAGGATGTTGCTCTTCTCGACCTCGACGTCGCTGAACTCGGCGGGCATCGACGCAGTGTCGCGGGCCTGGCCGGCGGCGTCGTAATTGAGGCGCTTGTAATGGTTATAGACGGCGACCGAGAGGACCTTCTTGGCGTGGTCCTGGCCGATGACATGGTCGTCGAGGACCTTCTTGATCTCGGCCGGCTTGACCAGACGGAAGGCCGGTTTGGCGGAACCCTCTGCGGCCGGGGCCTTTACCTCGCGATCGATGATCGTCTTGCAGACGTTGACGCACGAGTCGCAGATGTAAACGCCCGGCCCCGCAATGATCTTGCGGACTTCCGCCTGCGATTTACCGCAGAAGGAACAAAGCGTCATGCGCGAGGATTTGGCCATAAGGGTATATCGGCATAGACCGGGCTTTAGTCGAGGGATTTTCCCGTCCTGGCCCGGTGATTAGAAGGTCAGGCTGCCGCGGTCGTCGCGGCCAGTTTCTGGGCGTCGCGGGTCGAGGCAACCACGTGGTCCACGATACCGTAGGTCTTGGCCTCCTCGGCGCTCAGGTAATAGTCGCGGTCGGAATCGATCTCGATCTGCTCGGCGGACTTGCCGGTGTGCTTGGCGATGGTCTCGTTGAGGGTCTTGCGCCAGCGGAGGATTTCCCGGGCCTGGATGGCGATGTCGGCCGCCTGGCCGCCCGCTCCGCCGGAAGGCTGGTGGATCATGACGCGGCTGTTGGGGAGCGCGAAACGCTTGCCCTTGGTGCCGGCCGCGAGGAGCACCGTGCTCATGCTGGCCGCCATGCCGATGCAGTAGGTGACCACGTCGCACTGCAGGAAGTTGATCGTGTCGTAGATGGCCATGCCGCCGGTCACGACGCCGCCGGGCGAGTTGATGTAAAGGTGGATGTCCTTCTTCGGATCCTCCATCTGGAGAAACAGCAGCTGCGCGATGACGAGGTTCGCCACCATGTCGTCAATCGGCGTGCCGATGAAGATGATGCGATCCTTCAGGAGGCGGCTGTAGATATCCATCGACCGCTCGCCGCGGCCGGTGTTTTCGAGGACGATTGGGACGTAGTAGCTCATGTTTTGGCGGTTGCCGTCTTGACGGTAGCCTTGGCGACCAGAAAATCAAGGGCCTTGTCGAACAGGAGCTGCTGCTGGATGGCGCGCAGCTGCTCGCGGTCCTTGCCGAGGTCCTTCGCGACCTTGTCCGGCTTCTGGCCGGAGCGCATGGCCTCGCGCATGATCCAGCTGTTGAAATCCTTCTCCTCGACCTTGAGCTTCTCGGCGTCGGCGATCTTGGCGAGCATGAGCTGCACCTTGACGCGGGCCACGGCCGCCTTGCCGGCGCTGTCGTAGAGCTCCTTCTTGTTCTGCTCGAACTGCTCCTGCGGGATGCCGCGGCGCATGTTCTCCTCGATGAACTGCCGGAGCACGCCATCGCGCTCGGAAGCGACGAGGCTGTCGGGCACCGGGAAGTTCGCCTGCGCCACGAGGGCGTCGGTGACCTGGCGGCGCTGGGCGGAGCGGTTCTCGTATTCCTTCCGCATTTTCAGGTTGGTGCGGACCGAGGTTTTCAGCCCCTCGAGGTCGTCGGCCTGGTTGGCCTTGAAGAAGGCGGCGTCCATCTCCGGGAGCACGCGCTCGCGCACTTCCTGGATCTCGATGGCGTAGCTGACGGTCTTGCCGGCGAGCGCCGGCACCGCGGCGAATTCCGCGGGGAAAGTGATGCCGACGTCCTTCTTGTCCCCGGTCTTCAGGCCAGCGATCTGCTTGGACATGCCGGGGAGCAGGCCCTCGTTGGTTCCCTCGACCTCCTCCCATGTCTGCGGCGCGGCGGCGTAGATCGCCTTGTCGGCGACGAGTTCGGTCAGCGGCTTGCCGTCGAGCGTGCCGGTGTAGCCGAAGCGCACATAGTCGCCCTTGGCGGCGGCGCGCTCGGCGACCTTGAAATCGGCGCGCTCGGCGCGCAGGCCCTCGATCACGGTATCGACCTCGGCGTCGGTCGGCTCGACCGGCTGGACCTCGGTGGCGAGGCCGTTGTAGTCCGGCAGCTTGATCTCGGGACGCACGTCCACGGTCAGCTTGATCGCGGCGGAGAGACCGGGCTCGATCGAGCCTTCCTCGACGTCGACGAGCGAAAGCACCTCGAGCTTCGACTGCTCAAGGCCGTCCCGGTAGGCCTTGCCGATGACCTTTTGCTTAAACTCTTCCTTCAGGTGCTTCTCGTAGCGCTTGGCGACCATGGCAGCCGGGGCCTTGCCAGGGCGGAAACCAGGCAGGCTGACCTCCTTGGTGATTTCGCCCAGGATGGCGTTGTATTCGGCATCCACTTCACCCTTGTCGAGGGTGACGGTCAGCGTTTTGCGGGTCTCGTTGATATCGGCGATTTGGACGTTCACGGTAGTTAAATAGGGAGAATTGAGTCGGTGAACCGGCCAACGTAGGTCACGCCTCCCTCTGGTCAATGCCAGATTGGGCCTGGGCCCCACCTCGAAACCGACATGGACATTTGCCACCTGCGGGCCAAGTTTCCGCTGCGTAATGCCTTTGCTCACACAGCTTTTGGCCAGCCATGGCCGCCTGCTCGTCCTCGACGCGGCCTCGACCCGCGTGCAGGTCGGCTTGCTGCGGAGCGATGCACCCGCCCTTTGGCGCAACAGGGAGGCCGAAGCGGGCGCGGCTCTGTTCAAGGACACGCAAGCCGTGTTGGATGAGGCTGGAGTGAAGCTTGATGACGTCGGTGCGTTTATTTTTTGTGAAGGTCCCGGTTCGATGCTCGGCACCCGCACGGTCGCGATGACCATCCGCACTTGGCAGGTGCTTCGCCCCCGCCCGACCTACGCCTATCAGAGCCTCACCCTGCTCGCTCATAATATCCGATTCACCGGGACCGTCGGACCTTTCGCGGTGATCACGGACGCCCGCCGGAATACTTGGAATACCGTCGCCGTCACATCCGACGGCACCGTGCAACCCTTGCAGCGTCTTCCTGTCGCCGAATTGGCCGCGCGCCCCGAGCGGCTGTATTCGCCGCCGGTTTTTCGCGCTTGGGCTCCCCCGCCTCGACCCACCCGCGACTACCCCTACACCGTCGCAGCCTTGCTGGACGCTCACGCCGAACTCGATCTCTTTTCCGCCGCACCTGCGCCGGACGCCTTCCAACATACCGCCCCCGAATACAAGAAATGGTCGGCCCAGGTGCACAGCGCCGCGACCGCCACGCCCCGATAATCCATGACCGCTTCCGCCCAACTCCCGCGCCGCTGCTGGGTCGAGATCGATCTCGCCGCCCTTGAGCGCAACCTGAAGCTCATCCGTGCCAGCCTGCCGCCGCACATCAAATACGTCGCGGTGGTGAAAGCCGATGCTTACGGCCACGGCCTGCCGCAGGTCGCCGCGCGGCTCATGCATGCCGGAGCCGATTTGTTCGCCGTCGCCAACATTGCCGAGGCCGTGGCGCTGCGCGAGCTGAGCACCGACTGGCCGGTTTTGCTGCTGAGTCCCGTGCTGCCCGACGAGGACCGTTATCTCGCCGAGCACGATCTGGCGGCCACTGTTTCGTCCGCTGGCGAAGTCGCCCGCTTCGACGCCGTGGGCCGCGCCACCGGCAAACCCGTCGCTGTCCACCTCAAGATCGACACCGGCATGGGCCGGCTCGGCGTCTGGCACGAGCAGGCGCGCGGGGTTTACGAACAGATCCGCGCGGCGAAAGGCGTGCGGCTGGCGGGCGTGTTCACCCATTTCTCCAGCGCGGACGAGGATCCGGCGTTCACGGAGGAACAGCGGCGCGTGTTCCTCGCCGCCCTCGCGGGCTTCCCGGATTTCGACGCGGCCGGGCTCTACATCCACGCCGATAACAGCGCGGGCCTCGAGACCACGCCAGGGCGGAGCGTCTTCAACGCCGTGCGCGTGGGCCTGCTGCAGTTCGGCATCCTCCCCCACCCGCACTCGTTGCTCGCCCGCGTGCACGCGGAACCGGTGTTCAGCTTCCACACGCGCGTCGGCCTGGTGAAGGAACTACCCGCCGGCACGGGCATCAGCTACGGCCGCACCTTCACGCTCAACCGCCCCTCCACCGTGGCGATCCTCACGGCCGGTTATGGCGACGGCATCGCGCGCGCCTGCAGCAACCGCGCGCACGTGCTCATCCACGGCCAGCGCTGCCCGGTGCTCGGCCGCGTCACCATGGACCAGACAATCGTCGATATCACCGGGGTGAAGGAACCGGTGAATTGCGGCGACGCCGTCGTGCTCGTGGGCCGCCAAGGCGCGGGCGAGATCAGTATTTCCGAATTCAGCGAGTGGGCCGACTCGATCCCGTGGGAGACCCTGTGTTCGGTGACGAAGCGCGTGCCGCGTCTTTATCGGACTGCTCTCGGTGTCTGAGAAATTGCGATTCGGCAGCTGGACGCCAGGCTTCCCCCAAAAGTCCGTATTGCTCCGGATCGACCTAGGGTGATTACTGCCCTTGTCCGCCGCCAAGCGGCACTAGTGCGTTAACCTTCTTAATATGTTGATGTATTGCATTCTATATCATTTCAAGAAGCACATAATGTTTATTACCCCAGAAGATTTGCTGCCAATAATGCCGTTGACGCTAGGGATTATCACCTATTAGTTGGCGAGCTGGTGAACCGGGATTATCCTAATGCTGAAACTACGCATGGCTGTGGACTAAGGCAACTCGTCTTGGCTGTCCTTTTTTTGGGCGGATCCGTCACCACTCTGGCCCAATTCACCTACTCGGAAGATTTCAAAAATTCGACCGCGGCGGGATGGGTGCTCGACCCTGCGGGCAATACCACCCCGGCACCGATCCTGACCTCGGGCGCCACCGGCCGATCCGGCGATCCGGAAGGCCTCGGCAACACCATCGATCCCTCCGGCGCCGGTTGGCTGCGGCTCACGAACGATTCCACCAATCAGCACAACGCCGTCTATTTCGACACGCCGGTCCCTTCCGCCGGCAACAGCGTGACCATCAACTTCGGCATGAACCTTTGGGGCGGCAACAATTACGGCGGCACCGGCGCCGACGGCCTCACCTTCTTCCTTTACGACGCCTCGAAGGAATTCCAGGTCGGCGCCCGCGGCGGCGCCCTCGGCTACGCCCAGATGGATGCAGTCGGCGGCACCATCCTGCATGACGGACTCGACGGCGGCTGGGTGGGCATCGCCTTCGATCCCTACGGCAATTTCTCCACGGGCGGCGTGGTCAATGATCCGAGCAACAACATCACCGAGGGCAAACTGGGCGGTCTGCTCACCCTCCAGCCCAACTCGGTCGCGGTGCGCGGCCCCGGCCAGGACATGGATGGCTACAACTACCTCGCCGGCACCGGCAATCGCGACTACACGGACACCGGCGATGCCACCACCCTCGACGCCGGCGACGGCACCGTCCCGGACCTGCCCTACACGATGGCCTTTGCCACCGCGACCTCCCGCCCGAACCAGAGCACGCAATACCGCAACGTCTCCATCACCTTCGACGAAAACTCCCAGTTGAGCGTCAGCATGCAGTTCGGCGAAGACGGCCTGTGGTATGACGTGCTGAACGTCGACCTCAGTTCCTTCGTCCGGCCCGAACAGCTGAAGATGGGTTTCGCCGCCGGCACCGGCGGCGGCACGCTGGTCGCGGAGATCGGCGGCATACTCTCCGTCACCGCCACCGCCGGCAGCGGCAATTTCGTGTGGGACAACGGCGAAGGCACTTCCTTCAAGATCTGGGGCACCAGCGAAAGCAACCCGCTCAACTGGGCCGGCAACACCAATCCCACCCTTAAGTCCAACGTCCTGTTCAACAGCACCTTCGTCACCGCCGCCCAGAACATCGACGTCACCGGCAGCGACAAGGTGATCAAGAACATGTATTTTGGCGGCACCCACGCCTACACGCTCACGACCAGCGACGAACGGAAGCTCATCTTCGACTCCGATAGCATCGGCGTGCCCACGAGCATCAACCTCACCAACGATGTCGGCGGCAACGCCGACCACACGGTCGGTCTGGACGTGCTCATGAACAAGAACCTGGAGGTGAACAACAACATCTCCGCCCTCACGAACACCTTCACGATCAGCGGCAACATCGACACCAACGGCAACGGTCTCGCCCTGAAGGGAGTGGGCCGGACCGTTCTCTCCGGCGTCATCTCCGGCACCGGCACCCTGGGCAAATACGACAGCGGCACCACCGTCATCTCCGGCGCCGGCGCCAACACCTACACCGGCGCCACCACGATCAACGCCGGCATCCTCCAGATCGAGAAGAACACCGCGCTCGGCTCCACCGCCGCCGGCACCACCGTCAACAGCGGCGGCACCCTTGCCCTCAACGGCACCGGCCTCGCCGTCGCCGAGGGCCTCACCCTCAACGGCACCGGCTCCGCCGGCCAGGGCGCCCTCCACACTGCCACCGGCACCAACACCTGGACCGGCACCGTCGCCCTCGGCGGAGACGCCAGCATCGGCGCGG
Organism: Lacunisphaera sp.; assembly: GCA_029945855.1. GTDB lineage: Bacteria > Verrucomicrobiota > Verrucomicrobiia > Opitutales > Opitutaceae > Lacunisphaera. Next base: position 9,370 of record JAQSDJ010000171.1, read on the forward strand.
CCTCCGGCACCACCCTCACCGTGTCCGGCGTGGTCTCCGGTGCCGACGGCAACGACCTCACCAAGGCCGGCAGCGGCACCCTCGTCCTTTCCGGCACCAACACCTACACCGGCGCCACCAACGTCACCGCCGGCACGCTGGTGATCTCCAACGAAAACAACCTCGGCGGCAGCCCCGGCAGCTTTAATGCCGCCCAGCTCAATCTCGACGGCGGCACCCTCCGCACGCAGACCTCCACCGGCACGATCAACGACACCAACCGCGGCGTCCCGGTCGGTGCCGCCGGCGCCACCTTTGAAACCCACAGCGACCTCGTCATCGCCAACGCCGTGGCGGGCGCCGGCGCCCTGACCAAGACCGGCGCCGGCACGCTTACCCTCGCCGGCACCAACACCCACTCCGGCTCGATTGCGATCAACACCGGCACCCTCGCCGCGAGCGGAGGTAGCGCCATCGGCGACACCTCCGCCGTCACCATCTCCTCCGGCGCCACCTTCAGCACCGCCGGCTCGAGCGAGACCGTCGGTTCCATCGCCGGCGCCGGCACCATCAGCCTCGGCACCGGCACCACTGCGCTCACGGTCGGCAACAACGGCACCTCCACCGCCTTCTCCGGTGTCATCTCCGGCGGGGCCAACGCCGACCTCGTCAAGACCGGCGCCGGCACGCTCACACTGTCCGGCACCAACACCTTCACCGGCAACCTCCAGCTCAACTCCGGCACCGTCGCCCTCGGCGCCAGCAACGTCTTCAACGACGCCACCAGCCTCGTCCTCAACGGCGGCACCTTCGCCACCTACAGCGGCGGCACCGGCTACAGCGACACCTTCAACGACCTCAAGCTCCTCAGCAGTTCCTCCATCGACTACGGCAGCCTCGGCGGCGTGCTCACCTTCGGTGCCGCGGACCGCGACGCCGGCAACCTCACCATCTACGGCTGGGCCGGCGACATCTCCGGCGGCGGCGCCAGCCAGCTGAAATTCAACAGCGTCCCGACCGACTTCACCGGCAGCCTGGACCAGATCACCTTCGACGGCTACGGCGCCGGCGCCATCCGCCTGGCCTCCGGCGAGATCGTGCCCGTCACGGGCACGGTTTATACTTGGAACTCGGCCGGCACCACCTGGGCCGCCAACGCCAACTGGGACTCCACGCCCGACGGTTTCCCCGGCGGCACCGGCCACACCGCCATCTTCGGCGACGCCATCACCAGCAACCTGACCCTCTCCCTCGCTGCCAACCGCACCCTCGGCTACCTCGTCTTCAACGACGACAACAACGTCACCCTCCAGAACAACAACCTGCGCTTCGACGTCAGCGCCGGCTCCGCCCAGCTCAACGTCAACAACACGGGCAGCGCCACCATCTCCTCCGCCGTCGGCCTCAACGACAACCTCAGCATCAACCAGAACTCCACGGGCACCCTCACCCTTTCGGGCACGATCACCAACCAGTCCGGCAACAACACCATCACCGTCGGTGGCTCCGGCGACACCACCATCAGCGGGCAGATCAACACCGGGACCGGCGGCCTGACCAAGACGGGCACCGGCACCCTCACCCTCACTTCCGCCGACAACGACTACACCGGCCGCACCATCATCAACAACGGCGTCCTCGCCATCAGCACTGAAGATCACCTCGGCAACAACCCCGGCGCTTCCGTCGCCAACCAGCTCACCCTCGACGGCGGCACCCTGCGCACCCAGACCTCCGCCGTCACCATCAACGACGCCAACCGCGAGATATTCATCGGCAACGCCGGCGGCACCTTTGACACCGTCACCAACCTCACCGTCGCCAACACCAACGTCATCTCCGGCGCCGGCACCATTACGAAGACCGGCAGCGGCGTCCTCAACCTGTCGGCCACCAACACGCACACCGGCGACTTCGTGGTCAACGCCGGCACCCTGGCCACCTCTGGCGGCGCCGCCATCGGCAACGCCGCCACCGTCACGATCAACGGCGGCTCCTCCGTCTGGCAGACCGGCGCCGCCGAGACCGTCGGCAACATCGCCGGCGACGGCCAGATCGTCTTCAGCAGTTCCAACACCCTGACCGTCGGCAGCGCCGCCAACAGCATCTTCACCGGCACCATCGTCGACAACGCCAACACCGGCATCCTCACCAAGGCCGGCACCGGCACCCTCACGCTCGGCGGGGCCGGCGCCAACACCTACGACGGCGCCACCAACATCACCGTCGGCACCCTGAACATCCAGAAGGCCACCGCCCTCGGCAGCACCACGGGCAATACCGTAGTCTCCACCGGGGCCGCCCTCGAATTGGAGCATGGCACCGGCCTCACCGTCGGAGCCGAGGCGCTCACGCTCGCCGGCACCGGTGTCGCCAGCAGCGGCGCCCTCCGCAGTGTCACCGGCGCCAACAGCATGTCCGGCAACATCACGCTCACCGGCACCACGGAAATCCAGACCGAGTCCGGCTCCAGCCTCACCCTCTCCGGCGGCATTTCCTCCGGTTCCACCCAAAACCTCGTTATCGACGGCGCCGGCAACACCACCCTCTCCGGCGTCGTCGCCGCCACGGTCGGCACCCTCGGCAAGAATGGTGACGGCACCCTCACCCTCGCCAACGCCAACCTCTACACCGGCGCCACCACGCTCAATGCCGGCACCACCGCCATCACCAATGGCGCCGCCCTCGGCACCACCGGCGCCGGCACCACCGTTGGCAGCGGCGCCACCCTCGCCCTTTCCGGCGGCATCACGGTTGCCGAAAACCTCACCACCTTCGGCCAGGGCGTCGGTTCCCTTGGAGCCGTGCGCAACACCGCGGGCAACAATACCCTCTCCGGCACCATCACCCTCAGCTCCGAGACCTTCTTCGGCGTCGACAGCGGCACCACCCTGACCAGCACCGGGGCCATCGGCGGCACGTCCGGCCTCGCCAAGCAGGGCGATGGCACCCTCGTCCTCGACAGCGCCACTGCCAATAATTACGACGGCACCACGGCCATCGCCGCCGGCACCCTGGAGGTGCGCCGCTCCACCTCCCTTGGCGACTTCAACGCCACCACCATCGCCAGCGGCGCCACCCTCAAGCTCAACGGCTCCGGCCTGAGCCTCAACGAGAACCTCACCGTCACCGGCACCGGGGTCGCCGGCGCCGGCGCGATCCAAAGCACCGGCGGCAACAACACCCTCTCCGGCGCCATCAACCTGACGGGCCCCAGCAGCATCAGCTCGACCACCGGCACCAGTCTCACGCTGAGCGGTGTCGTCGGCGGCGACTTCAACCTCATCAAGGACGGCGCCGGCGATCTCACCTTGGGCAATGCCGCCAGCACCTACACGGGCACCACCACCGTGCGCAACGGCTCGCTCACCGTCACCCAGAACGCCCCCAGTGGATCCAACGGGGCGCTCGGCAACGCCATTTCCATTGTCCAGCTCGGCGATGCCGGCAGCACCGGCAACGTCTCCCTCCTCGCCGGCGGCAGCGGCGGTGTCACCGTGGGCCGGCAGATTTCCGTCAATAACTTCGGCACCGGCACCAGCATCGGCGGCAGCAACACCACCGGCACCAATACCTTCAGCGGCAACATCACCCTCGGCAAGGAGGCCAGCCTCACCGCCGCCTCGGGCGGCACGGTCAACGTCAGCGGTGTCATCAGCGGGACCGGGGCCATCGCAAAAACCGGTGACGGCACCGTCCTGCTCAGCGGCGCGAACACCTACGGCGGCGCCACCACCGTCTCCGCCGGCACGCTGCAGGTCACCCACGCCAACGCGCTCGGCTCCACCGCCGCCGGCACCACCGTCAGCGGCACCGGCGCGGCCCTCGCCCTGAGCGGTGGCATCACCCTGGCGTCCGGGGAGAGCCTGACCCTCAACGGCACCGGAGTTTCCAATACCGGCGCGCTCACCAATGCCTCGGGCGACAACACCGTGGCCGGAACCATCAGCCTGGCCAGCGCGACCAGCATCGGCTCCCAGGCTGGCAGTCTTACCCTGGCCGGGGTCATCAGCGGCACCGGCACCTTGGCCACGGCGGGCGCCGGCAACCTCACCCTCACCGGCAGCAACACCTTCACCGGTGCCACCACGATCGGGGGCACGGGCACGGTCACGTTGAACGGCAGCGGTTCGCTGGCGGCGACCACGAGCCTCACCCTCAACAGCAGTTCGATTCTCTCCCTCGGCGCGGGCCACCAGATCAACGACGCCGCCAACCTCACCCTCTCCGGCGGCACCCTCCTCCTCAACGGCTACCAGGACGTCCTCGCCAACCTCACCCTCACCGCCAGCACCACCTCCACCGTCAATTACCTCAACGAGTCTTCTCTCCTGCGTTTCACCGGCACCGGCACCGCCGGTGCGGGCAGCCAACTGACCATCGACAACTGGGCCGGCAATCCCACCACCGGCGGCAGCACCAACTACGGCCTGCTCTTCAACACCCAGGCCGAGGCCATCGCCCTCGAAAACAACGTCCTCTTCAACGGCTGGACCACCCTCGGCAACAACAGCGTGATCGCCAACGGCAGCTATTGGGAAATCGTCCCCATCGTCACCGTCAACGAATGGAACATCACCGGTGGCGGCAACTGGGACACCGCGGGCAACTGGACGCCGGCCAGCGAACCCGACAGCACCGCGGCCATCGCGCTCCTCGGCGACAGCATCACCGCCGGCACCACCGCCAGCATCAGCACCTCCGCCTCGGGCACCGACGCCGACACCGTGTCCAAGCTGATCATCGCCACGACCGGCGCCCGCAACTACACCGTCGTCTCCGGCAACCCGGGCACCGAATTCCTCGAGTTCAACGCCTCCGGCGGCACCGCCCAACTGCTCGTCTCCGGCGACGGCCAGCACACCATCAGCACCGCCGTCCGCGTCAGCACCGACACGGTCATCACCAATGACGGCACCGCCACCACCCCGCTGACCATCTCGGGCGCGGTCGATCTGCGCAACGGCGCCTCCAGCGACCTCACCGTTTCCGGCTCGGGCACCACCCTGATCTCCGGGGTCATTTCCAACAACACCGCCGGCGCCACCCTGGTAAAGACCGGCTCCGGCTCCCTCACCCTCTCCGGCAACAACACCTTCTCGGGCGGCACCACCCTGCGCAACGGCTCCCTCATCCTGAACAACGCCAACGCCACCGGCAGCGCCGGCACCATCGTCGTCAATGACGCCGGCACCACGGGCGCGATGAACACCAGCCTGCTGGTCGGCACCGACGGCATTACCGTCGCCAAGGCCATCACCGTGGGCAGCCAGGGCGCCACCACCACCCTCGGCGGCGCCACCACCCTCACCGCCGGCACCGACGACGTCACCTTCTCCGGCAACATCAGTCTCGGCAAGACCGTCGCGCTCAACGCCTCCGGTTCCTCCCTCGCCACCTTCAGCGGCGTCCTCTCCGGTGCCGGCGGCCTGGACAAGATCGGGGACGGCACCGTTCGCCTCAGTGGCGGCTCGGCTAACACCAACACCGGTAACGTCTCGGTTTTCGCCGGCACCCTGGAAATCACCAAGTCCGTCGCCAACGGCGCCATCGGCGACTCCGCCGCCGTCACCGTCGCCAACGGCGCCACCCTCAAGTTCAACAACGGCCAGAACGAGACCATCGGCTCCCTTGCCGGTGCCGGCACGGTGGACAATGCCAATGCCACCGCGATGACGCTCACCGCCGGCGGCAACAACGCCACCACCACCTTCTCCGGCAACCTCACCGACACCGGCGGCAACCTCGCGCTGACCAAGACCGGCACCGGCACCCTCACCCTCTCCGGCGCGGGCGCCAACACCTACGACGGAGCCACCACCATCAGCGCCGGCACCGTCATCGCCGCCAAGAACACCGCGCTCGGCAACACCACCGGCAACACCACCGTCGCCGTCGACGCCACCCTCGCCCTCACGGGTGGCATCACCATCGCCGCCGGCGAGGACCTCGACCTGGCCGGCACCGCCGCGCCCAATATCGCCAGCCTCGCCAACCTCAGCGGCAGCAACACCTACGCCGGCGCCGTCAACCTGAGCGGCGCGGCCGGTGCCGACGTGAAGGTCGATGCCTCCTCCGGCTCCCAACTCACCGTCTCCGGTGTCGTCAGCGAGACCGGCGGCAGCAAGGACTTCGTCAAGACCGGCACCGGCACCCTGGTCCTGAGCAACGCCAACAGTTACACCGGCAGCACCAACGTCGCGGCCGGCACGCTCGTGGTGGCGAACAGCACCGCCCTCGGCGCCGCCACTGGCGCGGCCACCGATGATACGTCGGTCCAGATCGGCGCCACCCTCGCCTTTGACCACGCCACGGGCGTCACGGTCGGCAGCGGCGAGAGCATCACGGTCAACACCACCGCCAATCCCACGATTGCCAGCCTCAAGAACATCGCGGGCAGCAACACCATCCAGGGCACGGTGACCCTCGCCGGCGGCGTCAACACCGGCGCCATCTTCGACACCAACGCCGGCACCCTCGACATCGCCGGCATCACCTCCTCGTCGACCCCCGCGAACAACAACTTCGTCACCAAGACCGGCAGCGGCACCCTCACCCTCTCCGGCACCGCGGCCAACACGTTCCAGGGCGCCTTTGGCGTCAACGACGGCACCGTCCTCCTCAACAAGACCGCCGGCCAGAACGCCACCGGCACCGGCACCCTCAACATCGGCGACAGCATCGGCGGCGCCGCCAGCGCCACCGTCCGGCTCAACGCGTCCAACCAGATCAACAACACCTCCGCGGTCAACATCGCCACCGACGGCCGGCTCGACCTGCAGGGCAACAGCGACGCCATCGGCGCCCTGACCATGGCCGGCGGCTCGGTCACCGCCACCGGCGGCGGCACGCTCACCCTCGGCGGCAACCTCACCTTCAACGGCATCGGCACCAACACCGCCGCCATCACCGGCAATGTCGACCTCGGCGGCAACCGCACCCTGCAGGTCGGCAACAACGGCGTGACGGGCGACACCGACCTGACGATCAACGGGGTCATCTCCGGCACGGGCAATTCCTTCACCAAGACGGACCTCGGCACGCTCCGACTGACCGGCGCCGCCAACACCTACACGGGCAACTTTCAGATCACCGACGGCACCGTCGTCCTCGACAAGACCGCCGTCGCCGGCGTCAAGGGCAACGCCACCGGCGTCGGCAACGCCAGCGTCACCATCGGCGACAGCATCCGCGGCGCCAACACCGCCATCATGCAGGTCAACGGCGACGGCCTCGCCGCCGGCGAAACCTCCGACCAGATCGCCAACACCGCCACGCTGACCGTCAACTCCGACGGCAAGCTCCTCCTCGCCCGCTCGAGCGGCACCGACATGTTCACCGAGACCGTTGGCGCCCTCGCCGGCGCCGGCAACGTCGACCTGGGCTACTACGGCCTCATTGCCGGCGGCAACAACGCCGACACCACCTTCGCCGGCACCCTCGCCGGCCAGTCCACCAGCCTCTTCGAGAAGGCCGGCAGCGGCACCCTGACCATCGACAGCAACCTCGGCTTCGGCGGCAACCTCAACCTCACCGGCGGCACGCTGGCCTTCAACGTGGACAACGCCTTCACCAACGTGAACCTCTCGGCCGGCACCACCCTGCGTCTCAGTGACACCGACCTGAGCATCGCCAACCTCAATCTCACCGGCAGCGGCACCATCACCTTGGATTTTGCCGGCTCCGCCTCGATGCTCGATGTCACCAACCTCAACATCGGCGCCGGCATCACGCTCAACATCATCAACTGGCAGAATGCCGTGGATTACTTCTTCGCGGCCAACTGGACCGGCGCGGTGATCGACACGACCGGCTCGGCCCCGATGAACCAGGTGATCTTCAATTCGCCCACCTGGTCCGGTGCCGACACCAAGTGGCAGGGCTACGACGACCAGATCACCCCCGTGCCGGAACCGTCCACCTACGGGGCGCTGCTGCTCGGCGCGATGGGCGCCCTGCTCGGCTACCGCCGCTGGCGCAAGGCGAAGGCGGCCAAAGCCTGACCTATTGCGGCACTAAATGGTGGAACCCGTCCTCCGGACGGGTTGTTGGACGCACGCCGAGGCAAACCGGTCACGGAGGACCGGTTCCACCCACAGCAAAAGCATGATCCCGGCTGAGCGCAGCGAAGAATGACAGGTTTTGAGGATTCAAAGGGATTGGATACGCGCCCAGCCAGTCCCCACCTCCCTTGGCAAACAGATATCCGTCCGCTTACCCCGCATCACCCGTCCGTCGCCCGCCGGCGGGTTTGCCGATGCCCGAGGCGCGGAAACCGATCTTTCGCAGCGCGTCCAGGTTCAGGATGTTGCGGCCGTCGTAGACAAACGCCGGCTTCGGCATCCCCGCGAAGATCCGCGCGTAGTCGAGGGTCTTGAATTCGTCCCACTCGGTCACGATCGCGACGGCATGCGCCCCGGCGCAGGCCTCGTAGGCATCCTTGGCCACGGTCAGGCGCGGGTTGTCGACGCCCTGGCCGAGCGTGTCGGCGCGGATCTCGTCGGCCGGCACCTTCGGATCGTAGACCGACACCTTGGCGTGCTCCGCCAGCAGGTCGCGGCACACGTTGATCGCGGCGGACTCACGTGTGTCGTTCGTGTCCTTCTTGAAGGCGAAGCCGAGGATGGCGATTTTCTTGTCGGCCACCGTGTTGAAAAGCTCCTTCACGATGCGCCCGGCGAAGCGGTGCTTCTGCCAGTCGTTCATGCCGACGACGCTCGTCCAGTAGGCGGCCACCTCGGGCAGGCCGTAGCTCTCGCACAGGTAGGCCAGGTTCAGGATGTCCTTCTGGAAGCACGAGCCGCCGAAGCCGACCGAGGCCTTGAGGAATTTCGGACCGATGCGGCTGTCCTTGCCGATGGCGTTGGCCACCTCGTCCACGTCCGCGCCCGTCGCCTCGCAGAGGGCGGAGACCGAATTGATCGACGAGATGCGCTGCGCAAGGAAGGCGTTGGCCACGAGCTTGGAAATCTCCGACGACCAGAGGTTCGTCGTGATGATGCGGTCGCGGGGCACCCAGCGGGCATAGACGCCGGCCAGGGCTTCGACCGCCTTGTCCCCGTCGGGGGTGCGCTCGCCGCCGATCAGCACGCGGTCGGGATTCGTGAGGTCCGTGATCGCCGTGCCTTCCGCCAGGAACTCGGGGTTCGAGAGCACCTGGAATTTCAGGCCCTTCGAGTTGGACATCACGATCGTCTGGATGGCGTCGGCCGTCTTCACCGGGATGGTGGACTTCTCGACGATGATCTTGTCGCTCTCGGCATGCTCCGCGATGGTGCGGGCGACGGACTCGATGAAGCGCAGGTCGGCTGCCCGGCCGGCCCCCACGCCGTAGGTCTTGGTCGGGGTGTTGACCGCCACGAAGATGATGTCGGCCTTCTTGATGTGACCGGCCACATCGGTGGAGAAAAAGAGGTTGCGGCCCTTCGCCTGCTGCACGACCTCCGCAAGCCCGGGCTCGAAGATGGGCAGGTTGCCGGTGTTCCAGGCGGCGATGCGGGCGGCGTTCATGTCCACCACCGTGACGGTGATGTCGGGACATTTCAGGGCGATCATGGCCATGGTCGGGCCGCCCACGTAACCGGCGCCAATGCAGCAGA
>JAQSDJ010000172.1:0-3034 GCA_029945855.1 Lacunisphaera sp.
CTAAACACCATCAAAGCCGCCTGAATTGGTGTCCATTTTTTCGAGGCAAGCCCAACTACCTTGGGCGCCCTTCCCCATGCTTACCATGAAACGTTCCCTCGCGTTGATCACGCTTCTCGTTTCGACCCAGGCCCTGGTTGCGGCTCCGGCGTCGGTCGAGGGCTTCACCCACGTCAAATCCCTCGGCGGCATCGATGAATACCGCCTCGAAAGCAACGGCCTCCAGGTCCTCCTCCTCCCCGACCACTCCGCCCCCGTCACGACCTTCATGGTCACCTACCGGGTCGGCTCGCGCAACGAGGTCACCGGCACCACCGGCGCCACCCACCTGCTCGAGCACCTGATGTTCAAGGGCTCGGCCAACTTCAACAAGGAGAAGGGCAACAAGGTCGACCAGATCCTCGACCCGATCGGCGCCATCAACAACGCCACCACCTCCGTCGACCGCACCAACTACTACGAGACCTTCGGCAGCGAACACCTGCCGCTGGTCGTCGAGATGGAGGCCGACCGCATGCGCAACCTCCTCCTGCGCGAGGACGACCGCCGCCCCGAGATGACCGTCGTCCGCAACGAGTTCGAGCGCGGCCAGAACAACCCCATCCAGGCCCTCTTCCTCGAGCTCGGCTCCTACGCCTACATCGCCCACCCCTACCACCACAGCACCATCGGCTGGCGCTCCGACATCGAGAAGGTTTCCATCGAGAAGCTCCGCGAGTTCTACGACACCTTCTACTGGCCCGACAACGCCACCGTCACCGTCATCGGCGACTTCGCCCCGGAGAACGCCCTCGGCCTGATCAGGCTGCACTACGGCGCCATCCCGAAGTCCCCGAAGCCCATCCCGCAGATCTACACCGAGGAACCCGCCCAGAGCGGCCCGCGGCGCTTCGTCATCAAGCGCGCCGGCCAGCTCGGCGCCGTCGCCATCGGCCACAAGATCCCCGCCGGCACGCACCCCGATTATCCCGCCATCCAGGTCCTCGCCACCATCCTCGGCTCCGGCAAGAACAGCCGCCTCTACAAGGCCATCACCGACCAGAGCCTCTCCACCGGCGTCTTCACCTTCGCCCGCTTCACCCACGACCCGATGCTGCACTACACGTTCGTGCCCCTCGCCCCCGGCATCACCCATGAGCAGGTCGAGAAGCCCGCCTTGGCCGAGATTGAGAAACTGAAAAAGGACGGCGTCACCGATGCCGAGGTCAGCAGCGCCATCAGCCAGCTCATCGCCGACTCCGCCTTCCAGCGCGACGGCACCTTCGCCATCGCCTCGCAGATCAACGAGTGCATCGCCGTCGGCGACTGGACCCTCTACTCGACCCTCGACGAGGCCACCGCCAAGGTCACGGCCGCCGACGTGAAGCGCGTCGCCAACCTCTACTTCCACGAGGACCAGAGCACCACCGGCTGGTTCATCGCCCTCGCCCCCGCCGCGCCCCCGGCCGCACCGGCCGCCAAGTAACCCACGAACATTTATCGACACCCACAACCTGTCATCCTGAGTGCAACAAAGGATCCAGCCGGACTCCCGCACCTGAAACGATTCGCGACCTCCACTGGATTCTTCACTCCGTTCAGAATGACAATTCCTACCATGAAATTCCTTTCACGTCTTTCACTGCTCACTCTCACCTTCACTCTGGCCTCGATTTGCGCCCACGCGCAAATCGCCCCGCGCGTCACCCGCACCACCATCGCGGGCATGGACGTCCTGCTCTACCCGACCGGCGTGAAGAACGTCGTCACGATCAAGGGCACCCTGCCCGCCGGCGACGTCTTCTCCGCGGCCACCAATCCCGCCGTCGCCACCCTCACGGGCATGCTGCTCGACCAGGGCACGACCAAACAGGACAAGTTCGCCATCGCCGGCCAGCTTGAGGCCGTCGGCGCCACACTCGACTTCTCCGTCGGCAACGAAAACGTCTCGATCAGCGCCAAGTGCCTCAAAAAGGACGTCCCACTCGTCATCGCCCTCCTCGCCGAGCAGCTGCGCACCCCCGCGCTGACCGCCGAGGAATTCGAGAAGGCCAAGAAGCAATACGCCGGCGCGATCAAGCGTTCGCTCGAAAGCACGGACAACCAGGCCGCCGAGGCCGCCGGCCTCGCCCTCTATCCGGCGGGCCATCCCAACCGCCCCACACCGCACGCCGAGATGCTCGCCGCCATCGAGCGCGCGACCCTCGACGAGGTGAAGGCCTTCCACGCCGCACATTACGGCCCGGCGCACATGACGCTCACCGCCGTGGGCGACCTCGACCTGCCGCAGCTCCAGGCGGAGCTGGGCAAGGCCTTCGCCGGCTGGACCGGCGGCAAGGCCCTCCCCGCCGCCCCGCGCGCGTCCGTCGGCGACCGCGCGAAGGAACAGATCGTCTTCATGCCCGAGAAGACCAGCATCAGCGTGGTCCTCGCCCAGTCCTCGCGCCTCCGCTACGGCGAGCCCGACTACCAGGCCCTGCGCCTCGGCACCGCCATCCTCGGCAGCGGCTTCACCGGCCGCCTCCTGGGCAACGTCCGCGACAAGGAGGGCCTCACCTACGGCATCAACGCGCGACTGGCCAACGACACCTTCGCCGACGGCGACTTCCGCATCGGCGCCACCTTCGCGCCCAACCTGCTCGACCAGGGCATCGCCTCCACCCAGCGCCAGCTCACCCTCTGGTATGGCGAGGGCGTGACGGAGAAGGAAGTCACCGACCGCAAGACCAACCTCATCGGCACCTTCAAGGTCAACCTCGCCACCACCGACGGCATGGCCGGCCAGCTGCTCGCCACGGTGCACCGCGGCCTGCCGCTCGCCTGGCTCGACACCTACCCGACGGAGATCGCCGCCCTCACGACCGCGCAGGTCAACGGCGCGATCAAGAAGCACCTCAACCCCGCCGACATGGTCCTCATCAAGGCCGGCACGGTGCCCGGCGCGGTTTCCAAATAGGTAGGGGCGGTTGCCCCCAACCGCCCGGGCCGTTGAGGGCAACAGCCCCTACCCACGCCCGCCACCCGGCGGGCGTGTTTTTTTTGCCAGGTAGGGCGA
>JAQSDJ010000172.1:3058-10929 GCA_029945855.1 Lacunisphaera sp.
TCCGGACGAGCCGCCACATGCCCCCCCGGCTCATCGGGACGATTCGCCCTACCCGGCTTGTCTTCCTATCTGTCTTCTGTCGTCTGATTCCCATGCCCTCGATCCTCTACACCGTCCGCACCACGTGCCCCACCGTCCAAGTCCGCGGCCGCTACCTCGCCTGGCTCTCGCCCAACCACGTGGCGCAAGTGCTGGCCGGCGGCGCCACCTCCGTCCGCATCGTGCTGCCGGACCGGATCAGTGATCCGGACCGCCCTGAGCTTGTCGAACGGGCCATCGTCGAGACGCAATACACCTTCCCCTCCCGCAAGGCCTTCGACACCTACGTCCGCGTCCACGCCCCCGCCCTGCGCGCCGACGGGCTGAAGCATTTCCCTCCCGAGAGCGGCCTCACTTACGAACGCCAGGTCGCCGAGATCGCCGCGGAATTGGGATGAACGCCGGCCGGGGCGCCGTTTCCGTTCTAATGTTGTGACTAAATCCCCGGTTCCAACCGGGAAATTTCCTCGAAAGGGGGTAGGTTCATTTCGTTTAATGCCCGAATGTCGGGCAAACCGCTGATCACCCATCTCTACACCGCCGATCCCTCCGCCCACCAGTTTGAGGGCAGAATTTACGTCTATCCTTCCCATGACCGTGATTCCGGCATCCCGGCCAACGACCTGGGCGACCAATACGACATGGTCGATTACCATGTGTTTTCCCTCGGCGCGGTCGGGGGCGAGGTGACGGACCACGGCGTGGCCCTCGAACTGAAAGACGTGCCCTGGGCGAGCAAGCAGCTCTGGGCGCCCGACGCCGCGCACAAGAACGGCCGCTATTATCTTTATTTTCCCGCCCGGGACAAACAGGGCATCTTCCGCATCGGCGTCGCGGTGAGCGACCGGCCCGCCGGTCCCTTCAAGGCCGAACCGGAGCCGATCCCCGGAACCTACAGCATCGATCCGTGCAGCTTTGTCGACGCCGACGGCCAGGCCTACCTGTATTTTGGCGGCATCTGGGGTGGCATGCTCCAGAAATGGCGCACGGGAAAATTCGATCCAGACGGTCAGGAACCCGCCGACCACGAGCCCGCCATCGGGCCACGGGTCGCACTTCTCAGCGAAGACATGAAGTCGCTGACGGGCGACGTCACCGAGATCCAGATTCTCGACGAACAGGGCCGGCCGCTGCGCGCCGGGGACCACGGCCGCCGGTATTTCGAGGCCCCGTGGATGCACCAGCGGAACGGCGTTTATTATTTTTCGTATTCGACCGGCAACACCCACTACCTCGTCTACGCGACGGGCATGAACCCGCGCGGGCCGTTCACCTACCGGGGCCGCCTGCTGGAGCCGGTCCTCGGCTGGACGACCCATCACTCGTTCGTGGAGTTCGAGGGCCGGTCGTATCTCTTCTACCACGACGCGAGCCTGTCGGGCGGCGTGGACCACCTGCGTTCCGTCAAGGTGAAGGAAATCGCCTACGACAAAGACGGCCGGATCCGGGTGCTCGGGTAAGGGGATCGCGCCTGGAAAGGTGGCTGCGCCCCACCCGAGAGCGGCCCCGCGCACAAGGCCGGATCGCCGCGATCGTCGCGGAATCCTGATCGGTCCTCCGGAGATTTGTAACGTATTGCGTTACAAATTTCCCTTGGCGGCCGCGTCTTTCAGTTCGGTGCTGACCATGTGCAGCTCTGCGGCACCGACGTTCTCCAGGGTGTGCGGGCCCAGCGGACCGGACCAGAGCGCGGTGCCGGCCGCGACCGCCGGCTTGCCGCGCGTGTCCACCTGCACGGCGCCATGCTCGTCGCGTCGGACGAAATCGCTCCAGCTCATGACCTGATGCACCGCCGGCCAGCAATGGGTGTGCAGCGGCACCGTATCACCGGGTGCGATCCGCGTGTCGAGCACGCGCACCTGTTCGTTCTCCAGCAGCGCGCGGTGGTGTTTCGGCGCAGCCACGAGCGCATCCCGTGCGTGGGCCAGGCCTCGTTTATTTTATCTCCCTCGGCTCAGCCAGTAGCAACTTGATCTCGGGGTCGTGGCGGAAGGGCGCCATGCGCGGGTCGATCTGGAACCGCAGGCGGAAGGCCGCGCGACTTTCGGGCCGGGTTACAACGGACTCGCGCAGGAAGGTGAGGGCTGTCGTCCGGTCGCCGATGAGCAGGGCCGCGGGAATGGTGGTAAACCACCAGCCGTTGACCATGTCCTGGACATAGGGCCGCCGGGAACCTTCCACCACCCGGCGGTAGCTGATTTTCGCCTCCTCGGTGCGGCCCAACCCGAGCAAGGTCCAAAACTCCACTTGGCTGAGGCCGACCCGGCCTGGGTCGGTCTGCCGCATGCGCAGAATCTCGCCCTGCGCCACCTCGTATTGCCGTCGGGCCAGCTCCTTCTTGCCCTGCAGCTCCAGCAGGCTCGCGTTCAGCAACGCCGTGGGCCCGGCATATTCGAAATCCGTGAACCACTTCTCCGGGAAATCGCGCAGCGCCGCGAGCCCGGCTTCGGGATCGCCGCCCAGGCCAGCGTAGAGGAAGTAGCTGAACACCGCGCGCTCGGTCCCGCGCACCCGGGCGGGCACGCGGTCCAGCCAGGTTTTCATGCCGGCGAAGTCGTTGCGCAGCCCGAACTGCAGCCGGGCCTTCCAAACGATGGCGTTCGGCAGCGGGGCGAGCGCCAAGGTCGCATCCAACTCCCGGTCAAACTCGTCGTATCGGCCCTGGTCCTTGTAGTTCCGGGCTAGGTCGTAATGGCTCAGCACATCGTGCGGGAACCGGCGGATGTTATCCTGCCCTTGGGTGATCGCCTCGGCGGGGCGGTTCGTGACGTTGTAGAGATCGGCCAGCAACCGGCCGGGGCGGGGGTTGGTGGGATCGAGCTCCATGGCCCGGCGCAACAATTGCTCGGTGCGGGCCGTCTCGCCGGTCCCCCGGCTGAAATGATAAGTGGCGAGGGCATACATCGCCTCGGGTTCGGCCGGGGCGAGTTGGAGGGCCCGCTCGGCATAACGTTTCGCCAGCGCGGCACGCTCATCACTTCGGTCGAAACCGCGGCGCAGGAAATGCGCCTGCACGCGCGCCATCACGGTGACGGCCTCGATGTCCGTCGGCGACCGGTCTACAGCCCGTTTCGCGATTTCCTCCGCAAGGCTTAAATCGTCAGGGACCGCTTCCAAGCCCTCGGTGAGGGCGATGGCTTTTTTCAGCTCCGGATCCTTCGGCCAGTCGCGCGGGGGCAGCGCGGCGCGCTCCGCCGCCTCGGTGCGGATCACCAGGTCCAGGAAGCGCGGATCGCCGCGGAGTTTGCTCCAGAGCGGGTCGAGGCGCAGCAGCGCCGGCGACAGCGGCCAGCGGTTGGACGTCGATGCCGTCAGCAGTTGTTCCAGGAGGGGCAGCGCGTCGTCGACTCGACCCAAGGCGGCGTGGATGCGCACGGTCGAGTAGGTCCAGTCCGTCGACCGGCCGCGCTGCAGCTCGCTGAAAATGCGCGCTTCCTGCAACGCCGCCTCGGTCTGTCCGGTCCAGGCGAGCAGCTCGCCGAGGCGGAGATGGTTCTCGAGATCGTTGGGCGCTTCCTGCAGGCGGCGGCGCACCACGGCCAGCCCCGCTTCCCAAGCGATGCGCGCCGCTTCCTGTCGCCCGGCCTGAAAATGAGCGAGGCCGACCAACAGAGCCTTAGGGCCGGTATACCAAGCGTCGTTGACGTAGTCTGCCGGCAGTCGGTCGAAAGCCCGCAACGCCTCGTCGGGCTTTCCGGCCATCAGGTTGACCAGAACGGTGGCCAGCACCAGGCGCGTCTGACCGCGCATCGACGCCGGCGCGTCCGCCAGTGCCTGCAATGCCTGCGCGACATCGCCGCGCCAGGTGACCTCCAGCAGGGCGAGTCCCGCCACCATGTTACTGGATCTGGAAACGCTGATCGACTCACGCAGGCAACGGTCGGCCTCGGCGAACCGCCGGGAGTAGAAGTGGATCAGGTATTGATCGTAACGCGCGAGCGCCCGCGACTCCGGCCGGGCGGCGGCCCGCTCGTAGATGGCCAGCGCCTCGTCGAAGCGGTTTGATTGCCGGTAGATCGAGCCCAGGCCCAGCAGGAGCCGCCCGTCCTCCGGCGCCAGCGCGAGGCCCCGGCGGAATGCCTCCTCGGCCCGGACCACATCCGTGCTGCCGATGCCGCGCCCGAGCGCGAGCCAGGCCTCGGGCAGGTCGGGGGCCAGCTTCACCGAGCGTTCAGCCTGGCTGCGGGCCGTCTCGCGCCGGGTGGCGGAACGCTCGAAACCGCGGCTGAGGTAGGAACTGTTGATGCGGGAGGACACGGCCCAGATCTCCCCATCGGTGGCATCGAGCTCGAGCGCCCGCTTGATCAGGCCTTCGGCGGCGGCGAAATCATCCGCGGTGGAATCGATGGCATCGGCCAATGTCCGCGCCTTGGCCGCGAGTTGGCGGGCCTCGGAAACGGGTGCGGCGGCGGGAGTGGCTGCCTCAACAGCGGGCTTGGCTTCCTTCGTCTGCGCCGACTGCCACAGCGGCCGCACGGCATAGACCAGGGCGAACACGAGGCCCACGCCGGCCCAGGCGTAGCGGAACCAGCCGGGTCGCGCCTTGGGTTTCGAACGCCCCCCTCTATCTTCTGCTCTCTGTCCCCTATCCTCTGCTTGGTTTATTTTCAGCAGTCTCTCCACCCGGGCGGCGAGCGTCTCCGGCGTGTCCTTCACATTGAGCCTGGTCCACTGCACGTCGCGGAATTTCTCCGGCACCCGCGCCGTGGCGTCGGGTGTGTCGTCGATCACGACGGGAAACAGGAACGGATGGTCATCCGCCAGCAGGTGCGACCGATCCACGGCCAGCTTCCACTCGAGTCGGAAATAACCTTCGGGCCGCGACTGGGTGCTCGCGGAGATGACCGGGATGAACAGCGCGCACTCCTTGATCTGCTTTCTGATCTTCGCGTCCCACGAATCGCCCCCGCGCAGCTCGCTCTGGTCGAACCACACCTCGACGCCGGCCGCGCGCAGCGCCTCACAGATGCGCTTCGCCGCCGCCGCGTCCTGGGACGCATAGGAAAGAAAAACGGCTTTGTTCACGTCGCTCATTTCTTAGCCTCAGGTTGTTCCGGCGGATGCGCCTTGCGCCACGCTTGCATGCGAGCATCGGCTTCGGTCAGGCCAAGCGTTGCGAGCAGCTGCTTGAAACGCGGTTCGTCGCGGATGGGGTCGAGGTTCGCCTGATAAAAGCTTTGGGGACTCATCGCGGCGGGATCCATCGCTGCCAGCGCCTCTTCATAGCGGCCAAGTTCCAACAAGCCGACAAATCTCCAGCCCACAAATTTCCGGTCCAGCTTGGCCAGTATTTCCTCGGCCTCGGACTTCAGCCCCGCCGCGGCGAACACTTCCACGAGATAGACTGATTGGGGGCCGCCGTCCTCTTTGACCCGCCGGGCCTGTGACACAGCATCCTCGTGCCGTCCCAACTTTGCGAGGCACCGGGCCCGCCATATCGCCGCTTGGACGGAGTCCGGCATTAGCGCCAGCGCGCGCTCGGTCGCGGCCAACGCCGCGATCGGGCGTCCCATCGCGGCGAGGGCAATGGCGTAGTTGTCGATGATGCGGTGGGAAAGCGGATCCAACTCAGCCGCCCGGGCCAGCTCTGCGGCGGCGTCTTCAAAGTAGCCCTGCGTCAGGAGCGTCCGGCCCAGGAACTGGTGGGCCGTGGCATAGTTGGGATTGAGCGCCACGGCATGACGCAACGTGCGCGCGGCCTCGGTGAGCCTCCATGAGTTCGTGTAGGCGTTGCCGAGCGAGGCGCGGGCTTCGGCGGAATTCGGATCGAGCGCCACCGCCCGCTCGGCGGTCGCGATGATCCGGCGCATCAGGGGCGATTCGCGCTGACCGAACTGGCCGGTCTCGCCCAGCACCGAGCCTCGCGTGCCCCAGACATCGCTCAGCGCGGCGTGGGCGCGGGCAAATCCTGGCTCGAGCGCCAAGGCCCGGATCAATAGCCCCTCCGCGCGGTCAAAACCTTCGAGCGTCCGGAGGTTCCACGCCTGCCGTGCCTCGACATAGAGTTCGAAGGCTTCGGGGTTTACCACGATCTTTGCGCCGGGCGCGCTCGCCCCCATCGTCAGTCGCAGGTTCTGCGCGATCAGCCCCGCGATCTCATCCTGCACCGCGAAGACGTCTTTCAGGTCGCGCGTGAAGGTATCGCTCCACACGTGGAAACCATCGGACGCCTTGATGAGTTGAGCCGTGATGCGCACCTTTTCGCCCGCCTTGCGCACGCTCCCCTCGACGACGTAAGCCACACCGAGCTGCTTCGCGATCTCCGGGATTGGCACTTCCTTGCCTTTGAAATAGAACGCCGAAGTCCGCGCGGAGACCTTCAGCCCCGGCACCTTGGCCAGCACGTTGAGCAGCTCCTCGCTGATGCCGTCGGAGAAATACTCGTTGGCCTTGTCGTCGGCAAGATTGGTGAAGGCCAGCACGGCGACGGACTTGTCGTCGACCGGCGGCACCGCCGCGACCGGCCCGGCCCGATCGCGTTCGATCGCGGCCGACTGCTCGGCGATGAGGCGCTGCATGCGGGGATCCGCGCGAATGGAGGTTAGCCAGGGGCCATACAGCAGCTCCCCGCGAATCTCGCTGCGCATGCTGACGGAGGCCGTGGGCCAGGCCTGTTCCAAGCCTTGGATCGCCTGTTCATTTTCCCCAACCGCCACCAGCAGGATCGCATCGAACCAGGCATTCGGCTTGGCCTCGAGTTCACGATAGAGTTTGCGGGTTTCCAAGGCCGCCGCCTTTTGGCCGGTCAGGGCCTGCAGAACGGCCTGCCAATAGAGCAGGAGCGGCTGGTTGGGATTTCCGGCCAGCCTTTTTTCCACAACCACCAATGCCTGCCGCCACTCCGCCAGGGCCGCGGTCGGCCGGCCGGCCTGTTGCAGGGCGGCTCCCGTCAGAAAGCCCTTCGGCCGGACCTCAAAGCCCTCCTCCAGGAAATCCCGGGGCGATTTCTGCAGCACCTTCAGGGCCTTGTCGCCCTCGCCCAGCCGCAGCCAAATCTCCGCCGCCGAGTTGATCATGCCATCCTCCTGCATGAGCTGGGGCGGGACCTTTTCCAGGAGTCGGCTCGCCTCCGCCAAATCGGAGCGGTAAAAACCCTGCAGCACCAATTGGTAGTAATAAGCCATCTTGGTCGGCGAACGCCGCAGCACGCGCTCCAGCACGGCCTCACCTTCGCGAAAGCGACCCAGTGCCGACAACACGGAGCCCAGGAGGGCCTGCGCCTCAGGATCCTCCTCGAGCAACCCGGCGGGTTGGCGCAACGCCGCCAAGGCATCATCATGGCGCCCGTTGTTCCACAGGTTGGTCGCCAGACTCCGCCAAAGGCGCTTGTCGGCGGGCGCCCGCTGGAGCAGGCGGCGGAGCATTTGCTCGGCCGTCGGGGAATCCTCGTTCACCTCCAGGTAGGTCGCCAAAGCCAGGCCTGTTTCAATCGAATCCGGTGCGAGCCGGCCGGCCCGCTCGACTTGGGTCTTCGCGGTTTCCCTTCGTTCGGGCGTCATCTCGTATTTACCCCGCAGGATGAGGGCGGAAATCCGGGCCGCCGTGGCCCAGGCCTCGCCATCGGTGGCATCAAGGGCCACGGCCCGCCGGCCGAATTCATCGGCGAGACGGAAATTCTCCCGCACCGCCATCGGGTCGTCGTCGATCAAGGCGCGCGCCTGCGCCACCAGCTGGCGCGCGGCGGTAACCGGAGCGACGGCCGTCGCCGGCGCACTCGCCCCGGGGCCGCCCTTCGGTTTCAGGGCGAAGAACAGCACCCCACCGAGCACCAGCACCGCGATCGCGGTGAAAAATATTCTGGGTAGGGGCGGGGGGGGGGGGGGGGGGGGCGG
>JAQSDJ010000172.1:11016-18906 GCA_029945855.1 Lacunisphaera sp.
CCCCCCCCCCCCCCCCGCCCCGACACCCGACCCACCCACCGCATGCTTCAGCGCACCGGTGCGGTGCGACCAGAGTTTCAGGAAACGCTGCAACACCTCGGGCGGCACGGCGCCACCGGACAGCTTCGTCCATTGCACGGCACGGAAGCGGTCCGGCACGAGCGCGTCCGGCTGCTTCGTGTCGTCAATGACGACGGGCAAAATGAACGCCACCCCGGAGGCAATGCTGCGGGCGCGCTCGGCGGCCATGTCCCATTCGAGTCGGAAGTAGCCCTCCTCCCGCGCCTGCGTGTTCGCCGAGATGACCGCGATGAACAACACGCACTCCTTGATCTGCCGGCGGATCTTCGCGTCCCACTCGTCACCGTGCTCGAGGCCGCCCTCGGCGTCGAACCACACCTCGACCCCGGCGGTGCGCAGTGCGTCCGCAATGCGCCGCGCCGCGTCCGCGTCTTGGGACGCGTAGCTGAGGAAAACAGCTTTGGCGAAACCGCTCATGACGTCTAGTCCAGCGCCTCCAGTCCGCACACGGTCAGCTCGAGTCCTTGCACGCGCTTCGCATAGGCCGGGCCGGAAATCGGCGAGAGCAGAAAGTTTTTCCCCTTGGGATAGGCTTCGCGAAATACTTTCAGCGCATCCGCCTCAAAGGCCTCCGGGTTCCATTTGCACTCGTAGGTATCCACCGTGTCCCGTCCGCGCGGGCGCACGAAGTCCACCTCCCGGCCGGCCTTGTCGCGCCAGTAGCGCACCGGCTCGTCGGGCCACTGCGCCTGAAAGGCCTCGACCACCAGATGCTCCCAGAGCAAGCCGCGATCCGCCGGGCGCAGCGGGTCCCAGCCGTGGGCGAAGCTCACGAAGCCGGTGTCAAAGGCATAGGCCTTGGGCTGGCGCACCAGCTCGGCCGAGCCGCCGCCGTGAAACGGCCGCACCAGCGTGAGCGCCTTGGTGATTTCCAGCGCCCGCAGATGGCTCTCCACCGTGGGCCGCGACACCCCCAGCGCCGACGCCGTGCGCGCGACCTCGAGTTGCCCGCCGCTTTGCCGCAGCACGTATTCGAAGAGCGCGTTGAACTTGTTGATGTCGCGAAACGCGAACAGCCGCTGGATGTCGCGCGCAAAAAACGAATCGAGCCACTCGCGGTAGAACGCGGGCTCCTTCTCCGCCGCCAGCAGCGCCGGCGGCAGGCCGCCGTGGTAAAGGCGTTTCTGCAACGTGACGCCAAACGCCGCCAGTTCCCCCGTCAGCACCGGCACGAGGTGCAGCAGGCGTTTCCGGCCGGTGAGGGAATCGCTGAATTTCCGGCTGGCCGCCAGGGTCGAGGAACCCGTCGCCAGCACGCGCAGCCGGGGGAACTCATCCGCGGCGATTTTCAGGACCCGGCTCGGGTCGCGCAACTGGTGGATCTCGTCGAACACCACGACCGGCCGGTCGCACTGGCGGAAAAACAGCGCCGGATCGCGCACCATCTCCTCGGCCGCGGGCAGGTCGCAGTTGATGTAAAGGGCGCGCTCCTTCCCGAGGCTCTGCGCCAGGGTTGTCTTGCCGGAACGGCGGACGCCGGCGAGCCAGGCGATGGGCGCCTGGCGCCACGCCTGTTCAAGACGTTCCTGCCAGAATGGTCGCAGCGTAGTCATGCCAGCATGGTTAGCATAAAGTCCGACCATATGTAAAGTATGGTGGCGTGGGCGCTGCCCCTCCGCTCACCGCCTCGGCGTCCTGCGAGGCGTAGGAAAGGAAAATAGCCTTGCCGGGTTCGCTCATGCTGGAAAGTAGGCGGCGAGCTTGCTCGCGCACGCGGCGGTGGCGCGAGCAAGCTCGTCGCCCACGAGGACTGACGTGGTGGCCGGGTCGCTCACGTATGGCTCTCGTTCACCCCGCTCACCGCGCGGCCTCGATCTGGGCCGCGCGCACCCACTGGATGAGTTCGCTGCCTGTGACGATCTGCCGGGCCTCATAAGACAGGCTCTCGAGCGTAACGGCGGCTTCCGCGAGCAACGCCTGGCGCTGGGCGCGGCCGGCGTCGGTATAGTCCTGAGCGCGGGCCAGGTGGTAGAGGACGCGCCCCAGATCCAGCAGGAAAGAGGTGCCGTTGGCCCCGGCCTGCTGCTCGGAGCGGTAGTAGGCGAGAGCCTCGCCCAATGCGACCCGGGCCCCGGCGGCGTCGCCGGAGCCGAGCAGGGCCTGGCCATAGCGGACCCTGGAGCGGGCGAGGATGCGCTTCGCCACCAAGTCCGACTGGTTGTAGGTCAAGGGACGCTCGATGGCATCGCGGGCCGTGGTCGCCGCCGCCTCCGTGCGACCCAGCCGCAAGGACGACTCGATGAGCCAGGCCCGGTTCTGTCGGGTGATGTTTTCCCGGAACTGCTTGTTGCCCTCGTTGAGCTTCGGGATCTTGTCCATCTGCTCAATGATGCCGGCGGCGCGCGCGTGGATCGTCGCGTAGTCGCCCTCCGCGGCCAGGATGTCGTACTCCTGCACCTGCTGGCCAAGCAGGCTGATCTGATTCAACTCTTCATCAATGATGCGCTGCTTGTTGAACAGCTCGCGCACCCGGCGATTCTCCGCCAAGGCGGACCGGGCCTTGCGCGTATTGCCCAGCTGAGCCTCGAGCCGGGCGATGTTCTGCCAGGCACCAAAGACCCCGATGTCGATCCCGGTCTTGTTCCGGGGGTCCTTTTCCCGCTCCGCCGCCTCCCGGTATTGGTCGAGCGCCTCCGCCAGGTTGCCCTGCTCCGCCAGCGCGTCGCCGATATCGAGATTGGCCTGGTTCCAGCTCCGCCAGGCGAGGTTGTCCGCCGGATTGAACAGGCTGTAGTTTTTTGCCGCCTCCGCCGATCGCGCATAGTGAGCCCGGGCCGCCTCGTATTGGTGGCGGGTGGTTGCGATCTCGCCCAGCACGTTGGCTGAATAGTAGCGGTTGACCATCGCGCGCAGGTCGCCCGGACGTTGCTGCAGGACCTTCTCCGCGGTTTCCCCGACGAGGGTGGCCAGCCGTTCGGACTCCTCCAGCCGCCCGAGCCGCATCGCCAGCCGGGCTTGCGTGTCGGTCGCGTCGCCATAGGCGGAGGCGGCCGTGAGGTCGCTCAGGTCGAGCGCCCCCAGGTCGGCCAGGATCCTTCGCGCCTCCTCGCAGGAGGCCACACCGACCTCGCGGTTCTGGGAGTGGGCCAGGATGCTCAGCAGGTCCGCCAGCGTGAGTTTTGCCGTGCGGTTCGCGCGGCCCGATGCCACCAGCGGGCGCAACCGGTCCACCCCGGCCTGGATGTCAGCCGTCTGGCGAAAGAAGGTGCCGGAGGCGATCTTGGAAAAATACGACAGGGCCAGCGCGGTGGTGAGTTCGTCGCTGGGTCCGTTGGTGGCGACCAGCCCTTCGAAGATCTTCCGGGCTTCGTCGGCAAAGACACTGGCCTCCGCCTGCCGGGCCGCCTCCGACAGGGCGCTGGCCTTGCGGACGAGTGACAGGCCGCGATACAACCGGGTCTGGTCGTTGACCAATTCGGGCGGCAACCCGTCGTAATAGGCCACGGCCTTGTCCGCCAGCTTGGCCACGATCTCGACGCGGCCGGTCGGCTTCAGCTCCTCATAAAAATCCTCGAGCAGAAATCCGACGAGCTTTTCCGCCTCGGCGCGGGCGCGCTCGGCGAGGTGCTGCGAGGCGGCGGTCTGGGCCTCGGCGGCGCGGGCCCGGCGGAGATTGATGAATCCGAACCCGGCGCTGGCGGCGGCCCCCAGCATGAGGATGCTGGCCACGGCGGCGACCCGCCGGGCGCGCACCAGGGCGCGCTTGGTGACCGCTTCGCGTTCATGCTGCGCCGCCAGCTCGCGCTGGGAGGCCTCGAGCGCTTCGCGTTCGTGCCGCACGCCGCGGCTGGCGCCGATGACGCTGCAGAGCACGTCGTGGGTGATCTCCACCCGGCGCATGTCGAGGCGGTCCTCGACGCGCAGCAGGCGGCGGTCGACGAGCGTCGCCACGGCCTCGGGCGGGGCGCCCGCCGCGGCGAAACCCTTGCGCACGCGCTCCTCGGCCACGCTCTCGCGGAAGCCGGACTCGGTGAGCATCTCGTCCTCGATGAAGATGCGCACGCCCGGCGGCTGGTCGGCCAGGGTGCGCTCGTAGAATTCGGCCAGGATGGTGTCGCGCGAGCCGGCCAGCAGGTCGGCCGAGATCTCAGGCTGGCCCGCGGCCAGCCGGGTGTTGTTCAGTTCGCGGCAGATGAGGCTGAGCAAAGAAGGCTCGACCTCGGCCCGGGCCAGGTCGGCGCCGCCAGCGACGAAGCGCACGACCGCCTCGGCCACCGCCTCGCCCACGAGGTGCGGCGCGGGGGCGCGCACGGCGGCGACGGCCTGGGTGCCGCTCATGCGCGCGAGCCGCATGCGGTTCTGCGTGACGGACGGCATCTGCCCCTTCAGGCCCTCGAGGTGCGCGAGGTAGTCCTCGCGCAGGGAGATGAGGATGCGGTAGTCGGCGCGGGCGAAGTCGAACTTCGCGGCGTCGGCCTCGTCGCGATCGATGCGCGCCTCGAGCGCGGCCGGCGGGCGGTTTTCCACGAGATCGGCGAGATCCTGGAGGAATTCCTGCGCGCGCTTGCGGCCCGCGTCGTCGGATTGCGCGAGGGTGAAGATTTCCTCGAACTGGTCGAAAATGAGGATCGGGATGAGCGTGCGGCCGGCGGCGTCCTTGAGCACGTCGTCGCGGTGGTGGAGGAATTCCCAGAGCGTCTCGCCCGCCACGGCGGTGCCGCTCTGGGTCCAGGTGCCGGCGGCCGCGGTGGCGCGGAACACCGCGCGCTTGATCTGGTCGGCGGGCGGCGGGGAATGCGGGTCGTAATCGAGCCGCACGTAGACGGGGCAGAAACCCTCGGGGCGGAGGCGCGGCACGAGGCCGGCCTGGAGGATGGAGGTCTTGCCGAGGCCCGACTGGCCGAACAGGACGGTGAGCAGCTTGCGTTGGACGCGGCGGCCGAGCTCGGCGGCCTCCTCCTCGCGGCCGTGGAAGTAGCCGCGCGTCTCCTCGGTGAAGGAGACGAGGCCGAGCCACGGATGCTGGGCGTCGACGGTGGCGACCGGCGCGGCCGCAACGGCGGCGCCGGAACGCTGAACGTTTAACTTTGAACTTTTAACGCTCAAGTTCGGATCGGAGGGTGTGGGGGCTTGGGAGGTCATTGGGCGTTAATTTCAAGTGTTGGGCGTCGAGCGTTTTGTCCGGCTTGGCGGACGATTGCTTTCCGCGGTGCGGATGCTGGCGGCGAAGATGCGCACCAGTTCACCGGTTTCGGTCACGATACCATCCAGCAGCTCTGGCTTGGCCACCAGCGGTGTGAGCTGCACGAGCCGCAGCCAACGCCTCGCTTCACGCAATTCCTTGTAACACACCCTCAGTTTGTGAACGAAATCATCCCGGGACTCCGCGCCCTCGGCTTCGCCATGATGGCCAAACGGCGAGGTCGCGGAACGCAGCAATTGGTCCGCCACATAGATTCCCGCAGGCGAGCGGTTCATCGACTCAGTGACGCGGATTGCCCGCACGGCAAATTCCAGCAGCCGATCTTCCAGATCATACTTGGGCTCCTTCATTGGACGTTCAGCGTTAAAAGTTAAGCGTTGAGCGTTAGCGCGACTTGGTCGCGCTCAGTTCGGCGAGGCGGCGGGTGAACTCCGGCGGCGGATCGCCCCCGGGCAGCCGGCTGAAGTGGACGGTCTTGAACTTCTCCGGGACGACCGCGTCGGCCTCCGAGGTGTCGTCGAGGCAGACCGGCACAATGAACACGGCGCCGTCGGCCATGCCGCGGGTGCGGTCGACGGCGTGGTTCCACTCGCGCCGGAAGAAGCCCTCGTGCCGCCGCTGCGTGGTGGCGGAGACGACGGGGATGAAATAGGAGCAGCGCGCGATGTTGCCGCGGATCTTGCGCTCGTAGTCGTCGCCGCCCTCCAAGCGGTCCATGTCGAACCAGGTCGTGACCCCGGCGGCGTCGAGCGCGGCCTTCAACTTCTGCACCGCGGGCAGGTCCTCGCGGGCGTAGCTGATGAACACGGCGTTCTCGGGCATCTCGCGGGCCGGGGGCAGGAAGCGCTGCGGGGTGGCCAGGCCGGCCGCGGGGGCGGCGGCGCGACGCTCCGACCAGCGGCGATGCAGCTCCGCCACGAATTCCACCGCACCGGAGAACAGGCGCGTGCGCACGCTGACCTGCTGCAGGAAGGACACGAGGCGCACGTCACGCAGGGTGTGGCTGTCGGCAAAGATCTCACCGACGTCACGCGGGTCGGACAGGCGCTTGCGCTTCGTCATCCGCAGGAAGAGCCGCGCCAGCCAGTTGGAGAAATCGCTGCCGATGACGAGCAGATGGTTGTGTTCGAGCGCGTGGAAGAGTTTCTCCGGGGTTAGGTGCTCGCTTTGCAAGGCGCAGACGAATTCCAGCATGTCCTCGTCGGAGATGACGTAGGTGGGCGAGGCGGAGAGCCGGCCGAGGAGATGGTAGACGACCGGGCGCGGGAGGTCGTCGCGGGCGACGGGCAGGTCGGCGACGCGGTTGGGGGCGTAGGCGATGACCTCCGTGTTGGCCGCGCCGCCGAAGCGGACTGCGTTGACGGCCTGCTCGAGCAGCGGGTCGAAGGTCATCGAGACGTAGAGATTGAAGTCGGTGATCTCGGCGAGCTGGCGCAACGGCAGCGGCGGGGCGAAAGCCGCCTCGCGCATGATCGTGCGGAGGCGGGTGTAGGCCTCCTCGCGCCGGCCGTGGTTGGTGAGGTAGGCGCAGACGACGTCGTTCAGCACGAGCGGCCGGGCCAGCGGCGCGGGGTCGACGTTGAGGCGGGCGGCAAGTTTCTCGGCCAGCCATTCCAGGAGGAGCCGCGGTCCCGTGTCGGTCTCAACCCGGAGGAGTTCGGGGCCGACGATGGGGATGACGCGCTTTTCCTCGATGTAGTTGAGCAGATCCTCCCACACGTCGTCGTGAAACGGCGCGGCGGAAAGGGTCGCGGAGGCAGGGTCGGGATTCATCGGGGGAGGCGGGTTGATTGGCTGGCGGGGAAAAGAGGGGAAAACGCGCCTTGCGGCGGGGAACGCTCAACGTTTAAGGTTTCGACCTCCGGGCTGCTGGGATTGATGCTGGCATTCGGCATTCGGCATTAAAAGTTCAGCGTTCAGCGTTCAGCATTGAGGATCGCCCCGGCCTCATTTCCGGCCCTGCGGATGTGCCGCGCGCCAGGCCTGCGCGCGGGCGTGGGCCTCGGTCAGGCCCAACGTAGCCAGAAATTTGATGAAACGCGGGTCCGCGCGAATCGGGTCGTACCTATCCGAAAAAAGCAGCTCAGCCGCCGTCGAAATGGCTGTCGTTGCCGGGTCCATGGCGGCCAAGGCTTCCTGCGGGCGGCCCAGTCTCGCCAAGGCCGTGGCCCTGTTGCCCGAACTGTCCCCCGGGGTGATCAGCGCCAAGGCCGCCTCCGCCTCCGCCTGCAAGCCCGCGCCCACGAAAACCGTGATGACAAAAGACTCGTAGCTCGAGCCCGCCCAGGGAATTTTCCGCAGCAGCGCCACCGCCTCGTCGTGCCGGCCGAGTCCGGTCAGACAGAGCGTTTTCCATACGCGCGCCTGCATCGAGTCCGGCTGCAGGGCCAGCGCCCGGTCCACGACGGCCAGCGCCTCTTCATAGCGGTTCTGATGACTGAGCGGGATGAAGTAGTTGTCCAGAATCCGGTGCGAAAGCGGGTCGAGTTCCGTCGCCCGCCGCATCATGGCCTCGCCCTCGTCCAGTCGGCCATCGCTCAGGAGCCGGCGCCCGAGGAACTGGTAGGCGGTGGCATAGCTGGGATTGATGGAGATCGCGAGCCGGAGCTCCCGCACGGCATCTTCGGTCCGCCACGATAGCCAATAGAGGTATCCCAGCGCCGTGT
>JAQSDJ010000173.1 GCA_029945855.1 Lacunisphaera sp.
GTTGCGCGGGATGCAGGCGGCCCTTGCGCAACCTTCGCCGCTGGCGCCGGCCACGCTGGCGGAGACCGGCCCCGTCCAGGTGCCCGCCGGCAATTTCACCAAGGCGGCCTTCGAGCAGATGGTCGAGGACTCGAAGGAGTTCATCCGCGCCGGTGACATCTTCCAGATCGTCCTTTCGCAGCGGTTCTCGCGGGAATTCACGCGCAGTCCGCTCGACCTCTACCGCACGCTGCGCACGGTCAACCCCTCGCCCTACATGTTCCTGCTCGAATCCGGCGACTTCGCGCTGGTCGGCGCCTCCCCCGAGGTGCATGTGCGGCTCACCGGGCGCAAGGTCGAGATCCGCCCGATCGCCGGCACCCGCCCGCGCGGCAAGACGCCTGCGGAGGATGCCTTGCTCGAAAAGGAATTGCTCGCCGACGTGAAGGAACGCGCCGAGCACCTGATGCTGGTCGACCTCGCGCGCAACGACATCGGTCGCGTCTGCGACTACGGCTCGGTCAAGGTGCCCGACTTCATGACCATCGAGCGCTACTCCCATGTGATGCACATTGTGTCACAGGTGGAGGGACAACTTGCGCCAAAACGCTCCGCTTTCGACCTCATGCGTGCCACTTTCCCGGCCGGCACCGTCAGCGGTGCGCCGAAGATTCGCGCCATGCAGCTTATCGCTGAAAAAGAAGGCACCCAACGCGGAAGCTATGCCGGCGCTCTCGGCTATTTCAGTTACGACGGCAATCTGGACTCCTGCATAACCCTCCGCACGGCATTGATTAAGGATGGGCAGGTTCACATCCAGGCCGGCGCGGGCATCGTCGCCGACTCGGTGCCGGCGAGCGAATATCAGGAGACGATCAGCAAGGCATCGGCTCTGTTTAAGGCCATTACACTGGCCGATAAGCTTTCCAGCTGAGGCATCCGGGCGGCACACAGCCGCGTATAGACTGTCGGAACAGTGGTGATGGGAATTTCCTCCCGGTTTCCGGCATCCAATATGCAAGGACACTCGGAGTAACTTCCCGCCAGTCCCACCCGTCAAAAAAAACATCACATGCCACAACGTAAAAAGACTGTCCGTTCCACGCCGGATGCAGTCGCGATGCCCGCCGATCGTGCCTCCACTCCCGTGGCCATCCCCGAGGCTTATGCCAACCTCTCCGTCCGGCCGGAAATCAAGGTCGCCTCCACCCCTTCCCAGTTCGACCAGGCTTCCCCGGTCGACCGCCGCGATGAGCGCTCGAACCTCCAGCTTTATCTCAACGAGATCCGCCAGACGCCGCTCCTGACCATTCAGGACGAGATCCGGCTCGCCGCCCGCATCAAGAAGGGCGACAAGGCGGCCCGCGACCACATGATCAAGGCCAACCTGCGCCTCGTCGTGAAGATCGCCTACGACTACAACCAGATGGGCCTCCCGCTCATGGACCTCATCAGCGAGGGCAACCTCGGCCTCATCAAGGCCGTCGAGCGCTTCGACCCCGCCAAGGGCGGCAAGCTCTCCACCTACGCCGCGTGGTGGATCAAGCAGTCGATGAAGCGCGCCCTGGCCAACCAGTCCAAGACCATCCGCCTCCCCGTCCACCTCGTGGACAAGATCTCCCGCATGCGGAAGATGATCGCCAAGCTCACCGACGAGCTCGGCCGCGAGCCCGAGAACGAGGAGATCGCCGCCGAGTTGCAGATCCCGACCGCCAAGGTCGCCCTGCTCAAGACCGTCAGTGTGCGGCCCGCCTCGCTCGACGCCCCGGTCGGCGAGGACAACGACTCCGCCACGCTCGGCGACCTCGTCGGCGACGAGAGCGCCATGAGCCCCTACGAGAACCTGGGCGACCGCAGCCTCAAGGAGGACCTCAGCAACATGGTCAACTCGCTCGATCCCCGCGAGGCCAGCATCATCAAAATGCGCTTCGGCCTCGAGGGCGAGAAGGAGCTGACCCTCGAGGAGGTCGGCAAGAAATTCAAGGTCACCCGCGAGCGCATCCGCCAGCTCGAATACCTCGCGCTGTCCACGCTGCGGAAGCAGATGCAGAGCCACAACAAGCAGCGCACGGCCGACGAGGTCGAGCAGGAGACCCTCGCCGCCCAGCGCGCCGATGTCATCCGCGATTACGTCTCCCGGCACGCCGTGGCCACCGCGTGATTCAGTCCTGAACTTCGATCCGAGCGCCCGCCTTCCCGCGGGCGTTCTTTTTTACGATTGCTCCTGCCATGACTGGGCGCATGTTCCGTCCACGTGCCCACCATATCGTCACCTCACGCCAGGCGTCAGGCCGGCAGCGGCAAGACCCCCATCAAGGCGTTCTGGGCACGACCGGCCAATGTTGAACTCGACCGTTCGGGCGCATGGCTGCTGAAAAACCTCACCACCACACGGGCCAGATCGTCCCGTGCCGGCCCTGCTTGATACCGGAGTGCTGGAGCTGCTGCGCCGTCGCGACCTGCGGGTCGAATCGCTGGTGCTGAAGCATTATCCACCCGTCCTCTGCCCGCACGTCACGGGGGAATACCTCCATTGTCAGCTGAAAGCCCGCGTTTCCCCGACCGCCGCCCTCCAGGCGCGGACCTACGTCGCCGCCTTCGAGGTGCTGACCGTCTCCAGCCGCACCGCGGAAGTCTACGCCGACCTGTGCCACGCGCTCACGACCCGTGACATCACCCTTGCCCCTGCCGTCTGCTGGATCGCGGCCCACGCCCTGGAACACGATCTGCCGCTGCTGACCACCGACCGCAGCTTCCGCCAGGTGCCGGGCCTGCAGGTGCGCGTGCTCCATCCGCGGTTCACCCGGGTGGCCGGGACATGAAAAAGGCGCCCCGCTTGCGCGGGACGCCTTTGCAGTGTTTCGCCTGAAGCGACGGCTTATTCCTTCTTGGAAGCCTCGTCGAAGATATCGCCGAGGTTCGTAAGGTCGGAAGCACCGGAGCTCTTCGAGAACTGCTCGTAGGTCGCGGTCTCCTGCGCCAGCTGCTCGGCCGAGTAGTTGGCCGCCTTGATCGAGAGACCGATGCGACGCTGTTCGCGGTCGATCTTGATGACACGGGCGGTGACTTCCTGGCCGGGCTTGAGCACGTCCTTGATCTTGTCGACGCGGTCTTCCTGAATCTGGCTGATGTGCACCAGACCGTCGATGCCGTCCTTCAGTTCGACGAAGGCGCCGAAGGTCGTGACCTTGGAGATCACGCCCGGGACGACGTCGCCGATGCGGAAGAAGCTGTCGATGTCGGTCCACGGATCCGTCGCGAGCTGCTTCATGCCGAGGCTGATGCGCTGCTGGTTCGGATCGACGTCGAGGACGATGGCGTCCACCTCGTCGCCCTTCTTGAGCATCTCGGACGGGTGGTTGATCTTGCGGGTCCATGACATGTCGGAGACATGCACCATGCCGTCGATGCCTTCCTCGAGTTCGACGAAGGCGCCGTAGGTGGTCATGTTGCGGACCTTGCCGCGGACGCGGGCGCCCACCGGATAGTTGTGGCGGACCATGTCCCACGGGTTCGGCTCCAGCTGGCGGAGGCCGAGCGAGATCTTCTGCTCTTCCTTCTGGATGCCGAGGACGACCGCATCGAGCTCCTGGCCGACCTTGAGCAGCTCGGAGGGCTTGGTGATGCGCTTGGTCCAGGACATCTCGGTGATGTGGACGAGACCCTCGACGCCGGGCTCGAGCTCGATGAACGCGCCATACGGCACGAGATTGACGACCTTGCCGTGGATCTTGGAGCCGACGGGGAACTTGTGGTCGATGTTGTCCCAAGGATTGTTCTTGGTCTGCTTGAGGCCGAGGGAAACGCGCTCTTTCTCGCGGTTGATGTCGATGATCATCACCTCGATTTCCTCGCCCTGCTTCAGCATTTCCGACGGGTGGCCGATGCGGCCCCAGCTCATGTCGGTGATGTGCAGCAGGCCGTCCATGCCGTCGAGATCGATGAACGCACCGAAATCGGTGATGTTCTTGACGATGCCCTTGCGGACCTGACCGGGCTGCAGCTTCTCGAGCAGGTCGCGGCGCTTGTTGACGCGCTGCTCCTCGATGAGCTCGCGGCGGGAGAGCACGATGTTCTGCCGCTCGTGGTTGATCTTGAGGACCTTGAAGTCGTAGGTCTGGCCGACGTATTGATCCAGGTTCTTGGGCGGCTGGATGTCGATGTGCGACGCGGGCAGGAAGGAGTCGACGCCGATCGAGACGATCAGGCCGCCCTTGACCTTGGCCTTCACGCGGCCCGGGACAATGGTGCCCTCTTGGCACTTGAGGAGGATGTTTTCCCAGTTTTTCTTCTGCTGGGCCTGCTCGTAGGAGAGGATGGGATTGCCTTCCTTGTCCTCGAGCTTCTCGAGGATGACCTCGATGGTGGAACCGATCTGAAGCTCGCCGAGATCGGAGAACTCATTGGCCGGGATGACGCCTTCCGCTTTGCCGCCGATATCGACGACGACTTCATTGGCGCGGATTTCAGTGATGACGCCCGGGACGATGGAGCCTTCCTTCAGTTTATCGAAGGAGCTCTGGGCGAGCAGGTCTTGCATTAACGAACTCATATTGACTGTGGTCGGAACGACGGCCGCTTACTCCAAGGGCGCCCGGCTTCCGGCTTGGTTCCTTGCGGAACCGTTGGTTGAGGGTTGGACTGTCGGACAAGCCGGTGGGAGTGCCGCGGCTGACACCGGCCTGACTAAGAACGCCGCGAAAGGGGTCGAAAGTCCCCTATCCTTCTTCCGCCGGCAAGCGAAAACATCAGGGTTTTGCCGAACCCGGCAAATCGCCCTGTTCCTGCAAAACCTGCTGGAGCGTAGCGAAATACAATCCAAAGAAACTGTGCTCGCGCATGGCTTGCTGGCGGGTGCCGCCCACCGCCTTGCTCGATACTTCCTCGCGCAGGGTCAGCTCGACGTCGGTTTGCCCGGGGCCGGACTCCTGCAGGTGAACGTTGACCACCAATTGGCGCGCATCGGCGAAGGCTGCGCTGGAGTTGATCCGGCTTACCGCCTCGAGGCGGCTGGGGTTGTGCCGCGTCAGCATGAAATCCAGCCGCTTGAAGGCCAGCTGCGCCGCCGGATAGGCCTTTTCCTGCGCCACCGCGAAGGTCTGCGTCTTCGGGGGCACGACGGAGAAGCGATCCTGCACGCGGCCGGGCATCGACTCGCAACCGGCCAACAAGACCACGGCGCCAAGGGCAATGAGGGTGAAAATTTTCATGAAGATGGATCCGACCGGTCAGGCCGGCTGTTGTTGCGAGATGCAGTGCAAGGTGCCGAGTCCCCAGATCAGGTGGTAGCAATCAATGGGAACGATTTCCCGGCCCTTGAAGCAATCGCCAAGTATCGCGCGCGCCTCGGCGTCGCGCCGCTTCTGGCGGAACTGCGGGACGAGCACCGCGCCGTTGATGATGAGGAAATTCGCGTAGCTCGCCGGCACCTGCTGGCCGCGAAAGCCGAAGGGCTTCGGCATCGGCAGCTCGACGATCGTGAACTTCCGCCCGGCCGGCGTGCGGAAAGAACGCAACCGCTCCAGGTTTTCCGCCAGCGGCCAGTGGTTCAGGTCGTGCCGATCCGGCTCGACGCAGGTGATGAGTCCGTCGGGCCGGAAGAAGCGCGTCATGTCGTCGATGTGCCCGTCCGTGTCGTCGCCCACGATCCCCTCGCCCAACCACAGCACCTGTTTCACCCCGAGATAATCCTTCAACTGTTGCTCGATCTGGCCACGGCTCAGGTGCGGATTGCGGTTCTTGTTCAGTAAACATTGCTCGCTCGTCAGGAGCAGGCCCAGGCCGTTGACGTCGAGCGAGCCGCCCTCAAGCACCATGTCGTTCTCAAACCGACGCAGCCCGAGTTTCTGCGCGATGCGCGGGGGAATCTTGTTGTCGAGATCGTAGGGCGGATACTTGCCGCCCCAGGCGTTGTGCACCCAGTCGGTGACCGCGACCTCGTTCGTGCGGTCATTCTTAACAAAGATCGGCCCGTGGTCGCGGCACCACGCGTCGTTGGTCGGATGATTGTAGAAAGTCACCCGCGCCAGGTCGGCGCCGGCCTTCGCGCAGAGGCGCTTTGCCCGCGGCTGCAGCCGCGCCGCACAATTGATGTTCACCGCCTCGAAGCGGCTGATCCGGGCCACGATCTCCGCAAACACATAAGGCACCGGCCGGAACTGACCCGGCCAGGTCGCATGGTTGTGCGGCCACGAAAACCACACGACGGCCTGCGGCTCCCATTCGGCCGGCATGCGAAAGCCGAGTGCGGCCGGGGTTGCGGTTGATTTGGTGGCGGACATAGGGGGGAACTGTGGAGGGCCCGCGTCTCTGCGGGCCGGCTCGCAGGGACGCGAGCCCTCCAGTGGAAGTTTAGTCGATGTAACGCCGCGTCAGATCCCCGTAGGCGTCGATCCGGCGGTCGCGGAGAAAAGGCCAGTGCGTGCGGGTCTGGTCCACCTTGCCGAGATCGACGGGCACGAGAAGAATCTCCTCCTTGCTCACACTGGCCTTGGCGAGGATCTCTCCGCTGGTGCCAGCGACGAAGCTCTGGCCCCAGAACCCGCCCACCGGTTTTTCCAGGCCGATGCGGTTGGTGACGGCCACGTAGCAGCCGTTGGCCACGCCATGCGAACGCTGGATCGTCTCCCAGGCCCCGTGCTGGTTGACGCCGAAGCTCTTTTTCTCGGCGGGATGCCAGCCGATCGCCGTCGGATAAAACAATATCTCCGCGCCTTGCAGCGCCGTGAGCCGGGCGGCCTCGGGATACCATTGGTCCCAGCAGATGAGCACGCCGATCTTCCCATACTTCGTCTGCCACGCCTTGAAGCCCGTGTCGCCGGGCGTGAAATAGAACTTCTCGTAGTAGAGCGGGTCGTCCGGGATGTGCATCTTCCTATAGATGCCGAGG
This sequence comes from Lacunisphaera sp., assembly GCA_029945855.1. Taxonomy (GTDB): domain Bacteria; phylum Verrucomicrobiota; class Verrucomicrobiia; order Opitutales; family Opitutaceae; genus Lacunisphaera. The sequence continues at coordinate 6,869 of JAQSDJ010000173.1, forward strand.
AGCGTGCCGTCCGCGTCGATGATGACCGCCGTGTTATGATAAAGCCCGCCGGCCCGCTTCTCGAACAGCGAGGCGATGATCACCACCTGGTGCTTTTTGGCCAGTTTCTGGAATGCCACCGTGCTGGGCCCGGGGATGGCCTCGGCCAGCTGGAAATTATCATGATCCTCGCTCTGGCAGAAATATTGCGACCGGAAGAGCTCCTGCGTGCAGATGATCTTGGCCCCCTGCTTCGCCGCCTGCTCCACCAGGGCGAGGGTTTTCTTGAGATTGGCGGCCGGTGAGGCGGCACACGCATGTTGCAGCAGCCCAAGGATCACTTTCATGCGCCGAGCGAACGGTTCCGGTCCGCCAATGACAAGGATTCTCTCTCCCGCCGGCCCGTGTCATGCCCCTGAACTAGTCTTTGACAAGTAGCCCGTTAATTGTAAAAACACAGCCACTCCCACCCATGTGCGCTGAACCCCGTCCATTGATCGTAGTCGTCGAAGACGAGGAAGAGCTGATCAAGCTCATCTCGCAGCAGTTGGAAAATTCCGGCATGAACGTGCAGGCCTACAACCGCTGCGCGCCGGCCCTGCGGTTCCTGCAGAACAATTTCGCCAACCTGCTCCTGCTGGACATCACGCTGCCCGACAGCTCCGGGTTCGAGCTGCTGAAGGAGCTGAAGGCGCAGGACATCAACATCCCCACGATTTTCCTCACCGGCAACAGCCTGGAGGACGACAAGATCAAGGGCCTCAACATGGGCGGTGATGACTACATCACCAAGCCGTTCAGCTACGCCGAGCTGGTCGCCCGCATCAACGCCGTCCTCCGCCGCACCGAGGTCGCCGCCGATTTCAACGTCACCAAGAATGTCCGCACGATCGACGAGCCGTTTGACTTCCTGGGCACCAAGGTGATCCCCGACCGCCTCGAGATCGCCTTCCCCAACGGCGCCACCCACAAGATCGGCCGCAAGGAGCTCGGCATCCTCGCCTACCTGAGCGCCCACGTCGGCGTCGTCATCACCCGCAAGGAGCTGATCCATTCCGTCTGGGGCGTCCATGCCGACATCCGCAGCCGCTCACTCGACCAATACATCGTCAAGGTCCGCGCCGCCTTCGCCAAAAACGGTCTCTCCCTCGACAGCTTCAAGACCGTCCACGGCATCGGCTACATCTTCGAGCCAGGAAAATAGGTCGGGCTTTACGCCCGACAAGTCGGGGCTAAACCCCGACCTACAAACCGGATCGATATCTGGATATGCCCGGCGCCGCACCGTGGCCCCGAGAAATCCTTTCCCGGTCAGGACGCCAGATCGCAGACCTGCGCCACCCGGTTCAGCGCATCCTGCAACTGGTCGCGCCGGTCAAATTTGCTGATCATGTTCGGCTTCGCCTCCTCCAGCCGGTTCAAAAGCGTCGTGAGCATTTCCGTGTTGTAGGCTTGCATCACCAGGTCGATCGCCTTCTCGCGACCGACCAGTCCGACGATCTTCTTCATGAGGTCTTTCTTTTCCATGGTGGAGGGGTCCTTTGGGCTTAGTCTCTGGTTCCGGTCGCGATTGGCAAGGTCAGTTTGTTCCGCGCGCGGCCGGGATTCAGAACAGCTCCTGCTGGGTGGAATAACGCGTCCGCGCCTCGACGAGGCTGGACCTCATTTCGAGCGATTCCAGCAGGCTGAAGATCTTCGCGGCCTGCGGCTCGCCCGGGGCGACGTGCGGTAGCGGCGACTCCTGGCGCAGGGTCGTCAATTTCAGGTTGAGCCGCAGCCGGTCGGCGTCCTGCGCCACGACCTCCCGGAAACGCTCGGGCTTCAGCTCCGCGGCATGCGCGATGATGCCTTCCAAACTCCGGAACTCGGCGAACCACTTCGTCGCCGTCTTCGGGCCCACGCCGTTGACCCCGGGGATGTTGTCCGAGGTGTCGCCGATCAGCGCGAGGTATTCCGCGATCTGCGCCGGCACCACGCCGAATTTTTCTTTCACGCCGGCCTCGTCGAGCACGCGCCAGCCGAGCTTGGGGTTCGCCGTCGGGGGCGGCAGCAGGATCTTGACGCGGTCGTGCACGCACTGGGCGAAATCCTTGTCGGCGCTCACGATCAGCACATCGTGGCCCGCGTTGGCCAGCATGTGCGCCTGCGAGGCGAGCAAATCGTCCGACTCCACGCCGTCGAGTTCCACGCCCACGAGACCCATCGCCCGCGTGAGGTCCTTGATGACGGGAATCTGTTTCTCCAGCGGCTCGGGCGTCTCCTTCCGCTGCGCCTTGTATTCCGGGTGGAGCGCCAGCCGGTCCTGCGAGCCGCCGAGGTCGAAGAACACGAGCATGGCGTCGGGCTTCTCCTGGTCCTGCAGCCGCCACATCGTCTTCACCCAGCCGTGCAGCGCGCCGGTCGGGAAACCGTCGGCGCGGGTCAGCTCCGGCATCCCGTAGAACGCGCGGAACGCCATGTTGAAACCGTCGACCAGGAGCCATTTCGCCATGGCGGAAAGCAAACCGCAAACCCGCGGGGCGTAAATGCAATTTCCTCGTGGGCCGTGAGCTCGCTCACGCCGGAGAAGGCACGAGCATCGGCCGTCGCCATGGCGATGGCCCGACCAGAGCTCGCCGGCCCGCTTGCCCTACCGGCTGCGCGCCGCCGCGCCCCCCGGCGTCACGATCACCGGGTTCTGGTAGAGCGTGCCGGGCATCAGGCCGGACACCGTCTGCTTTTTGAGCGAGCCGCCGGGGCTGACGAGATTGGCGGTGACGAAGATGAGCAGGTTGCGCTTCTGCGAGCTCTCGCCCCGGCTGCGGAACAGCCGGCCGAGGCCGGGGAGATTCCCCAGCACGGGCACCTTGTCGCTGACCTTCTTCACGTCTTCGCGCGTCAGCCCGCCCATGACGAGCGTGGCCCCGTCCCAGAGCGTGACCTTGGTGGTGACCTCGCGCACGGCGAAGATCGGTTGGTAGAAACCGGGCGGCACGGTGACGGTGGTGCCGCCGGAGATGGCGACGCTGGGCCCGCCGTATTCGACAAAACCCTCGAACTCCGTGACCTTCGGGTTCAAGTCGAGGCTCACGGAATAATCGTCCTCCTCGACGGTGGGCGTGACCTTCAGCTCGACGCCGACATTGCGGGTGGTGAATTCCTGCGGCGTGCCGGAAGTGATGGAGACGCCCGCCGAGCCGCCGCCCGAATTGCTGCCCGTGCCGACCTGCGACTGGATCTGGCCGTAGGATTGCGGGTAGCGCAGTTCCTGCGCGACGGTGATGGTGGCGGGATTGCCGGAAAGCACCGTGAGCTTCGGCGCGCTGAGCAGTTCCGTGCCGCTCTTCTGCGAGAGGGCGCGCACGATGGCGCTCACGTCGAATTCGCCGATGATCCCCGTGATGCTGGCCAGGGCCGAAGCGCCGGAACCCAGCGAAACCGTGCCCGGGATGGTCGGGGCATTGACCGGCAGCGTCAGCTCGGTCCCGGGCGTGGTGACCGGGTTGCCGTCCACCGTCGTGGTGCCGCCGGGCGAACTGATCTGCAGTGACTGCGTGCCGCCCTGGAACGAAAACGCATCGTTGATCGAGCGGTTGCTCGTGCGGAAATCCGACTTCGTCGCGCCGCTGTGCTGGGTCGTCTTCTTCCCGAGCTGCCACTGCACACCGAGCTCCTCCAGCGCGCCCTGCTGAACTTCCATGAACTTGGCCTCGATCTCGACCTGCCGGACCTCGCTATAGCGGACCAGGATGTTGCGGATGCGCTCCAGGTTGCGCGGCGTCTGGGTGGCGATCAGCTGCGAGCCGTCGAACGCGAGGGTGCTGCCCGCCACGCCCTCGAAACTCACACCGGCCAGCTGGAGAAAGTTGCGGATCGCCGGCCCTTCCCCCTCGACCGGAGAGGACGGGACGGCGGCGCCCCCGGCCAGCGGATCCGCGCCCGCGCGACCCGCCGCCGTGCCCTTGCCCGTCATGCGCAGCACGGCGGAACGCGATACGGGGAAGAACCGGGTCTCCAGCGTCGACTGCTCCCCGCCGGGACGCACCACGATGGCGTCGGACTGCACCTCATACCGATAGCCGACCGAGTCGGTGATGAAATCGAGCACGCGCTTCAACGACAGGTTGCGCAGCGTGATGTTCACCGTGGGGTTCGTGTTGCCCTGGTCGAGGAGCACGATGTTCACACCCTTCGGCGCGGTGCCGGTGCGGTCGAATTCCTCCGAGATGACGCTCAGGGTGTTCACCACCCGGCCCAGCTCCATGCCGCTGAAATTCACGGTCGGGAGCACGATGTGGTTGAGTTTCTCCAGCAGGGGCGACGCTCCCGTCAGGTCTACGGTCGTCGCCGGTTTCTCGGCGAACACACCCGGCCGCTGCCAAGCCTGGTTCACCTCGCTGATCATCGCGGCACTTGTCCGGGTCCGCGCGATGACCACGGCCGCGCGCTCCGCCGCGATGCGCTCCAGGAAGGACGTCGCCTCGGAATTGTCCGGCTCGAGCAACCGGGCCTGCCGGAAGGTCCGCTCCGCCGCGACCGCATCGCCGGCCAGGTATTGGCTGCGGCCGCGGACGACCAGGGCCGGCACCACGTCGGGCGCCGGGACTGGTTCCCGCGCCACGGGCGGCGCCGCCGGACTGGCCTCCGCTGCGGCTTTGGCGGCCTCTGCCGCGATGGACTCGAGGTGCTGGTCGCGCGCGGCGGCGATCTCAGCCTGCACCTTGCCCAGCCCGGCCACGGCCTCCTGCGTCAGTTGGTTCTCCGGCAATCCGGCCCGCGCGCGGGCCACGACTTCGAGCGCCTCGGAAAAATGTTTCTGCCGGGCCAGCGCCCTCGCTTCCTTGGTGGCGGCGCCGGCGGCTTCCAGCAATCGGGCCAGCCGCTCTTCCTCGGCCCGGGCGAGTTGCTCGGCCTCGGCGGCGCCCGCCCCTCCGACCGGGTCCGGGGGCGCGACCTCCCCACCGGACACGCTGACCTTCTTCTGCGTGGGCCGGTCCAGACTGGCGAGCAGCCGCTTCACGGTCTCGTCGCCGGGGGCGAGGGTGATCAATTCCTGGAGGTTCGCGCGCGCGGTGGCCAGGTCGCCGGCGTCGCGGGCATGCAGGGCCCCGGACAGGAGCCGGATCTTGATCGCGGCCGGGTCGGTCGGTGCGGGCGGGCGGGCCGCCAGGCCGGTGAAGGTGATCAACAGGACGATAAGCCGGATGAAGCGGTGCATGCAGCGGGATGTTTATTTGCCGGAAGTGGCGAGCCCTTTGGCCGGGTGAGGCGGGAAGACCTGTGTTTTGCCGGCCTTCCCCGCAGGTTGCCCCGTTCCGGCCTGCTGGCCGGCCGGGGTTTGTCCGACGGTCTGCTGCGCAACCGCCGGCAAGGGACGCAGTATCCTGGTCTCGGGCTGCGGCAGACCGGGCGTGGTCCGGGCCACCACGACCTCGGGTGGGTCCAGCTGGATGCGCTCGATGCGATAGGTGGAGGTCTCGTCCGCGAACGTGTCGCCCTCGCGCACCTCGCGGCGCGGTCCCCCGGACACCATCTGGAGCACCGCCAGCGGCGTGTCGGAATATTTGCGGACGCGGCTGTCGAGCACCACCTCGCCGCCGGTCCGGTCGTCGGTCAGCACCGCGAGCGCGGCAACGTCGAAGACCGGCCGGGCTTCGCCGGGCTCCACCACGATTTTTTTCACGTCGAAGCTCTTCAGGGTCAGCCCGAGATCCGCAAAACGGCGGCCTGCGCGGGCGAACAGCGTCTCGGGCCGGGCCGGACTGGTGAAGGCCACGAGGTAATCGCCCGGCGCGCCGAAGTAGCCCGCGAGCTGCAAGCGGAACTGCTCCTGCTGCACCGCCAGCAACTCCAGGCCAAACGGCACCGTCAGTTCGCCCTGAAATCTCGGCGCGGTCACAGTGAAGGAGCGGGCGGGCGCGTTGTAATAGATGACCGGCGGGGTGAAGACCTCGTAGAGCCAGCCCTGCCCCTGGGTTTGCGCGGGGGCTTTGGGCCAGACCGCGATGCCCGTCTCCGGCAGCTTCAGGGTGGCGGGTTCATAGACCGACCATCTGTGCCGCCACCGGCACGGCGCGGAGCCGGTGGAGTTCCCTCTGCTGCTGCCCCAGCCATACGCTGCTCACCGCCAGCGACAGAACCGCCAGTCCGGTCAAAATCTTTTCATAGTGGACCTTGAGCCGCGAGTTCATGGCGTAGACATCACCGGATCGGGCTCCGGCAAAACATATTCGACCGTGACCGCAAACCGGGAGGAATTTTGCGCCACCAGCGGAACCGGCGCACCGGCCGGAGGGGAAGCAGCGCCCGGTCCGACCGGGGCCGCGCCGGTGGCCAGCGGCTCGACCTCCACGCTGCGGACGATGACCGGCAGCCTGAATGTCGCCAGCGTGTTCAGGAATGTCCGCAGCGCCGCGGTTTGCCCCGTGAACTCCAGCCGGAAGGCGTCGCTGTCCACCTGGCCGGGCCGGCGCACCGAGAGCGCGGGGTCGAACTCAAGGAAATCCTCCGCTTGTCCGCCACGGCCGACCGGCGCGGTGAAAGGGGGCGCGCCCGTCGGCGACGGCTGGTTGCGCTCCGTCCGCTGTGCCGCCGTGAGCGGACGCTCCCGCTGCACCGCCAGCAGGGACTGCGGCCGCGCCTCGATCAGGGCCTCGACGAGATATTGCGCCACGACCCGCTGCCGGAAGACCGCCGGCACCAGCCCGGCCTCGGGGCCCTCGTGGGTGTGCGCGGCAAAACCGAAGCTCTCACCAGGTTTCGTTGCCACCTGAACCCGGGCGGCGAGGGCGCGGGTTTTCTCCACGAAGCCGGCGAGATCGAAAAACAAATCGATGGATTTCTCGGGCGGCGACGCCATCACCCCACCCTCCCGGCCGGCCAGGGCCGCGCGCAACGCCCCGATCACCTTCCGGGTGTGAGCCAGATCGCGGACGATGGCCTGCTCGTTGGCCTCGCTCAACGCCGGCGACTGCCCGACCAGCCAGTCGCGCTCATGTTTTTTCTGCTCCAGCGCCGCAAGGGAAGTCAGAGCCTGTTCGCGGGACCGGAACCAGAGCCAACCCTCCGCGGCCGCCAACACCCCCAGCCCCAGCAGCACGACCCCGAAGAGACGATTTCCCTTCAGCCAGTTCATGGCGCAGGCTGAATGATCGAACTTTTCAACACAGAGTTCGCGGAGGGCTCAGCGACAAAGCGCTCGTTCACGATTCGGGTCTCGTAGGCAGACTCCAGCAAACCCGGGCCTTTCAACCGGTGAACTTCAATGGCCGCTCCGATGATCTGCTCCGTAAGTTGATTGATTGGTTTCATAAAAACTCAGTGGTCTCCGTGCCGTCTGTGTTAAAAATATCAGAGCGGCCGCGCCGGGTCGGCTGTGAGCTCGAAGTCGAATTGCAGGATGCCGGGCTGGCTGTTGTCGAAGCGCTGGCCTTCCTCCGCGATCCGCACATAGGGCGAGTCGTCGATGTCGCGCAGTAGGGCCTTCACGCGATTGGTGGTCTCGAGACTGACCTTCGCCAGCGGGTTGGTCCGATCGAGCATGCGGCCGGAAAGGTGCAGCCGAGCGGGCCCGCCGTCCTCCTGCGGGGTGACCTGCAGCCGCTCGAGCCAGACGTCCTCGACACGCACCAGTCGCTCCTGCAGGTCGGCGCAGAGGGTGAGCCAGCTGGCCCGTCGGTCGTGCACGGCCTGCAACCAGTCCGCCTGCCGCTGGAACTCCCCGAGTTGCGCGAGATCGATCCGGATGCGCGCCTCGCGCTCCCGGAGCGGCGCGATTTCGTGCTCGATGGCCGCGATCTTGTGCCGGACGGCGGAATTGATCGCCCGGTAATAGAATACAGGCGGCAACAGGGCCGCCACCGCCAGCACGGCGGCGGCGATCAGCCAGGGCTGACGGCGGCGGTGGTTCTCCTGACGACGCCATTTCGGCGGGAGCAGGTTGAGCACAGGCTGGTCCGGCTGCAGCTGCGTGGCGGCCGCCCCCACCAGGTCGGCGAGAGTGGATCCGGGCCCGGCGACATCATCCGGGGCCGAGCCACGCGCGACCTCGACGGACCCTAGCGCCTCGAGGTGGTCGACCGGCACCTTCAATTTCGCCGCGAGCGCCTCGGCGAGCCCGGCCAGCCGCGCGCCACCGCCGGACAGGTGGACGCGGTCCGGCTGCGCCATGTCGCTCTGCCGGCGGAAATGCAGCACCGACCGCGTGATTTCCTGGGCCAGGCGGGTCGCGAACGTCTCCCGCGCATCGGCCGTCAGCCCCGCGTTGCGCTCGGCGAGCTTGATCGCCTCGGCCTCCCCGGGGTCGCAATCCTGGCTTTCGGCGATCTGCTGGGTGACGCTGTTACCCCCGAGCGCCAGCGTGCGCGCCATGAACCCCGTGGACTCGACCAGTAGAAGGACGGTCGAACGCGCGCCGATATTCAGCACGAGCGACGACCCGATCTGCGCCGGGTGCACCAGCCGGTGGGCCGCCAGTGTCGCCAGCGGCGTGGGCAATACCAGCCGCGGTTCGAATCCGGCGGCCTGCACCGCCGCGCAAAGCGGCTCGACCGCCTCCAACTTGGATGCGGCCAGCAGCACCACCAGTTCACCGGCCCGCTCGCCGGCCACGACGCTGTCCCAGACGACGTCGGCCAAGGCATAGGGAATATTCTCCCCGGCCTCGAAACGGATGATCTTCTCGCGCTGGGCGGGGCCGACCCGTGGGGTCTTGATGAACTTAGTCAGGGCCAGGTGCGCCGGCAAAACCAGGACAACGGGACCGACCGTCTTTACTCTGGCCCGCAAGCTCCGCAGAGCGTTCGCGGTGTTTTCCAGCCAGGTGTCCTCGCTGCTGGACGTGACCGGAAAGTTCACCACCGCGCAGTCCTCCAACCGCGGACGATGGCCCTTGCGACTGAAAATCCCCAGTGCCGTCCGGCTGGCGCCGCAATCGAGGATGACGGTTCTTGTTGAAAGCACGGGCGTGGAATTTCTGGGCCCGTGGCCCCAAGCTAGCTGGCCCCGCGAAAAGCCACCGCAAGAAAATGCACCTAAACTAAGGCGCTGTTTGCGCTTTGGTCAGGTGCAGATGACTGCCCGCGAATGGACGCGAATTGCTGAAGAGCCACCCCTGATCTCTTGGTTTGGCTGCCAATACCGCTCAGTGACTGCTTAAAAAGAATCTCGGAGATATTATTCGCGTCAATTCGCGCTATTCGCGGGCAACCGCCTTGGCTCCCTTCTCAAGCAGCGGCCCATCAGTGAAAATGGGGGGGTGAAAACTTCGTCTGCATGCCTCTGAGCTCTCCGTGTTCCCTGTGTTCCAAACCGGATCCTTTTAACCCAGAGGCCGCAGAGATCACAGCGTCATCCAAAACTTTTAGCCGCTATTCAGTGCTAAATCCCGATATCCAGAAACGGCTTATCGATCTGCGTGTATCTGTGGTTGGTCTGTATCGTTCCGGATTGAGAGGATTGTCCCGCGACCGCTGGCACGGTGTGTTGGGACCAAGCATGGATGAAAGTGAAACAGCGGACTCGGCGCACGGGAATCAGATTGCCCGTTGGCGCGCAGGACTCATGGTATGGATGCTTCCTGGTTGTTACGGGCCCACCACGGCAGCGACGTCTGCTTTATGTCCGCCCCCTTCCCTCTCCGCCGAACGGCTCAATCGCGATTGAGCCAACCCGCGGCAGCATTTGAAGTGAAACCCCGCAACCCACACAACCCTGGGCGTCTGGCGATAGCCGTATTCCGCCGAGGGTTGGCCTATACATAGTCAGCCATATGAAGAAATATCTCCCGCTTACACTCTGCGTGCTCGTGCTCGCCGGCTGCAACGCCGGCACTATGATTCGCGACCAATACGACCCAAAGACCGGCGAGCGGAACCGCACCGTCTACTCGATGTATTATGACGACGGTAATTGGATTATTCCCCACCATCTGGGCATGAGTGTTGTTGTCGACCACGAGAAGACCGTTATTCCTGTGGTGCGTGGAATCCAAACGTCGATGGGCGCGCTCGGTCCCAGCGACGCCTATGCCAACGGTAAGGTGACGGTTTACATCTGGAATCTGGACCGAGACGCGCACCGCGTTAAGATTGTCCGGATTACTTCTCCTGGTGCGGTGCTCGAACCGAAAGAGAAGACATTTGTAGGAGTCGAAGATGAGCGCACAGGTGGTGAGATCGGGTATATTCAGATTTCTAACTACGGCACCCAAATCCCGCTAAAAGTAGATTATGAGATCAATGGAAAGCCGGCGATGATGCAGCTCACGTTGTCTCGCAGAACAGCCGAGGAATTGGAAAAGTTTTTTGGCCCGAACGGTATTCCGCCTTATCCTTGGTATCACGATGAAGAAAAAAAAGACTAACCCAACCTGGCCGCGACCGTCGTCGCAGTGGATACTATCAATCGACAGGTTTTGAGAATGGTAAGGCTTGAGTTCAACCTCTTAGCATCGTGCCAGTTCCCAACAGCTTTTCCCATGAATCCAAAATTCCTCATCCGCAACGAAACCCCGGCCGATATTGCCGCCATCACCGACGTGACGGTCGCCGCTTTCCGGACCCTGGCGATCAGCGGGCACACGGAGCATTTCATTGTCGAGGCGCTGCGGGCCGCCCAAGCCCTCACGGTGTCGCTGGTCGCCGAGATCGATGGCCGGGTGATCGGACACATTGCTTTCTCCCCCGTGACCATGGCCGACGGCACGCCGGGCTGGTATGGACTCGGCCCGGTTTCCGTCCTGCCGGAATTCCAGCGGCAGGGCATCGGCCAGGCCCTCATCCAGGAAGGCCTTGCCCGTCTAAAAGCAATAAATGCGCGAGGCTGCTGTCTCGTGGGGCATCCGACTTACTACACGAAATTCGGCTTCCAAAACACGCCTGGCCTGGTGCTCGAGGGCGTGCCGCCGGAAGTCTTCTTCGCCCTCTCCTTGGACGGGCCAATGCCGCAGGGCGCGGTCGCCTTCCACGCCGGATTCCGGGCCGACGCCCAGCCGGCGGGCGCCGCTGCCCCGCACGCCTGACTCCGGGCGCTAAGCCGATGGATGAGGCACAAGCATTGCCCGCTGACGATCCTGCCGAAGAGCGCATGCTGTGCCCGGCGTGTCTTCACCCCAATGATCCTGCCGCGGTGTTTTGCTCGAATTGCGACGCGCCATTGGGCGCCGGTGCGGTTTGGGGACCATTCGAGCAAATCCGCGCCCAGCGTTTTATTTTGCACCGCGCGGCTACGGGTCCGAGCAGTCCGTTTATTGTGACCGGCGTATGGCTTGTCTTCTGCCCCTTGGTGGTATCGAGCCTGGCGGGCCTCTATTTCGGATTGTCCCCGGGTGACTTGTCCCTTGAGACGATCATCGATCTCGGTTTCGTTGCCCTGCCTGGGGCGCTATCAGCCGGTCTCCTTTGGCGCGTCACCATGAATTTCAGGAAACAGCGCAAGACTCCCCCGATCCGTGAAACCCCCTGATCTGCCACCGGCCCTCATCCCCTCTCACAATGAAAAAACTCCTCCTGATTGTGTTGGCGAACGGCATTTTGATTCTCTCCGGCTGCCAGGAACTCGCCCGCGGCGCGGCGGAGGAACCCTATCGCAAGGCGATGCTGCAAGGACGCATGGCCCCGAGCGAATTCAAGCAGAAGCAGGAGGAGATCCGCCGCGCCTCCGAGCCGATGAAGTGAGGTGCCGTCCGGCCCGCCCGTCAGCAACCGGCCCCGATGGGCGGTTAAGGTCCTGACGGCCAAGGCCCAGGGTGGCCCGAGCAGAATTGCAAAAAACCTCTTGGCAAAGCTCGAAACGCCCCCATACCTTCACCGCTCGTTTGGTTTGGTGGAGTATCCAAGTGGCCAAAGGACGTTGACTGTAAATCAATTCGGCTCTTGCCGTTCACTGGTTCGACTCCAGTCTCCACCACCAATCTTCGCCCCGGCCGGGCGAAGGTGAAACCACCCTCCCCCGCCTCGCGCGACGGAGGGTTTTGGGTCTACACCAAAGTTTGGGGACCGAGGCATGTTTAGGTTGATGGTTATGGGTT
>JAQSDJ010000174.1:0-13588 GCA_029945855.1 Lacunisphaera sp.
TGCGCGGGATGGAGCGCCTGGGCAACCTCGAGTCGGTGCAGCTGCTGGTGGCGCGTCTCCGGTCGGAAAAGGACCCGGCGGTGGTGCGCTCCATCCAGATCTCGTTCAAACGGGTGGCCATCCGGCTTGAGCAGCCCGACCGCATCTGGAAGGAAGCCATTCTCCCCGCCCTGAGCCTGCCCGCGGCCGGGGAACTGGAAGCACGCCTCTTGCCGCTGTTGGATGCCGTGGCCTCGCCCGAGACCCTGGCCCGCTGCATTGAGCGGGTCCGGGGCAATGATGCGGTCCTGGCCCGCGCCGCGGAGCAGGCCCTGATCCGGTGGCGCAGCCTGGAGGTGTGCACCTACTGGCTGTCCGTGCTCAACGACCAGGCCCGAGCGGACGCCGACCGCGACCAAGCCGTGCGCTGCATTGATCTGGCCCTCCGTTCAGACATCCACTCCGACAGCCCGAAGCTGGTGGCGGAAAAAGCGGCGGAGCTCTTTCTCGCCTCGGAAAACAAGGCTTTGCGGGCCAAATTGCTTGCGGTGGTCGGCGGTTTGCCGAACCGAATGAAATCAAGTTTCTACAATGCGGTCAGTCCGCAGCTGGGCAGTCTGCCGGACTATCGCGAGCAGCTGGAAGCCTTGAACAAGCAGCAATAAACCGGACGACGACTTTGCCCGGGGCTCGCCCGATCCGCCGCCTGAGCCAACGGGGTCACCCACGGCCCGCTGCCGGGCGATCCGACCAGCGCCCAGACCGTGCGCACAAAGCCGCTCGACTGCCGGGGCTTGATCCCCGATGTTCGTTCCGAGTTCCGGGCATGGGTCACACCTATTCTCTCCCGCCTATCACCCCCTAATCCCCTATGCATCCCTCACGCTTATTCCGGGCCAGTTGCGTCGCCCTGATTGTCACCGCCATGAGTTTCGCGCTGCGCGGCGAGGCCACCGCCTCGTGGATCCAGCAATTCCAACTCACCAACGAGCAAGTCGGCTGGATCAACGGCACGGCGTTCTGGGGCTTTACGCTCGCCATGATCTTCGGCGGGCCGTTGTGCGATGCCATTGGCCTGGGACGAATCATCACCCTGGCCATGGTCGGTCATGCCGCCGGCATCCTTTTGACCATTTTTGCGTGGGACTATTCCAGCCTCTATGCCGGCACCTTGCTCTTTGGCATTGCCAACGGCTCGGTGGAAGCGGCCTGCAATCCGCTCATCGCGACGCTTTATCCGAAGGACCAGACGACCAGGCTGAACAATTTCCACGTCTGGTTTCCCGGGGGCATTGTGATTGGCGGCCTCCTGGCCTTCGTCTTCGGCAAGCTGGGTTATGGCTGGCAGGCGCAGTTCGCCACCCTGCTGGTGCCGCTGGGCATCTACGGGTATATGTTCATCGGCCAGAAGTTTCCGCAGACCGCCCGCGTGCAACGTGGCGAATCCACCGGCTCGATGTTCCTGGCGTGCCTCTCTCCCGGGTTCCTCCTCATGGTGCTGTGCATGTTGATGACCGCCGCCACGGAGCTCGGGCCGGGCCAGTGGATCCCCAACATTCTCTCGAACGCCGGCGTCTCCGGCATCCTTGTGCTGGTTTGGATCACGGGCCTCATGGCGGTTGGCCGGCAGTTTGCCGGTGCGTTTGTGCACCGGCTCTCGCCGATCGGCATGCTGGTGGCGAGTGCGGCGCTCAGCGCCCTGGGCCTCTACACCATGAGCCACACCAGCGGGGTCATGCTTTTCGGGGCCGCTACGATCTTCGCTTTCGGGGTGTGCTTCTTCTGGCCCACCATGCTCGGTTTTGTGAGTGAGATCTTTCCCCGGACGGGCGCCCTCGGGCTCGCCATCATGGGCGGAGCGGGCATGCTGAGCGTCAGTTTCATCCTGCCGGTTATCGGCCGGGTTTACGACGAAGGTATTGCCACCCGGTTGCCCCCGGGGGTGACCATGGCCGGCCTGCCCGCGGCGGATCTGGCCGGAATCCAGACGCAGGCGGGGCTTGATGCCCTCGGCCAGGTCGCGGTGTTGCCGCTGGCGCTCCTGGGCATATTCATCCTGATCGCGCTCTTCCGTAAAAAAACGCAGCCGACCGCTGGAGCATCCTGATTTTCCCATGTCCCGCCTGGCCACGAGGAATTGCCCAGAGGCGGGATCAGGCAGTTGCTGGGGGTGAAACAGCCAACCTTGTCGGATTTTTCCCGAGTGAAGCCCGACATCACCGTGGGGTTTATCGGCTCGTTCCTGCTAAACGAAAAGTGGTGGAGCAGATCGGGATCAAACCGACGACCTCGTCGTTGCGAACGACGCGCTCTATCAACTGAGCTACTGCCCCGAAAGTGGAAGGGTTTAATTGGAGGACGCCTTGTCCGGAGTAAATCTTTATTTTCTGTCGCCACTACCTGTTTGCCCAGCGCGATTTAACCTGACCGCAATATTGGCGCTATAATTGCTGTTGCAGCCAGCCACGGCAGGAGAAAATACAACCTCCTACCCCTTTTAACTAAAACAGAAAATAAGACATGAAAAAGACCACTAAGAAGACCACCGCCAAGGCGCCCGCCATCATTGCCAAAAGCACCAAGGCTCCGGCGAAGAAACTGACGGCTCCCGCGAAGAAGAAGCCCGTCATCACCACGGAACCGCCCGCCACCTTCATCTCGGCCAAGATCGACATCGGTTTCGGCAACCACCTCTACATCCGCGGTGAAGGCCCGGGCCTGAGTTGGGACCACGGCCTCGCCATGGACTGCGTCGGCACCGGCCTCTGGACCAGCACCGTCAAGAACGCGACCAAGCCGGTCCTCTTCAAGGTGCTGGTCAACGACCTCTCCTGGAGCACCGGCAATGACTTCGTGGCCGAGCCCGGCCAGAGCGTCACGATCGAGCCGGCGTTCTAAGGCGGTCGCGGCCTGGATCAATGGTAGGGGCGCTTGCCCTCAAGCGCCCTTGAAGGGCCGTTGAGGGCAACGGCCCCTACCCTTTGTCCAGACATGGTAGGGCGAATCCTCCGGATGAGCCGTCCTTCATCGCGGCTCGGCGGGACGACTCGCCCTACCCGCGATCCGGACTGATTGCGATCAGCGCCGCGCGCACGTCGTCGGCGCCGAGCTTCGTGTCGTCGGCATGCTTCGCCGGCAGCACGGTGCAGCGCATGATCACCCGCGAAAACGGCCACGGAACGTAGAACCGGTCCCAACTGTTCAGCCGCCACGCCTGGGTGAACTCCACGCCGACGAGCACCATCGGCGCGTTGTTGCGCCGCGTCACGACCAGCACGCCCGGCTCGACCACATACATCGGGCCGCGCGGACCGTCGGGCGTGATGCCGATGTCGTGGCCGGCGCGCATGACCTCGATGAGCGCCTTGCCGGCCTCGCGGCCGAAATTGCTGCTCGAACCGCGCACCGGGATGAGCCCGATCATCCGGTAAAAGGACGCGAGCCACGCGCCGTCCTTGCTCGCGCTCACCAGCGCGTAGACGCTCCGGCGCGTGCGGTAGCGGCGGAAATACTCCGCCGAGACGAACAGCCGGTTGTGCCAGATCACCAGCGCCGCCGGTTCGGCCGCGTAGGCCAGCCGCCCGTGCGTCGCGGCATCGGCCTCGAAGCGCAGGGTCCGCCCCCAGGCCCGCAGCAAGAGCGCAAGGAGCCAGCACACCAGGCGGCGCCAGCCGCTCACTTCGTTGATCGAGGCTGATTCTTCGGTTTGCAGGCCCCCGTTATGCGCGGAACGCCGGCCCGCCGCCAAGTCAATCTTGCAGCCCTACTGACCGATGCGCCCGGTCCACAGAAGCTAAGCGGGCCACAAAAGGCACAGAATGCGCAAAGTAAAGATACTCGGAGCAAGCTCCGGTGCATTTGACCAAACCCACCATGCAGCCCTTCGTAGCGGCGAGCGCCAGCGAGCCATCGGACCCACAGAGAGTAAAGATCCCCGGGGCAAGCCCCGGGGCATTTTGACAAGACCGCTGCAACCTCATCCGCCAGTCATGCAATCTACGCTCAACCCCTCTCGCCCAACCAAGCCGAAGCAAGCTTCGGGGTATCGGACCCATTGCGAATGAAAGCTGCTGCCTTCTGAGCTTTTTGTGCATTTTGTCGCCAACCTGCGGTTCAACCTAAACCATACATTACACTCCTCCCCATCCCTATGCCGCCCTGCCTGCCGCCCTGCCCCCACCTGCCTGAGCCGCCGGCGCGCATGGACGCCTCGGCGCTGTCGGCCCACGGCCCGGCCCGGGATGCGGCGTTCTACCTGACGGCGCTGACCTACGCGCACTATCTCTGGCAACACGGCCTCTCGGCCCGCGCCCTGCTCAAGCTCGACCGCGCCCTCGGGGCCGACCTGCGCGGCGACGAGCCGGTGCTGCGCGACCACCCCCTGCCCTATGCGGCGATGGCCTGGTTCCTCCGCCACACCCCGCCGGAGGTCTTCCTCGGCAATCCCCGCGTGCATTTCCAGCACCTCGCCGACCGGATGAACGAGCCCCGCCGGGAACAACGCCGCTGGCGCGTCTGGGCCTGCTGGGCCCTCTGCCGCGCCGTCCGGCCGGAGTTCGCCGCCGACCCGAAACACCGCGTCGTCGAGCCGACGCTTGAATTGATCGCCGACAAGCTCACCGCCCACGGCCTCTCGGGGGAAGCCGCGCTCTGGCGGGAAGTGTTGGGAAAGACCGGGATGTAGGCCAAAATTGCCGGAGGCGGGACGAGGGCTGGTGGGCCAGCGAGCTTGCTCGCGCCAAATCCGCGCCTGCAAGCAGGCAGCCTACCGTGGCCGGCTTCCGCAAATTCCATTTCCCAAACAAGCCCCTCCCTCATCCCTACCGCGGCAGACTCGGGCCTATAATTGCAGACGCGCTCCGCTCACCTCGGCTGCCACTGGCTGAGCGCCCGGGCCACCTCGGTGGGAAAGAACGCGCCGCGGTAGATCAACCCGGTGTAAAGCTGCACGAGCGTCGCGCCGGCATCGAGTTTTTCGCCGGCCGACTCCTCGTCCATGATGCCGCCGACCCCGATGATCGGCAGGCGCCCGTGGGTGGCCCGCGCGATGTAGTTGATGATCTCCGTCGCCCGCCGCCGCAACGGCCGGCCGCTCAAGCCGCCCGCCTCGGTCACCGCGGCGAAGGAACCCGGCCGGGCCAGGGTCGTGTTGGTCGCGATGATGCCGTCGAGCCCGAGTGCGGTGATCACCGTCAGCACCTCGTCGATCTGCGGGAACGAAAGGTCCGGAGCGATCTTCAGCAGCAGCGGCCGGCGGGGCTTCCCCGCGGCCGTGCGGGCCAGGTTGGCCGCGACGAGGGGGGCCAACAGCGGCCGGAGCCACGCGGCACCCTGGAGCTCGCGCAGGCCCGGCGTGTTGGGGCTGCTGACGTTCACCGCGATGTAGTCGGCGTGGTCGGCCAGCAGCCGGAAGCTCCCGAGATAGTCCTCGGCCGCCTGGTCCAGCGGCGTGACCTTCGACTTGCCAAGGTTGATGCCGAGCGGGATCAGTCGCTTGCCCGGGCCGGGTTGTTTCGCCAGCCGGGCCGCGAGGGTCGCGGCCCCGGCGTTGTTGAAACCCATGCGGTTGATCACCGCGGCCTCGGCCGGATAGCGGAAGGCCCGCGGCTTGGGATTGCCCGGCTGCGCGTGCAAGGTGACGGTGCCGATCTCGACATGGCCGAAGCCCAGCGCCGCGGCGGCGGGCCAGCCGGTGCCATCCTTGTCGAAGCCCGCAGCGAGGCCGACGGTGTTGGGAAAATCCAGCCCGAAGGCGCGCACGGGCCGGTGGAGGTGCGCCGGGAGCTGGTTGACCCGCTCCAGCAGCGCGCAGAGCGGCGGCAGGCGGCCCAGCAGGGTCATCGCCCCGATGGCGAGCTCGTGGGCGTGCTCGGGATCCAGGCGGAAGAGCACGGGTTTGACGGCATGTTGGTAGAGCCAGCCCATAGTAGGCCGAACCATGGCAAGCGCGGCCCAACTTACAAGCGCCGCGGGGGCAAAGTTTTTGGTCTTGTTATTTCCCCCTTCCGGCCCACCCTGCCGCCAAAATTTCAGACGGGAAACGGCGGCTGAAAGATTTTCCCACATTCTGCGTTTCAGTATTTGACAAGCGTCGAGCCGCGCCTTTTTCGTGCAGCCGACTTAACAATATGGCGAAAGGAATCCCCCAACTCGAATGGTGCATTGTCCGGCTCGGCGAAGACCACAACTGGTGGGTCGCGGAGGTAAGCGACTCCGTCCATTGGGACGTCGACGGCCTGAGCATCATCGACCCCCGGCAGGTTGACCACATCATCGAGCTGATCGACCCGCTGCGCGAATACGGCTTCGACTCCGACCTCTTCGAGCGCGCCTTCATCCCCTTCCGCATCGCCAAGGACCTCGGCAAGGGCAAGGTGCGCCTCGCCCGCACCAAACAGCCCCTGCTCGAGTCCGAGGAAAAGCTCTTCGCCCTGCCCGACGTCATCGACGAGGAGAACGGGCCCTACGCCGACTTTCTCGACCACATCACCCGCCTGCGCGTGAAGCAGCTCAACGACCTGCTCGACTTCGAGGAAAAGCTCACCGTCGACGAGGTCGAGGACCAGCTGCGCGAGTCCCAGAACAACGACTATATCGAGGGCAAGGCCGTGCATCTCTTCGCGGAGCTCACCGCCATTTTGGACTTCATGCCCGCCGGCCACGGCGATGATGACGACGAGGCGGAGAAAAGCACGGCGGAAGCCGACGAGGCCGACCTGCCCGACGTCGAGGAGGAGGAGGACGAGAAGATGAAGAACGACGCCTCGCTCAAGTGGGACGACGACGACGAGGAAGGCGGCGACGACGACGCCGACAAGCCCAAGAAGGCGGACGGCGACGAGGAAGAGGACAGCGACGAGGAAGAGGACGACAAGCCCACCAAGAGCAAGCGCAGCCGGGGTTGAAAAGGCTTGTTGCCACTGCGCGGGCAATCACCCAGATACGGGGCTGCCGCATGTTTTCGCTCCGCCGACTCCGCCTGATCATCGCCCTGCTGGGCGCCGGCCTGCTCGCCGGCTGCATGACGGATGACACCAACCCGGCCAAGACCGCCGGGATGAATCCCCGGGTCGCCGCCCCTTCCCTGTCCGCCCAGCTGCGCCCGGGCGACACCATGATCGTGTCGCTGCTCGGCATTCCCGAACCGATCAACAGCAGCGTGCAGATCGACGAGCAGGGCCTCATCCGCCTGCAATACATCGGCGCGGTGACCGCCGCGGGCCTCACCGCCTCTGAACTTTCCCAGGGCATCCGCGACACCTACATCGCCCGGAATTTCTACACCACGCTGGATGTCTCGGTGAACGTCACCGAGCGCTACGTCTACATCGGAGGCGAGGTGCAGCGGCCCGGCCGCATCATTTGGTCGCCCGACCTCACCCTGGCCAAGGCGGTCCAGTCCGCCGGCGGCTTCACCCTCTACGCCAAGGAGACCCGGGTGACCCTCACGCGGGACCGCCAGGCCTACGCGATCGACGTGAAGCTCGCGCAGCGCCAGCCGGAGCAGGACCCCATCCTCTTTCCCGGCGACTCCATTCAGGTGCCGCGCTCGGCCTTCTGACCCGGATCCGGCGCGCAACCTGCTCTCCCCCTTTCCTTCGACCCATGAGTTTGCGCCAACGCCTGTTCCAGACCAAATCGATCGAGTCGCTCCAGCAGGAAGCCGCCGGTGAGTCCGGCCTGCGCCGGAGCCTCTCCCGGCTCAACCTGATCAGCCTGGGCATCGGCGCCATCATCGGCGCCGGCATCTTCGTGCTCACCGGCCAGGCCGCCGCGCAATACGCCGGCCCGGCCATCGCGATCTCCTTCGTGATCTCGGGCCTCGGCTGCCTGTTCGCCGGCCTCTGCTACGCCGAGTTCGCCGCGATGATTCCGATCTCCGGCAGCGCCTACACCTACTCCTACGCGACCCTCGGCGAATTTTTCGCCTGGATCATCGGCTGGGACCTCATCCTGGAATACCTCTTTGTCGCACCGACCGTCGCCGTCGGGTGGTCCGGCCACTTCGTCGCGTTCATCCGCGAATTCGGCCTCGTCCTGCCCGAGCACTGGATCCACGCGCCGTTCGACTACGTGAACGGCCGGCTGATCAGCACCGGGCACGTCATGGACGTGCCGGCCGTCTGCATCGTGCTCCTGCTGACCTGCCTGCTGGTCATCGGCATCAAGGAATCGGCCACCTTCAACAACTTCATGGTCGTGACCAAGGTCTCGGTGCTCCTCGCGATCATCGGCTTCGGCGCCTGGTATCTGTTCCGCCATCCCAGCCTCGCCGTCCAGAACTGGACACCCTTCATCCCGGAGAACACCGGCACCTACGGCCAGTATGGCTGGAGCGGCATCTTCAAGGGCGCGGCCGTGATCTTTTTCGCCTACATCGGCTTCGACGCCGTCTCGACCGCCGCGCAGGAGGCGAAGAATCCCCAGAAGGACATGCCGGTGGGCATCGTCGGCTCCCTCCTGGTCTGCACCGTCCTGTTCATCTCGATCTCCGTCGTGCTGACGGGCATGGCGAAATACACCGACCTCAACAACTCCGCCCCCGTGGTCAACGCCCTCCAGGCGGCCGGCGCGCCCTTCGCCCTCCGCTTTGTCGTCGAGATCGCCGCCATCGCCGGCCTCAGCTCGGTCATCCTCGTCATGCTCATGGGCCAGCCCCGCATCTTCTTCTCCATGGCCAACGACGGCCTGCTGCCCGCCGTGTTCGCCAAGGTCCACCCGCGCTTCAAGACGCCCTACGTCACCACGCTCCTGACCGGCGCCATCTCCGCCGTCCTGGCCGGCGTCATGCCTCTCGCCATTTTGGGCGAGATGGTCTCCATCGGCACGCTCTTCGCCTTCGTCATCGTCTGCATCAGCATCTGGGTGCTGCGCCGGACGCGGCCGGACGCGCCCCGCCCCTTCCGCACCCCGTTGGTGCCGCTCGTGCCCATCTTGGGCGCCGGCATCTGCTTCGTGCAGATGTATGCCCTGCCCGGCGACACCTGGCTGCGCCTCGTGATCTGGATGGCGATCGGCATCGCGATCTACTTCGGCTACAGCCGCCACCACAGCAAACTGGGCCGCAGCGCCAAGTAACATGGGCCTCTTCAAGACCAAGTCCCTCGCCTCCCTCCACGCCGAGGCGGCCGCCGACCACGGCTACAAGCGCACCCTCGGGCCCATCAGCCTCATCAGCCTCGGCATCGGCTCGGTCGTCGGCGCGGGCATCTTCGTGCAGACCGGCCAGGCCGCCGCGCTCTACGGCGGCCCCGCCATCGCCATCTCCTTCGTCATCTCGGGCATCGCCTGCCTCTTTGCCGGCCTCTGCTACGCCGAGCTGGCGGCCATGATCCCCGTCTCCGGCAGCGCCTACACCTACAGCTACGGCAGCCTCGGCGAGATCTTCGCCTGGGTCGTCGGTTGGTGCCTCATCCTCGAGTATCTGTTCTCCGGCGCGGCCGTCGCCGTCAGCTGGTCGGGCGCCACGCGCGACATTTTGAACGAATTCCACGTCGCCCTGCCGGTCTGGCTGTCCAGCGCCCCGCTCGACGTGGTCGACGGGCACCTCGTCACCACCGGCGCGCTGATCAATTTCCCGGCGGTCTTCATTTCGCTCCTGCTGACCTACATCCTCTACATCGGCATCAAGGAGTCCTCCTCGTTCAACAACCTCATGGTCGTCATCAAGGTCGGCGTGCTCCTCGCCCTCGTCGGCTACGGCGTCTGGTATTTCTTCGGCCACCGCGAGGCCGTCATGGCCAACTGGACGCCCTTCATCCCGGAGAATTCCGGCGTGTTCGGCGAGCACGGCTGGAGCGGCATCTTCCGTGGCGCCGGGGCCATCTTCTTCGCCTACGTCGGCTTCGACTGCGTCTCCTCGGCCGCCCAGGAGACCAAGAACCCGCAGCGCGACCTGCCCATCGGCCTGCTCGGGACCCTGCTCATCGTCTCGTTCCTCTTCATCTCGGTCTCGCTGGTGCTCACCGGCATGGTGCACTACTCCAAGCTGAACGTCGACGCGCCGTTCATCTTCGCCCTGCAGCAGGTCGGCGCCCCCGCCTACTTCCGCTACCTGATCGAGGCGGCCACGCTCGCCGGCCTGACGTCGGTCATTTTGGTCTCCCTGCTGGGCCAGCCGCGCATCTTCTTCGCCATGGCCAAGGACGGCCTGCTGCCCAAGGCCTTCGCCAAGATCCACCCGAAATACGGCACGCCGCACGTGACGACCTGGATCACCGGCATCTCCTGCGCCGTCATCGCCGGCCTCTTCCCGCTCAACCTGCTGGGCGAACTCATCTCCATCGGCACGCTGCTGGCGTTCTCGCTGGTCTGCGCGGGCGTGCTCGTCCTGCGCCGGACGCAGCCCGCCCAGCCCCGTCCCTTCCGCACCCCGTGGGTGCCGCTGATCCCGGTCCTCGGCATCCTCATCTGCATCGCGCAGATGTTCGCCCTGCCCAAGATCACCTGGCTCAACCTGACCATCTGGCTGGCGCTCGGCTTCGCCGTCTACTTCGGCTACAGCGTCCGCCACAGCGTGCTGCGCCACGGCCCGCGGAAGTGAGCGGGTGGGCGTCGATCAGGGAATCTGCGACCGCCTTGGTAGGGGCCGTTGCCCCCAACGGCCCGGGCGCTTGGGGGCAAGCACCCCTACCCCGCCTCACGCCTTGAAATAACTCTCCCACCCCGCCCGGGGCGCCTCGCCGGCGAGCAATTCGTTGGCGCGGTCGTGGCCGACAAAGCGTCTGGCCACCGGATCGAACACCAATTTCCCGCCGAGCCGCTGCGCGATCACGCCGAGCAGGAACACCTGGGTCAGGGGTCCCGAGACATGGAACGGCGACCGGGCCTCCTCGCGGCCGAGGCACGCGAGGGCAAAGTTGGCAAAGTGGTTGGAAAATCCACCGCCGATCCGGGGCAGGTCCTTGGCCATGGCCCGCATCTTTTCCTCGGGGATGATCCGCAGGGTATCGCTGTGGGTGCCGCCCAGGAAAACGTGCTCCTTGCTGGTGATGAATTTCCCGTTCTTCCGCGCCAGCTTGGCGTCGGGCCCGAGTTCGGCGGGCAGCGGCGGCGGATTCGCGACGCCATCATACCAGAAGACCTCGACCGGCGGCATGGTCGGTCGGGCCGCGAAATCGAAGCGGATGGTCGTGGCCTTTGGGAAGATGAATTCGCTCGGCCCGTCGCGCCGCACCGCCTCAATGACCTGCGGCAGCCCGAGCCCGAGGAACCGGTGCGCCGTGTCGAGAATGTGCGGCCCCCAGTCGCCGAACGCGCCGTTGCCGTAGGCGAACCAGCCGCGCCAGTCACCCGGGTGGAGTTTGTCGCTGAACGGACGCACCGGGACGTTCGCGTTCCACAAGTCCCAATCAATGGTCGGCGGCACCGGCTCGCCGGTGGGGAAACCGTCCACGGTCCAGCCATGCCAGCGGCGCGACGAGTTCATGAACATGTCGATGCGCGTCACGTCCCGGATGATGCCCGCCTCCGTCCACGCCTTGAACTGGTGGTAATTGTTGCCCGAGTGTCCCTGGTTGCCCATCTGCGTGACCACCCCGCTCCGGGCCGCCCTGGCCATGAGCAACTCCACCTCGCGGAACGTGTGGGCCAGCGGCTTCTCGAGGTAGACGTGCTTGCCGTGCGCCAGCGCGTGCATCGTCACGACGAAATGCGTGTGGTCCGGCGTCGACACGACGACCGCCTCGAAGCGGTCGCCCATCTTCGTGAACATCTCGCGGAAATCCTGGAACCCCGGGACGTCGGGATAAAGCTGCCGCGACTCCGCCGTGTGGGCGCCGAGCAGGTCGACGTCACAGAACGCCACCACCTCGACGAGGCCCGTGGCCGCGAAGGATTTCAGGTTGTCATTGCCGCGGTTGCCGATGCCGACGAAGGCGACCTTCAGCTTCCGTCCCGCCGGGGCGGTCTCCGCCGCACGCACCAGCCGGCCCGGCAGCAGCGCGAGTGCCGCGCCGGCGGCGACGGACGAGGCGATGAATTTGCGCCGGGAAAGCACGGAGCGCGGGGGTAAGCGGTCGGGGGGCATGACCCGCTGCTATACCGGCGCAGTCGCCCCGGATCAACTCCTCGCTCAACTTTCGTTGACGGTCGGTTGCATGAAACGGAAATGGCAAAACGTGTCTCTAGCCTCTTTCGGAGGGGGAACTTAATCCCACCCCCTGAAGTTTGGGGAACCGCTAATCAGTTTCGCCAAGGGGCGAAACTTGGGAATACCCCTCCGACTGATCGTCTCCGGCTTATGTTTCGGAAGTCTGCTGATCGCAGACTGGGAAAAAGAACCGGCGATTAGCCGGTCCCCGAAACCCAATGGCGGAGGCGATCAGCCGGAGCCTGTCCTTGTAGGATTCATCCCTTGATGAATCCCTTTAGTGGTCAACTACTCCGGGACAGTCCTCCTATCCAGTGGAACCAGCGTAGAAAACACCCCTTACACTTTCAGCTTCTGCGCCACTTCCTTGGCGAAATACGTCAGGATCATGTCCGCCCCGGCGCGCTTGATGGCCAGCAGCGACTCGTCGCGGCAGCGCGCGAGGTCGAGCCAGCCGAGCTTGGCGGCGGCGTGGATCTGGGCGTATTCGCCCGAGATCTGGTAGGCGGCCACCGGCAGGTTGGTCGCGTTGCGGACCTCGCGGATGATGTCGAGGTAGAGGCCGGCGGGCTTGACCATCACCACGTCGGCGCCCTCGGCCACGTCGAGCAGCACCTCGCGGATCGCCTCGCGGCGGTTGGCCGGGTTCATCTGGTAAGTAGCCTTGCTGAGCAGGCGCGTGCCCGCGGCCTTCGCGCTGCCGACGGCGTCGCGGAACGGACCGTAATAGGCGGAATTGTATTTCGCGGAATAGGCCAAAATCGCCGTGTCCGTGTAGCCAGCGGCATCGAGCGCCTGGCGGATCGCGCCGACGCGACCGTCCATCATGTCCGACGGCGCGACGAAATCCACGCCCGCCTCGGCCTGCATCACGGCCATCTCGCACAGGATCGCCACGGTGCGGTCGTTCTCCACGTCGTCGAGCGCCGCGTTCAGCACACCGTCATGGCCGTGGCTGGTGTAGGGATCGAGCGCCACGTCGGTGATGATCGAGAGGCCCGGCACGGCCTGCTTCACGGCCCGCACGGCCCGGAGGATGAGCGTCTTGGGATTCAGCGCCTCGGTGCCCGTCGCGTCCTTGAGGCTGGCGTCGAGCTTGGGGAAGAGCGCCACGGCCGGCACGCCGAGGTCGTATAATTCCTGGCACTCCTTGACGAGGTCGGTGATGTTGAACCGGTTGACGCCCGGCATCGAGCCGATGGGCTCGGGGGCGCCCTTGCCGTCGACGACAAAAAGCGGGGCGATCAGGTCGGCCGCCCGGATGACGGTCTCCTCGACGAGGGCGCGGCGGCTGGGCTGCCGGCGCAGGCGGCGGGGACGGTGCGTGAGGACGAGCGTGGATTTCTTGGCCATGATTAACCCCTCACTAAATCGATATTCAGCCCGAACTCACGCCAAACTTTTGTGCAGAAATTGCCGAATTGCACGCAGGGATGGTGCCTCCGGGTAGGGCGAATCCTTCCGCCGTCGCCAAGCCTATGGCGGACAGGCCGGATGAGCCGTTTCGGCAAGCTCAAG
>JAQSDJ010000174.1:13598-18801 GCA_029945855.1 Lacunisphaera sp.
CCCTGTCGCGGGGCCGCGGCTCGTCGGGACGACTCGCCCTACCGCGCAATAATCCGTGGTTGAAAGTTTTGCGCTTTTTGCGCCTTTTGTGGCCAGCCTCGTTTAAAATGCCGATCCGCCTGCACGAATCCCTTTCCCGCACCCAGCGCGAACTCCAGCCCGCCCAGCCGGACGGCGTCTTCCGCTTCTACAATTGCGGACCCACGGTCTACGCGCCGGCGCACATCGGCAACTTCCGCACCTTCGTCGTCAACGACGTCATCCGCCGCCTCCTCGAACTCGAGTTCGGCCCGGACAAGGTGAAACACGTCCGCAACCTGACCGACGTCGACGACCGCACCATCGGCCAGACCCAGAAGGAAAAGCGCCCGCTCGCGGAGATCACGAAAAAGTGGACCGGCCTTTTCCATGCCGACTGCGCCGCACTCAACTGCCTGCGCCCGCATCACGAGCCCACCGCCACCGGTTACATCAAGGAGCAGGTGAGCATGATCGAGGTGCTGATGGAGAAGGGCAACGCCTACCGCGCGGCCGACGGCTCCGTCTATTTCAAGGTCTCGTCCTTCGAGGATTACGGTGCGCTTTCCCGCATCAAGGAGCGCGAACTCAAGGTCACGAACATGGTCGCCGACTCCGATCACAAGGACGCGGTGTCAGACTTCGCCCTCTGGAAAGCCTGGAAACCCGAGGAGGACGGCGACGTCAAGTGGCCCGGGCCGCGCGGCGCCGGCGCGGGTCGTCCTGGCTGGCACATCGAGTGCAGTGCCATGAGCAAGGCCCTGCTCGGCGACACGATCGACCTCCACACCGGTGGCGTGGACCTGCTGTTTCCCCACCACGAGAACGAGATCGCCCAGAGCCAGTGCTGCAATGGCACGCAGTTCGCCCACCACTGGTATCACAGCGAGCATCTGCTCGTGGACGGCACCACCATGAGCAAGAGCAAGGGCAACTACTACACCCTCGGTGACCTGCTCGCGAAAGGTTACTCGGCGATGGTCGTCCGCTACGCGCTGCTGATGATGGGGCACCCCCGCAAGCAGCTCAACTTCACGCTGGACTCATTGCATACCGCAGAAAGCTCACTCACGAGGTTGAGAACATTTCGCTCTGCCCTCGCCGCCAAGGCCGGCGCCGTCCAAGCCCAACCATCAGGCAGATTCAAGGCCGTGCTCGATGCCCTCAGGGACGATCTGAATACCCCTTGGGCACAAGGCGAATTGTTTGGTGACATCAATCTCTGGAAACCCGAGGGGCAAACGGCGCAACATGCAGCCGAGGATCTCGCTGCTTTTGATCAAATCCTGTTCGCGCTTGGGCTTGATGTTACAGCCACAACCGAGCCACCGAAACCCGCTGCCCCCGCCGCCATCACCGCCCTCGCCGACCAACGCTGGGCCGCGAAGCAGGCCAAGGACTGGGCCGGCGCCGACGCCCTCCGCAAGGAACTCACCGCCGCCGGCTGGAGCATGTTGGACAGCAAAGACTCCTACCGCCTCGAACCTCTCAAAAAGTAGTCTGGCGAAAGCCCTGAGCCGGTCGAAGGGCTGGTCCATGCTCGACGGCAAGGACGGCTACAAGTTGGAGCCGTTGAAGAAGTAGGCATCGTTTTACCACTAATGGATTCATCAACGGATGAATCCTACGAAGTGTGCTCCGCCTGATCGTCTCCGCAGATTGGTTTCGGGGGCCGGCTGATCGCCGGCGGAGCTTCCCGGGCTGCGATCAGCAGCCCCCATATCCAATCCCGGAGCCGATTAGGCGGAGGGGATCTCGTGAGTTTCGCCCGTTGGCGAAACCAATTAGTGGTCAAAAAAAGTCGATAAAATAGGCCGGGTTTGACCGCTAATGGATTCATCAAAGGATGAATCCTCGTTCATCCGCTCCGGCTAATCGCGTCCGCCATTACTGAGCCTCGCAAATTACGGTGGCCTATGGCCGTGTTCTTGTAGGTCGGCTTTACGCCCGACACGCGGCAGAAACCGTCGGGGATAAACCCCGACCTACAGTCGAATGGTGTCATCATAAGTGCCGTAGCCGGGAGTCGCGGTGAAACGAGCCCATCTTTCTCGTTCTCTTAATCATTCTCGTTCTCCCGAGGGGCTTCGTTGACCGAATCGAGAAAGATAACGATTACGAGAACGAGAATGAATCAACCCTGATGGTCAAATCCCTCGGGAAGTCGGCATTGACACCCGCCCCCACTCTGTCGCCAAATAACCTTTCGGCCCTGCAATCGTAGGCAGGACCAAACCCATATACACCATGTCGATGTCTCCGCTCGAAGAACTCCGCCACTCGTGCTCGCACGTGCTGGCGACCGCCGTCCTCCGTCTTTTCCCCGACGCCAAACTCGACATCGGCCCGCCGACCGACAGCGGCTTCTATTACGACATCGACCTCGACCACAAGCTGACCATGGACGACCTCGCAAACCTCGAGGTCGAGATGAAGAAGATCGCCGACGAGAACCAGCGCTTCGACCGCAAGGAGGTCTCGCGCGAGGAGGCTGTCGCGATCATCACCAAGATCGGCCAGGAGCGCTTCAAGCTCGGCCGCCTCGCCGACATCCCCGCGGACGAGAAAATCTCCTTCTACACCAACGGCGAGTTCACCGACCTCTGCGCCGGCACCCACGTCCGCTACACGGCCAAGCTGAAGGCCTTCAAGCTCCTCTCCATCGCGGGCGCCTATCACCGCGGCGACGAGACCAACAAGCAATTGCAGCGCATCTACGGCACCGCCTTCGCGACGAAGGAGGAGCTCGCCAACTACCTCGTCCAGCTCGAGCAGGCCAAGCTCCGC
Organism: Lacunisphaera sp.; assembly: GCA_029945855.1. GTDB lineage: Bacteria > Verrucomicrobiota > Verrucomicrobiia > Opitutales > Opitutaceae > Lacunisphaera. The sequence goes on from JAQSDJ010000174.1 coordinate 16,404, forward strand.
GACCACCGCAAGCTCGGCAAGGAACTCAAGTTGTTCCACATCGACGAGGACGTCGGCCAGGGCCTCATCCTCTGGACGGCCAACGGTTCCATCGTCCGCCAGGAGCTGCAGAACTTCATCTCGGCCGAGCTGAAGAAACAGGGCTACTCCCAGGTCTTCACCCCGCACATCGGCCGCCTCTCGCTCTTCAAGACTTCCGGGCATTTCCCCTACTACAAGGACTCGCAGTTCCCGCCCGTCGTCGAGCGCGACGCCCTCGACCAGCTCATTTCCTCCGGCTGCTCCTGCGCCGAGATGTCGAACCGCATCGAGGCCGTCTCCGCCCAGCTCGCCGAGAAGGTCAACCAGCTCACCGGCAAGGAAACGATCACCCCGGACCGCGTCCTCCCCGACGACCAGCTCATCGACGGCTTTTTGCTGAAGCCGATGAACTGCCCCTTCCACATCAAGATCTTCGCCTCGCAGCCGCATTCCTACCGCGACCTGCCCGTGCGTCTCGCCGAGTTCGGCACCGTCTACCGCTGGGAGCAGTCCGGCGAGCTCAACGGCATGACCCGCGTCCGCGGCTTCACCCAGGACGACGCCCATCTCTTCTGCACCGAGGAACAGGTCGCGCAGGAAATGCTCGGCTGTCTCTCGCTCGTGAAGACCGTCCTCACCACGCTCGGCATGCAGGACTACCGCGTGCGCGTCGGCACCCGCGATCCCGACAGCACCAAGTTTACCGGCAATCCGGAACAATGGGACAAGGCCGAGGCCGCATGCCGCGAGGCCGCCCAGACCCTCGGCGTGGCCTTCACCGAGGAGCCCGGCGAGGCCGCCTTCTACGGCCCGAAGATCGACTTCGTCATCAAGGACGTCATCGGCCGCGAGTGGCAGCTCGGCACCGTGCAGGTGGACTACAACCTGCCCGTCCGCTTCGACCTGAGCTACATCGGCGCCGACAACGTCGCGCACCGCCCCGTGATGATCCACCGCGCGCCTTTCGGCTCGATGGAGCGCTTCTGCGGCGTGCTCATCGAGCACTTCGGCGGCGACTTCCCGCTCTGGCTCGCGCCCGAGCAGGTCCGCCTGCTGCCCATCTCCGACAAGGTCATGGACTACGCCAAGACGATCCACGACCAGCTGCTCGCCGCCGACCTCCGCGTGACGCTCGACACCCACTCCGACAAGCTCGGCGCCAAGATCCGCCGCGCCGAGCTGGAGAAGGTGCCCTACTTCCTCGTGCTCGGCCAGAAGGAGGCCGAGGTGCAAAGCGCGTCGGTCCGCTCCCGCGCCAAGGGCGACGAGGGCGTGCACAAGATCGAGGACCTGATCGCCCGCTTCAAACATGAGGTCGCCACCAAGGCCCTCCCGGAGAAGAAGGTGCCGGCCCCGGCGAACAACGCCCAGCCAAAGGCCTGATTCGCTTCACAGGAGGGAACAGAGAAAACAGAGTCCGACTCCTGCCTTTTCTCTGTTACCTCCTGTAATATAAAATGGATTGGAAACCTGAACTCGACGCCATCGTCGGCGCGCGGGCCTACGGGCAGTTCAACCAGCTGCTCCCCCGGCTGAAATCGCTCGACGAGCGCCACCCAAACGTCGCGGAGATCGCCTTCCAACTTGCGTGGACCTGCGAAACCCTCGGCCGGCACGCCGACGCCCTGCCTTATTACGAGAAGGCCGTCGCCCTCGGCCTGCCGCCGAACGAACTCTCCGGCGCCTTGATCGGGCTCGGCAACACGCTGCGGGCGCTCGGTCAGCTCGATCGCTCCGCCGAGGTGCTCCGCTCCGGCCAGGGGCAGTTTCCCGACAACAACGAGTTCGCCGTCTTCCTCGCGCTCACGCTGCACGCCCAGGGCCGGCCGGGCGAGGCCCTGCGCCTCGCGCTCGACACGCTCTGCGCCACGACCGAGGACCCGGGTCTCACCGCCTACCAGCGCGCCATCCGCCACGCCGCGGCGAAATTGTAGGGCGGCTGGGATTGCTCAAACCGTAGGGGCGTCGCTTGACGACGCCCGGGGATGTGTCTGACGGCCTGATGTCCCCTGTGGCACCGGCTTCCAGCCGGTGATGGACTGCGGCTGGAAGCCGCAGCCACGCGGGCGCCGTCAAGCGGCGCCCCTACATTTCAGACTGGCTCCCCCCTTTCGGTCAACAATGAGCCCGCGGGGTCCTTTGCCTGCGGGACATCTGCGCCCTACTCCCATCGGCAATCACCAAGCGACTTGTGTTCCGCTGAGCGGCTTGCGATTACCCCTGATCCCCCATCGCCATCCTCCGTGGCCCATTCCCCCTGCCCCTCATGAGTCAGCCCCCCTCTTCCCCGCCCGCCGCGGCCCCGAGCGGCCACGTCCGCTGGAGCATCTGCGCCCTGCTCTTCTTTTCCGTCGCGGTGAATTACATCGACCGGCTC
>JAQSDJ010000175.1:0-15724 GCA_029945855.1 Lacunisphaera sp.
AGGGTAGGGGCCGTTGCCCTCAACGGCCCGGGCGGTTGAGGGCAACCGCCCCTACCAACAAAAAGGCCCGGCGGAAGCCGGGCCGGTGCGCTCGCGTGAAGGCAGTCTTACTTCGACAGCTGTGCCTTCAGAAAATCGACGCTACCACGGACGGAGTCGTCCTGCTCCATCATGTTCTCGACGGTCTTGACGGCGTGGATGACGGTGCCGTGGTCGCGGCCGCCGAAGGCCTCGCCGATCTCCTGGAGGGAGTGGCGGGTGAGCTGGCGGCTGAGATACATGGCGATCTGGCGGGGGAAGGCGATGGCGTTGGGCCGGCGCTTGCTCGTCATGTCCGAGTGGCGGATTTGGTAATGGTCGGCGACGCGCTTCTGGATGCCCTCGATGTTGAGGCGGTTCTGGGCCTCCTCCATGAGGACGTCCTTGAGCAGGTGTTCCGCGGTGGCGAGGTCGAGGACCTTGCCCGTGAGGGCGGCGTAGCTGGAAATCTTGATGAGGGCGCCCTCGAGCCGGCGGATGTTCTTCGAGATGTGCTGCGCCATGAACTCGATCACGGGCATGGGCAGGCTGATCTTCAGCGTGGCGGACTTGGCCTTGAGGATGGCGACGCGGGTCTCGAAGTCGGGCGACTGGACGTCGGCGGACAGGCCCCACTGGAAGCGGGAGACGAGGCGGGACTCGAGCGTGGCGATCTCGGAGACCGGGCGATCGCTGGAGATGACGATCTGTTTCTGGGACTCGAAGAGGTCGTTGAAGGTGTGGAAGAACTCCTCCTGGATGCGCTCCTTGCCGGCGAGGAACTGCACGTCGTCGACCAGCAGCACGTCGACGCTGCGGTAGCGCTGGCGGAACTTGGTCAGGGCGTTCTCCTGGATGGCGTGGATGTATTCGTTGGTGAATTTTTCCGTGGAGAGGTAGGCGATGCGCGCCTCGGGGTTGCGCTGGAGGATGCTGTGCCCGATGGCGTGCATCAGGTGGGTCTTGCCGAGGCCGGTCGAGCCGTGGATGAAGAGCGGGTTGTAGGCCTGCGCGGGCGCCTGGGCGACGGCGAGGGCGGCGGCATGGGCGAGCTGGTTGTTCTGGCCGACGACGAAGGTCTCGAAGGTGTTGCGCGGGTTCAGCGTGCCGGCGGCGGCGGAGCGTTCGTCGTAGCGGGTCGTGCGGGCCTTGGCGGCGGGGCGGGCCCGCGGCTCGAGGGCGGGCACCGTCGCGACGGCGCCGTGCTCGGTCTTGCGCAGGCTGACCGACACCATGCGGCCGGCGGCCAGGCGCAGGCGCTGCGTGATCAGGTCGAGGTAGTTGTCGTGAATCCAGATGGCGGCGAAGTCATTCGGCACGCCGAGGGTGAGGGCATCCTCCGTCGTCTCCACGCAGCTGATGGGCTCGAACCACATCGAGAACACATCCTCGGGGAAGAGCCCCTTGAGGTCGCATTTGACGGTTTCCCAGAGACTGGTCTGGAGCACGGAGTGGGGCATGACGGTTCGGATTGGTGACGGTTTATTCACACCTCAGCAACTGCATTTGCGTCACATCCGTTTCGTCCGCCGGGGCCGTCGCTCACAAGGGGAAATTGGTCGGGGGCCGCCACCGGGCGGGCAGCGCGGGGCTGCGGGCAAAGTGGTTGATGGCCAGCTACTGGGAAACCCTTGGGGGAGTCGGACACTGGGTGCGCTACGGAGTTGGCAAGGAACAGGCTGAGCAGGGAACGTTTAAAATATACTTCGTGACTAACGTGAATCAAAAAATGCGTTTCAAGCGCAACTTTCCGACATGTTGTTCACACCGCCCGGGAGCATAACTTTTCGCATTTTGATGTTGCGATAAACGGACCGGGCCTCGGCGGCGTTTTTCGCTCGGAGTCACCGCCAGCGGAGGTTGCGCGCGACAGGCTGACCAGCCGCCCGGACGGTTTTTTCACCACGGATTTCACGGATGGCACGGATTTGAACCACGAAGTTTTTTCCGCGATTGATACGAATGGACGCGAATCAGGTGGCGGGCGAGGGCGTTTGTTTTCAGCCGGACCAGTCTTCGACTGGTCTGGGCCGGGCGGAGACCGGCCTCCGGTTGTATTTTGTAGGGGCGCCGCTCGTCGGCGCCCGCGGGCGGCGTCAAGCGCCGCCCCTACACAAACCTGTTACCTGGATAGACCCTACGGCGCCAGCTGATGCGGCTCGGGATCGGCCCATTTGCCGTGTTCGCGAATGAGCGCGACGAGCCGCCCGTCGGCCTCGGCCTGCGGGATGTTGTATTGGACGCAGTTTTTCCCGACGTAGAGGTTGATCTTGCCCGGCGCGCCGCCCACGTAGCCGAAATCCGCGTCGGCCATCTCGCCCGGGCCGTTCACGATGCAGCCCATGATGGCGATTTTGACGCCTTTCAGGTGTCCGGTCTGCGCCCGGATGCGCTGCGTGGTCGTCTGCAGGTCGAACAAGGTGCGCCCGCAACTCGGACAGGCGACAAACTCGGTCTTCGAGATGCGCGCGCCGGCGCCTTGCAGGACATTGTAGGCCAGGCGGGTCGAACGGGCCGGGTCCGCCTCGGTCTCGATGCTCACGAAGTCGCCCAGGCCGTCGCAGAGCAGGCCGCCGGTCAGGAAACTGGCCTCGAGGAGCTTCGACAGGAAACTCTTGTCGTCGTGCACGGCCGTGGCGGCGGTGTTGCGGATCCAGACGGGGGCCCTGGAGCCGGATTTTTTCAAGAATTCGACCAGCCGGCGGTAGGCGCCGGTGGGATGGCCGGCCCCGGCCGTGGCCGAGAGCGTATAAACGAAACCTTCGTCACCCAGTTCACCCAAGACGGGCGCGAGGGCCGCGAGCATTTCTGCCGGCGCGTCGATGGCGAGGTAATGTCCCTTGGCGCGGACGGCAGCGGCAAATTCTTTCAGAAGAACGGCGTCGCCAGCGCCGAAACGACGGGTGAGCATCACGCGGCCGCCTTCGGTCAGGAGCATCGGCGTAATGTCAGCCGCCGTGAGCAAAGGACCGGCCTCAATCACGAGAAACTCGACCGGCAGGGGTTGCATCCGGACCTTGTCGGCGAGGTTGGCGAGATCGCTGGGGGTGTCGACCCGCACCAGCAGGCCTTCGGCCGGCGTATCCTTCATTTTCGGCTCGGACAAGGCCTTCGCGGCGGCGGCCAGACCGGCCAGCGGGCTGCGGACGATGACCCGCGGCGCCTGCGCGGGGCCGACCGCGCATTTCGAGGAAAGCTGCAGCGCGGCCGATTCGCGCCTGGTAAAGTGATAGGGATCGACCGAATCCGTGGCCGGTGCGGAACGCTCAACGTTCAACGGTGAACTTTCAACGTTCAGCGCCGATCCGCTTGAACGTTCGGCGTTGGGCGTTGAGTGTTGAACGTTGGAGCCTCCCCAGAGGCTCATCGCCTTGTCCGCGATGGCGCGGGCCACGGGGATCTCGTAGACGGAATCCTCGGTCAAGGAGACGCGGATGGTGTCGCCGAGGCCGTCGAGGAGCAGGCTGCCGATGCCGATGGCGCTCTTGATGCGGCCGTCCTCGCCGTCGCCGGCCTCGGTCACGCCAAGGTGGAGCGGATAGTGCATGTCCTCCTGGTCCATCCGCTCGACGAGCAGGCGGTAGGCCTGGATCATGACCTTCGGGTTGCTCGACTTCATCGAGAGCAGGAGGGCGTGGTAGTCGTGGGCCCGGGCAATGCGGAGGAATTCCAGCGCGCTCTCCACCATGCCGAGCGGCGTGTCGCCGTAGCGGTTCATGATGCGGTCGGAGAGCGAGCCGTGGTTCGTGCCGATGCGCAGGGCGCGGCCCAGTTCCTTGGCTCGCTTCACCAAAGGCGAAAAGGCCTCGTGGATCCGCTGCAGCTCCTCGTCGTAGTCGGCGTCGGTGTATTCCTTGACGGCGAATTTCTTCTTGTCGGCGTAGTTGCCGGGGTTGACGCGGATCTTCTCGACATGCTCGACGGCCTCCATGGCGGCCGAGGGCAGGAAATGGATGTCGGCCACCAGCGGGATGTGCGCGAAGCCTGCGGCACTGAACTGCGCGCGGATGTCCCGGAGGCATTTCGCGGCGGCGACGTTGGGCGCGGTGATGCGGACGATCTCGCAGCCGACCTCGGCGAGGGCGATGGACTGCTTGACGGTGGCCGCGATGTCCTGGGTGTCGCTGGTCGTCATCGACTGCAGCCGGATGGGCTGGTCGCCGCCGATGCCGACGGCGCCGATCTTCACCTCAACGGTGTGGCGGCGGACGGTGGCGAAGCGGGACGGGCAGTAGCTCATGACGGAGGGAAGTAACAAGGATCAAGTGGCACGTGGCAAGAACCGGAACGCGCCGGATTTGGCCCTTGTTACCTGGCCTTGTCCCTTGACCGCTCAGGGCTTGGCCGGCTCGGCGGCTTTCTGCGCCCGCTCGGTCGCCGCCTCGCGGGCCTGGGTGTCGGCCTTGATGTCGCGGGCCCAGCGGCGGATGTCGCCGAAGACGGTGACGTAAATCATCATGGAGAACAGCAGCACGATGAAGACGCTCTGGGCCGTGGCGATGAAGTTGACCGGCAGGGCGCGGCCGCGGAGCTTGCCGATGGTGGCGAAGAGCATGTGGCCGCCGTCGAGCACGGGAATCGGCAGCAGGTTGAAGATGGCGAGGTTTACATTGACCAAAATGGCCATCCACAGGACGTAGCGGAAGCCGGCCTTGGAGGCGTCCCAGTAGATCCGCCCGATGCCGACGGGGCCGCTGAGCTTGGAGATGCCGATGTCGGACTTCGGCTGGATGAGGCTGACAAAAACGCGCAGCGTCCCCCGGATCTGGCTGGCGACCTGTTCCACCGGGTTGGTGTGCACGAGGCCGAAGTTGGTGCGGAAACTGGCGCCGAACAGGGTCGACGGATCTTGGGGCCGGTTGGCCGGAACCGTGATCTCGAGGGTCTGACCGGCGCGCAGCACGGTGAGGGACAACACTTCCGGCGTCTTGGCCTGCATGAGGTCCATCAGGGTCACGAGGTTCAGCAGGGGGGCGCCGTTGAGCGCCTGCAGTTCGTCATCCACCTGCAGCCCCAGGGTGTGGACGAAGGATTTTTCCGGCACACTGGCCACGATGGGGGTGTAGGCGGGCATGATCCCGACTCGCCGGATGTTTTCGTCGCCGGAAAGGCGCGGGTAGACCGTGATGTCCTGCCGCTGGCCCTCGCGCTCGATGGTGAAGACCGCCTTCCGGCGTCCGTCCACGGTCTGGCCGGCGCTCGTGACGAGCGTTTGGAGCAGTTCCGGCCAGTCGGCCACCGCGGTGCCGTCGATGGCGCGGATGGTGTCGCCGACGCGCAGGCCGGCTTCGGCGGCGGGGCTGGGGACCGCGGTGCCATCGGCGAGGGCGATGGTATTGGAAACATAGCCGATGCGGGTCGTCGCCAGGTCCTCGCTCGTGGGCTGGCCGGCGACCCAGAGGATCGTGGCCAGCACGAAGGCAAACAGGATGTTGAAGGCGGCGCCGGCGGCGAAGACGATGATGCGGGTGCTGTAGCTGATCGGCGGCAGGGGCTCGGAGTGGTCCGCCTCGCCCTCGATGGCCGCCATGTCGGCGAGTTGGGGGAGGGCGACGTAGCCCCCGAGGGGGATCCAGGCGATGCGGTATTCGACGCCGTCCTTCCCCGTCCATTTCCAGATGGCCGGGCCGAAGCCGATGGAGAAGCGGGTGACCTTCACGCCCCGGCGCCGGGCCGCGAGGAAGTGGCCGAGTTCGTGGACAAAGATCGATCCGCCAAAGAAGAGGATGATCAGGAAGATCGACCAGACGCTGCTGAAAAGACCGGAAAGGAATTCCATTATCGGAAGGGTGCTTGAGTAGGGGCGTTCCTGATGGACGCCGCGGGCGTCGGCGAGCGACGCCCCTACAATGACGGCTTAGGAGGGTTGGGTGGTAAATTGGGTGGCGATGCGCCGGGCTTCGGCGTCGACGGCTAAGACCTGATCGAGGGTGGTTGGTTCGATCAACTTAACCGCGGCGAGAGTCTGTTCAATAATCCGCGGAATCGCAAGAAACGGGACGCTTTTGCCGAGGAAAGCCGCGACGGCCACCTCATTGGCGGCATTATATACCGGGGGCGCCGTGCCGCCGGCGGCCATCGCCTCGCGGGCCAGCCGCAGGCAGGGGTAGCGCGTCTCGTCGACCGGCCGGAAATCGAGGGAGAAGGCTTGGTCGAGCGGCAGGGTCGCGTCGGTGGCGACCGGGGCGCGGTCGGGGTAGAGCAGGGCGTGCTGGATCGGAAAGGTCATCGACGGCGGCCCGAGCTGCGCGAGGACCGAGCCGTCGCAAAATTCCACGAGGGCGTGGACCTTGCTCTGGCTGTGCTGGACCGCGCCGCATTGCTCCGGGCGCAGGCCGAACAGCCAGCGGGCCTCGATCAGTTCCAGACCCTTGTTGGCCATGGTCGCGGCATCCACCGTGACTTTCGGGCCCATCGCCCAGTTCGGATGCTTGAGCGCGGCCTCGGGGGTGACGTGCGCGAGCTGTGCGAGAGGCAGATCCCGGAACGCGCCGCCGGAAGCGGTCAGCCAGATACGGCGCACCTCGCTGTGGCGGTGGCCCTCGAGGCATTGGAAGACGGCGTTGTGCTCGCTGTCCACCGGCAGCAGGCGGCTGCCGCTGGCCTGCGCGGCGGCCATGACAAACTTGCCGGCCATCACGAGTATTTCCTTCGAGGCGAGGGCGATGGTCTTCTTCGCTGCGATGGCGGCGAGGGTCGGTTCGAGGGCGGTCGTGCCGACCACGGCGACGAGCACGATGTCGGCCTCGGGCAGGGTCGCGAGTTCGGTGAGGCCGGCGGCGCCGCCATGAAATTGGGTGCCGGCGGGAAAGGCGGCGCCGGCCCGCGCGGCGGTGAGGGCGGCGGGATCAAACAAGCCGACGTGGCGGACGCTGAATTCCCGCGCGATCCCGGCAAGACGCTGGTGTTTGCCGTGGGCCGCGATGCCAACCAGTTCGAGCCGGTCGCGGTGCGCGGCGATCACGCGCAGCGTGCTCTCGCCGATGGAACCGGTGGCGCCGAGCAGGACGATGCGTCTTTTAACCACGGATGACACGGATCAGCACGGATGAAGGATTGATATTCCCTGCGGGTCATTCTGAGCGCAGCGAAGAATCCATGCGCCACCGGAAATAATGCACGCAGGCGCTGGATCCTTCACTGCGCTCAGAACGACCGAGAACGAGCGTCTGGTTGTATCCGTGTTCATCCGTGTCATCCGTGGTGAAGAAACCTCACTCCAGGAACATGAAGATGAAATACGCCGCCGGCGCCGTGAGGATGAAGCTGTCCGTGAGGTCGAACGCTCCGCCGATGCCGGGGATGAGCGCGCCGGTGTCCTTGACCTCGGCGCGGCGCTTCAGGGCGGACTCCATCAGGTCGGAAATGATGGCCAGCACGGCCAGCACCGCGGCGATGGCGGCGGCGAGGGCGGGCGTCAGCGACACGGGCAGGTAACTGGCGGCGAAATGCGCGATCGTGGCGCCGACCCCGGCGGAGACCAGCACGCCGCCCACCGCGCCTTCCCAGCTTTTCTTCGGGCTGATCTGGGGGGCCATCTTGTGCCGGCCGATGGCCAGGCCGACGAGCAGGGCGCCGACGTCGCAGAACTTGGACACCGCGACAACCCAGAGGCAGAGGGCGAGGTTGTCCCCGCCGTTGGCCTCGCTCAGCAGCAGCCGGAGGAGGAACTGCAGCATGAAGGGAATGCAGAACAGGCCGAGCATGGTGGCCGCGATGGCCTCCATGCGGCTGCTGGGGTCGCGCTCGCCGAGCACGCGGATGCAGCACACGACAAAGGCCAGCACGAGCAGCCCGGTGGTGACCGGCCCCATGACCTCGGCCCCGTCGGTATACCAGCCCAGGTAGTAGGCGCCGGCGGTCATCAGCACGCAGAAGAACAGGCCCATCCAGCGGAAAGCCGGCAGGCCGAGCTTCGTGGTGATGGCGTAGAATTCGTGCAGGGTCAGGACGGCGAGCAGCGCGACCAGGACGGCGGCGGCGTGGGCGCCGAAAAGATACAGGCCGCCCAGGAGGACGGTCCACAGGACGAGGGTGCTGAAGAGACGGGAACGCACGGCGGGAGAGTAGGCGGGGCGGGATTAGCTGGCGCCAGACTTAATTTGCTCGGTGGTCAGGCCGTAGCGGCGCTCGCGGCGGCCGTATTCGTCGACGGCGGCCTGGAGGTCGGCCCGGCCGAAGTCGGGCCAGAGCACGGGCGTGAACACCATCTCGGCGTAGGCGCACTGCAGCAGCATGAAGTTGCTCACGCGCTGCTCGCCCGAGGTGCGGATGAGGAGATCGGGGTCGGGCAGCTGGGCGCTGTAGAGGTAGCGGCGGAAATTATCCCAGGAAGCGTCCGCGAGCGGCTCGGTGCCCGCCTGCACGGCGGCGGCATAGGCGCGGGCGGCGTCGGCGACCTCGGTGCGCGCGCCGTAGTTGAGGGCGAGCACGAGGTTCCAGTCGGTGAAGTGCTGGGTGGCCTCCTTCACGCGGGCGAGTTCCTTCTGCACATTGGCGGGCAGGGCCTCGATGCGGCCGATGGTGTGGAGGCGGACCTTTTCCTTGATGAGGTTGTTGAGCTCGCGCTTCAGGAAGTAGTCTAGCAGGCCCATCAGGCCCGACACCTCGTCGGTGGGGCGCTTCCAGTTCTCGACCGAGAAGGCGTAGAGGGTGATGTAGCGGATGCCGATCTCGCGGGCGGCGTCGACGACGGGGCGGACCGTCTCGACGCCGCGGCGGTGACCCTCGAGCCGGGGCAGGCCCCTTTGCTGGGCCCAGCGGCCATTGCCGTCCATGATGATGGCGACGTGCTGCGGAATCTTGGCGGGGCCGGGAGGCGACATGTTTGGCCAGATTGAGGGTGCGGGCGGTGGATTTGACAAGGGTGAAGGCGTGTAGTTGTTTTCCCCCATGGCGAGCCAACCCCTGACCCCGGCCGAGATCACCACCGCGCTGACCGCGTTGCCCGGCTGGATCTGCGAACGCGACGCGCTGGCGAAGGAGTTCAAGTTCGGCAGCTTCAAGGAGGCATTCTCTTTCATGACCCGCGTGGCCTTCGAGGCCGAGGCGCTGGATCACCATCCCGACTGGACGAACGTCTACAATCGCGTCGCCGTGCGGTTGAACACCCATGACGCCGGCGGGCGGGTGACCGCGAAGGACGTGACGCTGGCGAAGAAAATCCAGGCGATCAGCTGGGTGGGGTGAATGGGCGGACGATCAGCAGGCGCCATGCAACCCAAGGTAGGGGCGTCGCTTGACGACGCCCGCGAATGGGTGGTCAGCCGCTTGCGCGAGCACGGGCGTCGACGAGCGACGCCCCTACGCAAAGGCAAAACCGGTCCAGCGGCACGTCAACCGCGCCCCCCTCAGAGCCCGCGCAGGAAATTGAAGGTGCGGTCGTTCTCGCCGGGCAGGTAGGCTTCGTGGGCGTAATCGGGGTAGATCACCATTTCCTTTGGCGCGGTGATCTTGTTGTAGGCGGCGAACTGGGTCGAGGGCGGGCAGATCGGGTCCATCAGGCAGGTGAACATGAGGACCTCGGCCTTGATGCGCGGCGCCAGGTGCTGGCAGTCGATGTAGCCCAGCTTGGTGAAGATTTCCTTTTCCCGCAGGTGCAGCGGATCGAACTGGCGAAACCACAGGCGCAGTTCCTCGTAGGCGTCCTTGGCGAGGTCCATCTCCCAGACGCGCTGGTAATCGCACAGAAACGGGAAGACCGGGGCCGCGCGCTTGATCCGCGGCTCGAGCGCGGCGCAGGCGAGCGTGAGCGCGCCGCCTTGGGACATGCCCATGGCGCCGACGCGGGCGGCGTCGACCTCGGGGAAACCCATCACGACCCGCGCGAGCTGGGCGGTGTCGAGGAACAATTGCCGGTAAAGCAGCTTGCGGGCATCGGGATCGTCGAGCCCGCGGACGATGTGGCCGCGATAGGTCGTGCCCAGGACCGCGCCGTTGTCCTCCGAGCGGCCGCCCTGGCCGCGGCAGTCGAGCGCGGCCACGCAGAAGCCTTCGCCCGACCACGCGAGCCGGGAGGCAAAGTCGCAACTCTGACCGGTGTAGCCGTGGAACTGAAGCACGGCCGGGCAGCGTCCGGCGGGAGCCTTGGGACGGACATACTTCGCATAGACCCGCGCGCCGCCCACACCCGTGAACCACAGGTCGAACGCCTCGCTGTGCCGCGGGGCGATCTCCTTGGACGGCACGAGCTCGGCCTTCGGATCGGTGGCGTCGAGTTCACGCAGGGCGGTGTCCCAGTAGGCGTCGAAATCGGCGGGGCGGGGATTGAGGCCCGGATACGTCTTGAGCTCGGCGAGGGGTTTGTCGATCAGCGGCATGGCCGGTGAGGCAAAACGCAACGCGCCGGCAGCTCAACGGCAAAGATGGCGGCCTGAAAGGGGGGCTCAGGTGGATTCATTCTCCTTCTCGTTATCGTTCTCATTCTCGATTCGGCCCACGAAACCCCTCGGGAGAACGAGAACGATTATGAGAACGAGAACGATGGGCTCGTTTCAACGCGACTCCCGGATACGGCGGCATTTGCGGTGCCGGGTGAATCAGCCCTGAAGGGTGGGCTGCCTGATTGCGGGCGCTCTGCAGGGCGCCCGCGAGCGGGCTGGCCCACCTGACTTCATTCAGTTCACCCATGACTGGAGCGGAATATCCGGCCAACTCCTGGAGAAAAGCTTTCGCTTTCAGATTGGGGGAGGGGCTTTACGCCCCGACGTCACGGCACCACAGCGTAGATCCTGTCGGGGCGTAAAGCCCCTCCCACAATCCATTCCGTTTTTTCCCGTCCGGCGCTATCGCGTTTTGCGGTCTGGGGCTGCTTGAGTTTGGCTCAGAACACCCGCACGAAGGCGCGCGGGCCGGCGTCGACGGCGGTGATGGAGCCGGTGTCGCCGGTCCGGTGCGTCTGCACCAACGCGCCGGTCGCGTCGAATTCGCCTAGGCTGGTCCCGTCTGCCAGCGGCACAAAACAATGCTGCGCGTCCGAATCAAAGCCGAGTGACACCGGCCGGACCGCCCCGGCCAATGTAACGTAATACGTTACAAACCCGTCTGGGGCGACGGAGCCGATGCGGGCCGGGAAGGTGGCGGTCAACACCAGCAGGCGGTGATTTTTCTGGTCGTAGGCGAGACCACCGATCGGGTCGGCCGGGGCGCGCAGCGCGAGGCGGTGCACGAATTCTCCGAAGAGCGTCAACTCGACAACCGATCGTCCGTCCGGATGGACAGCGAACAGATGCCGGTCGGCCGAGCGGATGGCCAGGTCGGCCGGCCCGTCGGCTTTCAGGTCATCAGCGAGCGGCATCTCGCGAAGGATTTTTCCCGAGGGCCGCTCGATGACACGGATGACCTGCGCGGGCGAGATGCGCAGGAAAAGATGATCGGTGTTGAAATCGTAGGCGAGGCCCGTCACCCGCTCACCCGGGGAGACGGCGCCTCCGACCACCGCCGGGGTCGGCCCGAGATCCTGCACGGCCGGACTGTTCTCCTGGGCCAGGTAAACATGATTGGGGCCGCTGGTGGCGCATCCGCCTCCGCCGAAGGCTATGGCGGACAGGGCCGCAAGCAGGCCGAGCTTTCGGATTGAGTCCCCGGTCGGGTGACGCGTTAGTGAGGGCATCCGGCTTCAAGTTCAGCGGTGGGGCCGGTCTCGTAAACTCCAATCTTCCGTCCTAACCGCCCGCGCAATGATCAAACGTCTTTGTCTCTTCGTCCTGCTGGGAGCCGGGGTGGTCGGAACGCGCGCCGCCACGCCGTTTGACACCTCGCCGTTGGGGCCTGCCGTCGCGACTGCCGCGGCGGGACCGGCCCGGGCCGATGCCGCCACCGGCAACCAGCTCGCGATCATCAGCGGCGGCTACGACGCCCTGTTGCTGCGGGTGCATCTCATCCGGCAGGCCCGGGTTTCCATCGAGGTGCAGACCTTCATCTGGACCAACGACGAGTGCGGCCGGTTGCTGATCTGCGAACTCATCGAGGCGGCGCGGCGCGGGGTCCGGGTCCGCATCATCGCCGACCACCTGGTCTCGGCACAGGACCCGGCGATGACGGCCTTCCTCGCCACCGTCCACCCCAACCTCGAGGTGAAGCACTACCGTCCGGCCATGGCGCGCATGAGGCCGACGTTGCTGCACAAGGCGCTGGCGGCCGTGCGGTCCTTCCATGCGCTGAACCAGCGCATGCACAACAAGCTGATGGTCTTTGACGGGGCGATCCTCCTCACCGGCGGGCGCAACATCGAGAACACCTATTTCGACCACTCCACCGAGATGAATTTCCGCGACCGCGATGTGCTGGCGGTCGGCCCGGTGGTGCGCGCTGCGACGGCCTCCTTCGACGAGTTCTGGGGCTACCGGCATGCGGTCGCCAGCGCCGACCTCACCGATGTCGGCGCGATCATCGCCCGGGGCACGTTTCCCCGTTACGCCACGCGGGCCGATTACGACTTCGGCGGGTTTTTCGGGACCCTGACGCGGGAAGCCGATGATGCGGCCGTCATCCAGGCCCGCTTTGCCGACCGCCTGAAACCAGTCGCGCACGTCGTGTTCATCAGCGACGAGCCGGGCAAGTCCGCCGGGTATTTCTCCCACACCGCCCGCATCACCCGGGAGCTGCGGCGCACGCTGGAGCGCGCGGAAAAGCAGGTCCTGATGCAGACCCCTTATCTGGTCCTGAGCAATCCCGCGCAAAAGCTGCTGCGCGAGATGCAGGACAAGAATCCCGGCCTGCGCGTGCGGATCTCCTCCAACAGCTTCGCCTCCACGGACAACCTGCTGGCGTATTCGGCGAATTACCGGCTGCGCAACAACTATGTGGAGGACCTGCATCTGGAGGTGCACGAATTCAAACCCCACCCGGCGGCGCTGCCCGCGCTCTTCCCGCAGCATGTCCTCATGGCGGAGCGGGCCGCCCCGCGGATCGCGGCCGGCCGGCAGAAGCGCCCGCCCTTCCTGTGCCTGCACGCCAAGTCGCTGGTGGTGGACGACCGTCTGGCGTTCATCGGCTCCTACAACCTCGATCCCCGCTCGGAGCGGCTGAACACCGAGGTCGGCCTGTTGGTGGAGGACGCCGGTTTCGCGCGGGAGTTGCGCGATGAGATCGAACGCGACATGCGACCGGAGAACAGCTGGGTGATCGCGCGCCGCAACATCCCGCTGCGCCTCGATGCGGTGAACGGTCTGATCGACGGCATCCTTTCGCTGGGCCCGGTCGATGTCTGGCCCATCCAGAACACCAGCAGCTTTGAGCTGCGCCCGGGGGCGGCGGAAGTCCCGCCGGGGGATCCGGCTTTCTATCGGAACTACCGGGAAGTCGGCTCATTTCCCGGCACGGAGGGCCTGCTCAGCACGAAGGAAATCCTCACCCGCATCTACAAGGCCGTGGGGACGCCGCTGACGCCGGTGCTGTGACGGCGCGGGGGAGGGGGCGTGCTTCGGCGTTGCGCGCCACGCCGCCCGGCGGCAACCTGCAGCCATTCCATGAAATACCCCGTGCTGCTCCTCCTGCTGGCGATGGCCACATCCGTGGCGGCCGAGACGGCTGCCGTCCCCACCGCGACCGAGGCGACGAAATATCTCCCGCTGGTCCGCGCGAAAATCCACGAGGGCTACCAGGGCATGTTCCGTGCCGAGGGCGGCGCGTTCAAATACCCTTTCCTTACGCCCGGCAGCGCGCAATACGGCGACATCCTCTGGGACTGGGACTCGTGGTGGAGCAACGTCGCCCTGCGCCAGATCCTGTTGGAGCAAGGCACGCCCGAGATCCGCGCCCAGGCGCTCAAGCACGAGCAGGGCTGCGTGCTGAATTACCTCAGCTACGGCGGCATGGACGGCTGGGTGCCGATCATCATCAAGCGCAATTCTGGCACGCGCAAGGAACTCCAGGCCGGCGAGGACATCTACGCGACCAACATGCACAAACCCTGCCTCGCGCAGCACGCGGCCTTCCTGACGCAACGCGAAGGCGGCGACGCCGAGTGGCTGCGCGATCGTTTCTTCCAGCTCCAGGCTTTCGTCAACAAATACAAGAACCACCAGCGCCACAAGGCCACCGGCCTCTATTACTGGAACAACGACACGGCGATCGGCGTGGACAACGACCCGAGCACCTACATGCGCCCGCCCAAAAGCTCGGGCTCGATCTTCCTGAATTGCATGATGTATAAGGAATTTCTCGCGCTGGCCTACCTCTGCGAGCGGCTGAACATGGGCGAGATCGCCGTCGCCTACCAACAGGACGCCGCGGACCTGAAGGCCGCGATCCAGCGCCACTGCTGGGACGAGCGCGACGGGTTCTTCTACAGCGTCGACCTGAACCTGATGCCCTTCGAGCCGAAGCCCTTTGGCGGCGAGGCTAAATTCATGCTGCACGCGGGTTACCCGCGGGATTACGACTGTCTCATCCAGCGCATCGACGTCTGGTCCGGGTTCATGGCGATGTGGGCGGGCATCGCCACACCCGAGCAGGCGAAGCGCATGGTGGCGGAACACTTCAAGAACGAGCGCACCTTCAACGCCCCCTACGGCATCCGCACGCTCTCGAAGCTGGAGAAGATGTATAATGTCCGCGCCTCGGGCAACCCGTCGCTCTGGACCGGCCCGATCTGGGGCATCTCGAACTACGTCGTCTTCAGCGGGCTGGTGGACTACGGCTTCGACGCCGAGGCGCGCGAGCTGGCGCAGAAGACCATCGTGCTGTTCGGGCGGGATTTCGAGCGCTTCGGCGCCCTGCACGAATACTACCTGCCCGAGAGCGGGGAGCCGGTGCTGAACAAGGGATTCCAGAACTGGAATTACCTCGTGCTGAACATGGCCGCCTGGCTCGAGGGCAAGGAGCGCGTGAGGGAATTCTGAGCGGGGGGGGGCTAAGCCAAAGGCTGGGGTGGAACCGGTCCTCCGTGACCGGTTTGCCTTGGCGTGCGTCCAACAACCCGTCCGGAGGACGGGTTCCACCATTTGGGCGCCCAGGCGGCGCCCCTACAAGAGGAACGGCAGTCCTGCCTCCAGTTGGAAAATCCCCTGAAACCGTTTGCGCCGCCGGGATGTATTCATACGCTGCGGCCCATGAGTGATTTTGCCCCCGCCGCCGAAGTCGCGACCACCCGCGCCGCCCTGGAACGCCTCAAGGTGAACATGCGGGTCACCATCAAGGGCAAGGACGACGTCATCGAGCAGACCCTGGTCTGCCTGCTGGCCGGCGGCCATCTGCTGATCGAGGACCTGCCGGGTGTCGGCAAGACCACGCTGGCCTACTCGCTGGCGCGCTCCATGGACTGCGCCTTCTCGCGCATCCAGTTCACCAGCGACCTGCTGCCGACGGACGTGACCGGGGTTTCCATCTACGACGAGACGGTGAAGGAGTTCGTCTTCAAGCCCGGCCCGGTCTTCGCGAGCGTCGTGCTGGCGGACGAGATCAACCGCGCCACGCCCAAGACACAATCAGCCCTGCTGGAGGTCATGGACCGCAGCAAGGTGACGGTGGACGGCGAGGCGCACGCGGTCGGCGCACCGTTCATGGTCGTGGCCACGCAGAATCCCGTCGATTACGAAGGCACGTTTCCGCTGCCCGAGAGCCAGATGGACCGCTTCCTCATGCGCCTGCAGATGGGTTACCCGCAGCCCGGCGATGAGATGGAGATCCTGCGCACGCCGCGGACCGGCTATGACGCCATCGCGCTCAATCCCGTGGTCACCCGTTCCGACGTCCTCAAGATGCA
>JAQSDJ010000175.1:15734-18643 GCA_029945855.1 Lacunisphaera sp.
TCGTCGAGGACAGCGTGCTTGATTATATCCTGAAGATCATCACCGCCACGCGCACGGAGGCCGAGTTCAAGGCCGGCGTCAGCGTGCGCGGCGGCCTGGCGCTCCGCGTCGCGGCGCAGTCGCGCGCCCTGATGCTGGGCCGCGATTTTGTCATCCCCGAGGACGTGCAGGCCATGGCCGGGGCCGTGCTGGCCCACCGCCTCTCGCTCGCCCGGCAGACCTCCGATGCGCTCGAGGAGCGCCGCACCGTGCTGGCCGGGCTCCGCCGCATCATCAACGCGGTGCCGGTCCCGGAGTGAGCCCTGACGGGAAACGCTCAACGTCGAACGTTCAACATTGAACATCCAACTCACGGCTCAGGCTTCGCAGTTGAGCGTTGAGCGTTCAGCGATAAACGTTGCCGCCGTGTCGGCGGCCGACTGGCACGGCCCGGGGGCGAACGAGCGCTCCCGCGGGTTCTCGTGGCAGGCGTTGCTGTGGTCGCTCGTGTTTCCGCCCAAGCGGCACCGCATCGCCCCCACGGTGACGGGCCTGTTCCTGATGCTGACGGCCATGGGCATCGGCACGGCAGCCTACAACACCGCGAGCAACATCCTGTTCATCACGCTCTCCCTGCTGCTCGCGTGCCTGCTGCTCAGCGGCCTGATGTCGTGGTTCAATTTCAGCGGGATCTGCTGGCGCGTGCGGCCGCAGGGACCGTGGCGCGCCGGGCACGAGACCCTGGTCGCGGTCGAGGTGCAGAACCGGAAAAAATGGCTGCCGAGCTACGGGCTGTGGTTCGAGCTGATGACGCAGCCGCGCCGCGCCGCCGCCGCGGAGAAGGCGGACCAGGACCTGAAGGTGCGCGAGGTCCTGGCGGCGGCGGAAAAACTCGTCACCCGCGGGCAGATCTTCATGCGCGAACGCCTGGAGGCGGGGGGCGAGATGGCGCTCGATTGGGGCGTGAAACCCGTCCGCCGCGGCGAGGCGCAGGTCGAGCTGACGGCGGTCGGCTCGCTTTTCCCCTTCGGCTTCTTGCGGAAAAGCATCGGCACGGCCCAGCGCCTGCCGGTGCTGGTCTGGCCGGCCCAGGTGGAATACCAATGGACCGGCGCCGCGTCGGCCCACCCGGGTTCCGCCGGCCGGCGCACGGCCCGGATCGGGACGGGCGACGACCTGCTCGCATTGCGCAAATACGAACGCGGCGACTCGCACCGGCTGATCCACTGGAAGGCCAGCGCGCGCCTGGGGCAGCTCATGCTCCGGCAGTTCGCGGCGGAGAGCCACGACGGTTACGTGCTGCAGGTGGACACGCCGGCCGGCGTGTGGACGCGGCCGGAGCAGTTCGAGCGGCTGTGCAGCTTCGCCGCCACCCTGGCGGAGGACCTCTATGCCTCCGGCCGGCTGCGCGGCGTGATCGTCAATGGCGGGCCGTTGCAGGACACGCGGCGGCTGCGCGACGTGGAGGCCTTCCTGGACGAGCTGGCCCGGCTGGAGCCTGAGGGTAGGGGCGATTCCCCGAATCGCCCTGAGGGCGGTTGGGGGCAACCGCCCCTACCGAATCAGCCAGCTGCACAGAAAAACATCATCACCTTTGCGCCCGAAGGAGCGCAGCGCGTCACCGCCCATGTCGACGGTCACCAGACAGCCGCAGCTTAACCTCGACGAGCTCCGTCGCCTGAAATGGCTGCTCGGCGGCGGGCTGGCGCTCGTCTCCCTGTGGACCGTGTTCTTCCTCGACGTCGAGGCGCTCTCGCTGGTGGCCATCGCCGGGTCCGTGATCGTCGCCGCCCTGGTGTGGCCACAACTCCCGGCGCGGGTGCCACCTATCGTCTGGCGCCTCGCGGTGCCCGCGATCATCGCGGTCATGGCCGCAGACTTCTACTTCAGTCCGGACACGCTGCCGGTCCTGATCCGGCTGGGCATCCTGCTGGTGCTTTACCGGACCGTCTCCTACCGCCGCAAGCGCGAGGACCTGCAGCTCATCGTGCTCGGGCTGTTCCTGATCGTGGTGGCGGGCGTGCTCACCGTGTCGCTGGGGTTTGCCTTCCTCCTGCTGGGCTTCACCGCGTGCGCGCTGGGCTTCCTGTTCGTCGTCACGCTCATCGACATGACCGAGCGCACGTCGGTCGCGCTGACCTATCAGGAAATGAGCCAGAGTCCGGCCTGGGCCCGTGGGGGCTGGCGGGGTTTCTTCCGCCGGCTGCGGCAGGTGACCGACTGGCGCCTGCTCGGCTTCGCGGCCGGGCTGTTCGTGGTCGTCATCGGGTTCTCCGCGCTGCTGTTCATCATCATCCCGCGCTTCGAGCTGGCGAGCGGGTTCTTCCTCGACAAATACATCACGCGCAAGAGCCGCACCGGGTTCACCGACACGGTGAAGTTCGGCGACGTGAGCGAGCTCATCAAGGACGAGAGCGTGGCCATGCGGGTGGATCTCACGGATTCCAGCGGGCTGCGGGAGTCGCCCTACTGGCGCCTGGTGGTGCTGGACGAATACACCCCCGAGGGTTTCCGCCTGTCGAGCGGGCTCAAGGGCGAGTTGCTCCGCGGTCAGCGCCTCACGCAGCAGGTGCGCGGCCGGGCGCACGGCCGTATGATCAACCGCGTCGGGGGCATCTGGACGATCTACGTGGAGCCGGGGGTGAGCCGGTTCCTGCCGCTGCCGGGCAGCTTCGGCACCCTGCGGCTGAGGGAACCGGTGCCGGTGCAGACCAGCGCGGGCCACCGGCTGGCGGCGCTGCGCAGCGAGCCGATGACCATGACGGCGATCCAGCTCGAGGACGTCGAGCTGACCCCGGTCGTGAACGACGCCCGGTTTCCCCTGTTGCTCCAGCAGGCGCGGGACCGACCGCCGCGGGAAAACGAGCTTTTCCGCTACGATCCCACGGTCAGCCTGCGCGGGCCGGCGGGACCGGCGAACACCGCCGTGA
>JAQSDJ010000176.1:0-13333 GCA_029945855.1 Lacunisphaera sp.
CCGTAAAAGGCGGGATCAGCGATCCCGCCCCACAGCCCAAGGCTCACGCCTTCAACGTCGCGTAGGCGTTCCGCCAGGCCTCGCGGGTGCCGAGTTCGAACTCGGATCTCTTGCCGAACACCACGCGGTTGAGCGCCAGCGCGAAGCCGACGCAGGTCCAGACGGTGGCGAACATCAGGTGCAGGAAATGCGGCGGGGCGGGAAGCGTCGGGTGCAGTTGGTGCAACGGCGGCCAGCCGAACGACAGCAGCGCGTAGAAGATGGCGCCGAAGACGAGGGTGGCGATGACCGCGCGGGCGTCGACGTTGCGGAAGAGCAGGCCGGTGATGAAGGCGGCGAGGATGGGCATGCTGAAGAGCCCGAGCAGCTGCTGGATGAGCTGGATGATGCTCTCGGCGCCGGTGTAGACGGGCACCATCGCGACGGAGAAAACCGCGAAGCCCACCTGCAGCCAGATGCTCAGCCACTTGATCGGGCCCTTGTCGTTGATGTATTTCTGGTGAAAATCGCAGACGTAGAGCGAGGCGGCGGAGTTGAGCGTGGCGTTGTAGCTCGTCATGACCGCGGCGAACATCGCGGCGGCGAAGGTGCCCAGCAGCCAGGTCGGCAGGACGGCGCCCACGATCCGGCCGTAGGTGGCGTCGCCGAGCGGGCCGAAGAGCTTGTAGGCACAGAGGCCGGGGATGACGACCATCGGCGGCACGATGAGCAGGCGGATGACGGCCGCGCCATACGCACCCTTCTGCGCCTCGCGGATGTTGGGCGCGGCGAGGATGCGCTGGGTGATCGTCTGGTTGGTGCTCCAGTAATAGAGCTGGGTGAAGATCATGCCGGTGAGCAGCGTCGGCCATGGCAGCACCGAGTCGGGTCCGCCGATGAGGGTCATCCGCTCCGGCGGCAGGCCGGACAGGTCCCAGTGGACGGCGTTGAGCGAAAGGAAGGCGATGAGCAGCGCCATGCCGAGGACGATGACGCCGCTGTAGGTGTCGGAGATGGCCACGGCGCGCAGGCCGCCGCCGATGGCGTAGGCGGCGCCGACCGCGGCGGTGCAGCTGGCGATGACCACGATCGGCACCTGCAACCCGAACATTGTCTTCAGCAGGAGCGAGGACGTGTAGAGCATGATCGGCAGGAAGATCAGCACGTCGCCCAGCAGGAAAATGCCGCCGACCGTGGCGCGGATATGTTTGCTGTTATAGCGGCGCTCGAGGAGCTCCGTGACGGTGGTGCACTTGTATTTGTAGTAGAGCGGCACGAAGATCTTCGCGAGGAGGATGAGCCCGGGGATACCGGCCAGTTCCCAGCAGAGGACGAGGAGCATCTGGTTGCCGTTCCAGCCGACGAGGGTGTCGGTGCTGATGTTGGTCAGCGTGAGGGAACCGGCGATGAACACCCAGCTGAGGCTGCTGCTGGCGAGGAAGTATTCCTTGGCCTCGTTGCCGCTGCGGTCGGCATGGCGGCAGTGCCACCAGGTGATGGCGCCGACCAGCGCGTTCAAACCGAGAAAGACACCGAGCTGGATCAACGTGGACGTCGACATGGGGTGGGGGCGAAAGCGCGGAGAGCCTGTCCGCCGGTCCCCCGGGGCGGCAAGGGGGAAGGCGCATTACTTATTCTGACCGTCAGTTTGCCTGAGCCCGCCGCGGCGAAACCGCGGCGGTTTGCCGGCGTCTTAACCCCGTTCCCCCAATCCCCCATATGAAAAACATGCTCAAGTTACTCGCGGCGTTCGGCGCCACTTGCCTCCTCACTCTCACCGCTTTCGCCGCTGACCTCACACCCGCCGGCACCTGGAAATGGACCTCGCCGGGTCGCGGCGGCGGCCCGGGATTCGAGATGACGCTCAAACTGGACCTGAAGGATGGCGCCCTGACCGGCACCATGGTCGGCATGCAAGGCCCGCAGGGCGCGATCCCCGATGTCGCAATCGGCGACGCCTCCTTCAAGGACGGCCTCGTCAAGTTCTCCGTCACGCGCGAGTGGAACGGCAACAAGCGCACGTCCAAATACGAGGGCAAGCTCGAGGGTGACACCCTCAAGGGTTTCACCGAGCGCCCGAACCGCGATGGCGCCCTGCAGAAATCCGACTGGGTCGCCACCCGCGCGAAGTAATCAGCCCGGCCGTTTTTCCATCCCGCACCGGTCCGCCGGGCGGGATTTTTCCTGCCCGGTCTCCCCGCTCCAGAGCGTGGCGAGGATCGCCCGCAGGGTCTGGGGAAAGATCGGCTTGGGCAGCAGGTGATCCACCTGCAGCCGGCGGTAGGCGTCGGCGACCTCCTGGCTCAGTTCGGAACTGAACACGATGATCCGGCCGGGGAAAGACTGGGCGCGCGCCCGGGAGACCAGCTCGAGCCCGTTCATGACCGGCATGTGGTGGTCGGTGATGAGCAAGTCGAAGCCATCCGGCGTGGCGGTGATCCGCTCCAGCGCCTCCCGGCCGTTGGCCACGGTTTCCACCGTGTGGCCGTCGCGGCCCAGAGCGATCTGCAGCAGCCGCTGCAGCTGGGGCACGTCATCGGCATAGAGGATGTGCCGGGGGCGCGGGGCCGGCGCCGGGGCGCCCTGGGCTGTGGCGGGGGGAGTCATGTTGCGACCTCCAGACTGCGGCCGGTGGGATTGGTTCTGGAAAAATAAGGCTAAAAATCGCCGGGGCGGGCTGGCCACGGCGGCTTCGCCGTGGCGCCCGTTGCGGCGGGGTTTATTGCGCGGCGTCGAGACCGCGGCGCACGAGCAGCGGCTTGATGTCGGGCTCGTGGCCGGTGAAGTCCCGGAACATCTGCTTGGCGTCGCGGCTGCCGCCGCGGGAGAGCAGCAGGTCGCGGAAGCGGTCGCCGTTGGCGCGGGTCAGGCCGCCGTTCGATTTGAACCAGTTGACCGTGTCGGCATCGAGCACCTCGCTCCAGAAGTAGGAGTAGTAGCCGGCCGAGTAGCCGCCCAGGATGTGCGAGAAATAGGTGGTGCGGTAGCGCGGCGGCACCGGCGCGAAATCCGCGCCGCCCTGCTGCAATGCGGCGGCCTCGAAGGCCAGCACGCCGTCGGCATCGGGCACCTGGCCGGGGGTCAGCTGGTGCCAGGCCTGGTCGATGAGATTGGCGGCGACCAGCTCGGTGGTGGAGAAACCCTGGTTGAACTTGCTGGCGGCCTCGACCTTGGCGAGCAGCGCGGCCGGAATGGGCGCGCCGGTCTGGTAGTGCTTCGCGTAGTTCTGGAGGATCTCGGGCCAGTCGGCCCACATCTCGTTCACCTGGGAGGGGAACTCGACGAAGTCGCGCGGCACTCCGGTGCCGGCGAAGCGCGGATACTTCACCGCGGAGAACATGCCGTGCAGCGCGTGGCCGAACTCATGGAACATCGTGTTCACCTCGTCGTGGGTCATCAGCGTGGGCTGGACCGCCGGCGGCTTCGGGATGTTGAGGTGGTTGCCGATGACGGGGAGGGTGCCGGTGAGGCCGTTCTGGGGCACGTAGGCGTTGGCCCAGGCGCCGCCGCGCTTGCTGGGGCGGGCGTAGAAATCGCCGAGGAACAGCGCGAGCGGCGAGCCGTCGGCGTTGGACACCTCGAACACATACATGTCGGGGCTGTAGCCCTGCAGGTCGGGGCGCTCCTTGAAGGTGATGCCATAGAGCTGGGTCGCGGCATAAAACACGCCGTTCACGAGCACGTTCCGGATCTCGTAGTAGGGACGAAGTTCGTTCTCGTCGAAGGCGTAGCGGGCGGCGCGGACCTTCTCGGTGTAGTAGGCCCAGTCGGCGGCGCCAAGGGTGAAGCCGCCCTGCCCGGCGTCGATCATCGCCTGCATGTCGGCGGCCTCGCGGCGGGCGTTGGCCACGGCGGGCGGGGCGAGCTGGGCGAGCAGCCGGTTCACGGTGTCGACGCTGCCGGCGGTCTGCTCGTCGAGCTGGAGGGCGGCGTGGGTCGGGTAGCCGAGGAGCAGGGCGCGCTCGGCGCGGAGGCGCATGACGGCGGAAATGATGGCGCGGTTGTCGTAGTCGCCGCCGCGGCTGCCGCGGGCGAGGGAGGCGGCCATGACGCGCTCGCGCACGGCGCGGTTCGTCAGCGAGGCGAGGGGCGGCTGGCCCGTGGTGTTGGTGAGGCGGAGCGCGAACTTGCCGGCCTGGCCGGCGATCCTGGCGGCCTCGGCGGCGGCGGCGGTGATGGCGTTGTCCGACAGGCCGGCGAGTTCCTCGCGGGTGTCGACGATGATCAAGGAGGCGTTGATCTCATTCAGCACGTTCTGGTTGAACTGGGTGGAGAGCTTGGCGAGCTCGGCGTTGAGGAGCTTCAGCTTCAGCTTGTCCGCCTCGGACAGCTTGGCGCCGCCGCGGACGAAATCCTTGTAGTAGCGTTCGAGCAGGCGGTCGGACTCGGGGTCGAGGGCGAGCGAGGCGCGGGCGTCGTAGAGGGCGGCGATGCGGGCGAAGAGCGCGGGATTGAGGCGGATCGTGTCGCGGTGCGCGGCGAACCGGGGCGACATCGCCTTCTCGAGCTTCTTCAGGTTGTCGTTGGTCAGGGCGCCGGTGAGGATGCCGAAGGCGCGGCTGGCGCGGTCCAGGGTCTCGCCGGTGCGTTCCATCGCGACGATGGTGTTGTCGAAGGTCGGCGCGGCGGGATTGTTGGCGATGGCCTCGACCTCCTTGAGTTCCTCCGCCATGCCCAGCTCGAAGGCGGGGGCGAAATGCTCGTCCTTGATCTGCGCGAAGGGCGGCAGCTGGTAGGGCAGGGGGCTCGCGACGAGGAGCGGGTTGTCGGTCATGGCGGGGGTTGCCGCGGCGGCGCCGAGGGGCGCGACGAGGCAAAGAGCGGCGAGGAAAGGCATCACGTGGGACGCCGAGGAGCGGATTGGGTTGGCAGGCATGGGGGAATGATTTCCGCGAGCACACACTGCGTCCCGCGATTTGGCAAGGCTGGGGCCGCGCGGCGCCCGCGGTCCGGCAGTAGATCACCCCATTTCATCCTTGGGTGGCTTGGCCTATGGTGGGAACCCCTGAGGTTGCGGTGGGTCAGCCTCAGGCCGGTCGTCACGATTCCCGTGGCGCCTCCGCTTCGCGGAGCCAGTCCCATCGCTCAACTGTCATTCCCTATGAAAAACAAGATTCCCTCCCTCCTCTCGCTCGCGCTGGGCTGCACCGCCCTGATTTTCGCCGGCTGCAACAAGGCCGACCGCGCCGATGCCAAGGCCACGGTCAAGGAAGCGGCGCACGACACCAAGGTCGCCGTGCAGGATGCCGCCCATGCCACGAAGGAAGCCGTCACCGACGCGTGGGCCGACGTGAAGGATTTCACCTTTGAGAAGCGCGACAGCTTCAGCGCCAAGTCCAAGGAACTCTCGGCCCGCATGGATGCCGAGCTGAGCGAACTCCGCGCCAATTATTCCGAGGCGAAGGCCAGCGCCAGCCGCAAGGCCGCCATGGAAGAGCTGAAAAACTCCGAGGCCGACTACAAGGAGAAGCTCGCCGCCCTCGGCACCGCGACCGGCGACACCTGGGATGCCGCCAAGAAGAACGTGATCCTCGCGTGGGACAAGCTGCAGCTCTCCTACCGTAAGGCGCGCGCTGACTGAGCCGCCGCCGCCCTCATCAGCCTGATGGTCGAAAGCCGGGGTTCGCCCCGGCTTTTATGCGGCCGGCCGCGCCGGCCGGCTCAGACTTCGGCCAGCAGCTGTCGCAATTCAGGCAGCAAAATGGGCTTCGGCAGGACGTGATCCACCTTCAGTTCCAGGTAGATGTCGTTCACTTCCTCGTCGATCTCCGAGCTGAAGATGAAAATCCGGCCGGTGTAGCTGATCTTGCGGAGCTCCCGGACCACTTCCAAGCCGTTCATCTTGGGCATGTGGTGGTCGCTGATGAACACATCGAAGCCCGTCGGGTCCTCCTTGATCCGTGCCAAGGCCGATTCGCCATCCGCAAAGCTTTCCACCCGGTGTCCGTCCCGACCCAGCGATTGCTGCACAATGTCGCAAAGCTGACGCATGTCATCGACATGGAGGATGTGCAGCGCCTTCTTGGGCGCAGCCGGAGGATCGAATCGCATTGTGGAATCACTCATGCAAACGCCTGTATGTTGGGGATAATTGCAAATTGCACGCTTGGTTTTTCAGCCTGGCCCGGCCTCCGCTCCGGGCTGAATGTTCACCCAGCCCACCCAACTCACAGTTAAATTTACATTTAAGGAATGCGTGTAAACGGTGGAATCAGCCCGGCGAAATCGGTGGAGACACGCCGGCGCTCCGGTCGGAAACGGCGGACGGCGCGGTCGGGCGGACGGAGCGGAGGCCCGTTTAATTCGCGGGTTTGGCGGACGGGGGAGTCGCGGGCGGCGCCGACGGCTGGCGCGGCTTGCGGACGCGCTCAGTCCTGACGGGGGCCTCGGTGGGCAGCTGGTCCTTGCACAGCTCAAGCATCTGGATGGTGGTGAGGCCGGTCTGCGCGGCCTCGTTGGTGTTCACCTCGAGCGCTTCCTCGGCCGGATTCAGCACCAAGGGACCGGTCAGCCGTTCCGGGCTGGCAAAGCCGCCGCCCCGGCTGAACAAACCTTCAAGGGCTTTTTTGGCGAAAGCGGCGTTCCTGGTGTGCGCGTAGGCATAGGCGGCGAGGCGCGGCCCGCTCTGCTCGTTGAGGATGTAGCGGGCGTCGGCGCCCTCGGTGCCGGTGGTCCGGTCCAGCGTGAGGACCTCGGCGGATGCGCCGCCGATGCGGCAGTATTGCAGCCAGGCGGTGGCAAAGTCCGGCCGGCCGAGCAGCGGCACGAGCTCGAACATGATTTCACCGCCGCCCATGATGGTGGCGAGGTTGTAGCTGGCCGGTTCGGGTTTCTTGGTCAGCGGGTCGCGGATGGCCGTCAGCCGGCCGGTGGCAATATCATAGCCCACGACTTGGGCGCCGCCGCCGCCGCGGAGCGGGCCGATCACGCCGTCGCCGAGATCGGGATTGAGGCCGTTCCGCTGGCCGGTTTGGAGCCAGTAGGGCATGGCCATGATCGAGTCTACGCCGGCGATGATGCGGTCGCGCCACTTGGTGTCGCCCGTGCGCTCCCACTCGGTCATCCAGTTGCTCGCAAAGGAAAACCAGTCGGGGCCGATGCGGATGCGCGCGGCGAACTGCGGCTCGCCGGGGATCTGCGGGGAGGCGATGCGCATCGGGTCGAAGCGTCCGGCGGCCGCATCGGACTGCAGCGCCGCGCGCATGATGTCGCCGATGCGCTCGTCGGTGGTCAGGTAGTAATAGGGCCGCCAGTTGACGGCCTGGGTGATGCGGGACTCCTTGGCGCCGCAGCCCCACTTGACGACATTGTGCCGCGAGCCGAGCCCGGCCATCGGTCCGAGCGAATACACGTTGGTTTCGCTGGTGTTGCGCGTGAGGGCCTCAGCCAGCTGGAAGTAATCGGCGCGGCCGGTGCGGAGGAAGCTATACCAAAGCCACAGCGGGGTCCCGAGCTCGGTGTTGTCCCACGCGTGGCCGCCCCAGTCGTAGTGCCACTTGTGCCGCGGGGCCGAGTAGGAATGCATGAAGTCGCCGAATTGCCAGAAGCCATACCAGCGCTGTGCGTCCACCTGCTTGGTGTAGAACGAGTGGACTGCCGCGAGACCGGCCTCGACCGCCGCCTTGAACGGGGTCGAACGGTCAGGCAGGCTCCACACGCCGAACACGCCGGCGGCGTGGAGGTAGGCCGGCGTGGCGGCGAGCAGCGGCAGGGCCGTGCCGGTCTTCGCCTGGGCCGCCGTGGTCGCCTTCGTGGGCAGGGAACCGGCGCCGGGATAAAGCGTGAGCTCGCTGGTGCGGGACACGCCGTAGGCCGTGCTCATGCCGGGCTGCACATCCTCGTAGGACGCGGCGAGGGTGTGGGCCACGAGGTCGTAGTGGCGCATGTCCATCTGCGGGCCGTCGGGCGACCACAGCCAGGCCGTGAGCTCCGCCACCGGGCTGCTGGCGCGCCGCACCTCGAGGCCGGCCGGGAAGGATTGCCAAAAATTCTTCACGCTGATCGCCAGGCCGCCCGCCAGGTCGCCGACAAAGGCGAGGCCCGCCGCGCGCGTGCCCGCCGATGAGAACAGCCACGTGCTCTGCGGGTTGGTGCGCTTGACGATGGTGAAGCCGTCGGGATTCGGCTGCGAGAGGCGGAAGTCGTCCCAGATCGCGTTGGCCGCGAAGGGGCCGCGGCCGGTAAAGGGCTGGCCGGTCTCCTGCTCGCTGCTGCCACCGCCGGGCTGGAGCGGCTCGGACCACAGGCCGCCGTCGGTGCCGGCGAAACGCACCGTGCGGTTCCGGGGCTCCTCGCGGAGCGGCACGCCGAAACGCACGCCGAGGCCGCGCACAAAGTCCTTCTCCTGGTTGCCGTCGTAGATGATGCTGTGCACGAGGCGCACGCTCGTCTCGCCGCTGTAAAAATAGAGCCGCACGGTGAAAGGCAGCCATTCGCGGGCCGACACCGTGCCCTGATGGTAGCCTTCGAGCCGGACCACGGCGCGCACCGGGCCGGATTGCTCGACGGTGACCAGCCGGACGACGCTCAGGTATTGCTCGCGCGGCGGGGTATCGGTGTGGTCGGTCGCCGGGCCGTCCTGCAGGAGGCAGACGAGCTGCCCGTCGCGGGCGACCTCCGTGCCGCCGATGGTGAGTGAGTCCACGAGGTTCCGGCCGCTGCGCGGGATGACGGCCTTGAGTGAGCCGGTGTCGATGGTGACGGCCTTGGCATCTTGCGTGACCTTGAGTGCGCCGGCGGCGGGTGTGCCGAGGGCGAGGGTTAGTTCACCGGCGAGATCGGCGGGCGTGACCGTCGCGAGGCCGCTCCACTTGAGCGACCCGTCCGGCCAGTAGGCAAGGGGCCAGGTCTGCACCGGCAGGGCCCGGCCCGCGGCGTCGGTCAGGCAAAAGGTGGCCTCACGGGCCACCGCGCCCTGCGGCCACGGCACGCCCCAACTCACGCCGGCGGCGACGCCCGCGGCGGGCGGATTGACCCAGTGCAGTTTCACCGGGTCAGGTGCGGCCGGGGCGGCGGCGGCCAGCAGGATGAGCGATGCGGGCAGGGCCGCGGAAAATTTCAGGGTGGTCATCATAAGCGGAAAACGGGCGCGGGCGGGGGGGACGAGTGGTGGCCTGACTCGGAAGAGCGACGCTCGCCGTGGAGAAGAACAGGGGCAATGCAGGACAGCTCGTCCCGTCAGATTCGGCCGGTGCGCGCGGGCACTGATTGTTGGGTGGACACGCGCGGGCCGGGGGAATTTAACCGGCGCATGAAAGTGCTCCTCATCGGCGGCACCGGCCTCATCTCGACCGGCATCGTGCAGGCCCTGACGGAGCGCGGCGCGGCGGTCACGGTCTTCAACCGCGGGCGCACCGACGACCGCCTCGGCCCTGGCGTGCAGCGCCTCACCGGCGACCGCCGGGATTTCCCGGCCTTCGAGCGGGCGATGGCGGCGGCCGGGGACTGGGACGTGGTGATCGACATGATCTGTTTCCGGCCCGACGAGGCGGCGAGCGTGCTGCGCGCCTTGCCCGGCCGCTGCGGGCATTTCATTTTCTGCAGCACCGTCTGCACCTACGGCAACACGCAGACCGTCGTGCCCACGCTGGAGACCACGCCGCAGGCGCCGGTTTCCGAATACGGCCGCAACAAGCTCGCATGCGAGCAGCTCTTCCTCCGCGCGCACGCCGACGGGGGAATGCCCGTCACGATCATCCGGCCCTCGCACACCTACGGGCCCGGCGGCGGCATCATCAACAACCTGACCACGGACGCCGCGTTCCTCGGGCGCCTGCGCGCCGGCCGGCCGGTCATCGTGAGCGGCGACGGCCACGGGCTCTGGCAGAGCGCGTATGCCGACGACGTCGGCCGGGGCTTCGCCTATGCCGCCGCCAACCCGCGCTGCCTTGGCCAGGCCTACAATGCCGTGGCCGACGAGGTGGTGACTTGGGACGAATACACCCGGCGCACCGCCGCGGCCATTGGCGCGCCGCCGCCGCGCCTCGTGCATCTGCCGACGGACTTCCTGCTCGCGGTCGCTCCCCAGCGCTACGTCTCGCTCGGGGAAATCTTTCGTTTCCACGGCGTCTACGCGAACGCGAAGCTGAAGCGTGACGTGCCCGAGTTCCGCCTGGCGATGCCCTTCGAGGAGGGCGTGCGCCGGACCGTGGCGTGGCTGGACCGGCACGGGAAGTCGCCGCCGGACGAGGACGACTCGCCCGAGGACCGGCTCATCGCGGCGTGGGAGCGCTTTGCTGCCGGCGTGCCCCGGGCCTGAGTTTTTGGTTTAACCCCGGCCGCAACCAATCACCCTGTCCGCCATGAAACACCCCTTGCTGGCCGGCCTGATCTTGCTGGCTGCCGCGACACTCGGCGCGGAGAATTTCACGCCCGAGCCCGGCTTCACCGCGCTCTGCAACGGAAGGGACCTGACGGGCTGGCACCACCAGGATGGCCCGGCCCTCGACGGCCTGACTGAGGCCGGCGACGGCCGCTTTGCCATGGTCGACGGCGCGATCTCGGGCAACGGCGACAAGGCCGCGCACGGCCGCGTGCTGCTCTGGACGGTGGGCGAACACACGGGGAATTTCGTGCTGCGCCTCGAATTCCTCGCGGCGCCGAAGTGCGACGGCGGGCTTTTCTTCAACAAGACCCAGCTCCAGTGCGGGGACTATGGCAATTACGCCTACAAGACCTTCGCTTTCTACAAGCCCGGGGACTGGAACGGCATCGAGGTGACGGTGCGGGACGGCGTGGCCCGCTGCACGTGCAATGGCGAACTGCTCGAGACCGCGCTGAAGATCACCGAGCCGGGCGCGCTCGGCCTCGAGGTCGACAAGGGTGCGATCGCCTACCGCCGCCTGCGCATCAAGCCCTTGCCCTGAGGCGCGGCTGGCGCTTCCGGATTTGACCGCCGCGGGAATTTGCCCCGGGCTGCGGGCATGGCCCGAAGTGTCGTCCTCAAGAAGACCCCGCGCTGCCCCGGCTGCCAGCTGGCGCCACGGTGGTGCATCTGCGCGGGCTTGCGCGAGGTGGCAAGCCCGCTGCGGGTCGACGTGCTCCAGCATCACATGGAATCCTACCGGCCGAGCAGCACGGGCCAGCTCCTCCAGCGGGCCCTGCCCGGGTCGGGCCTGCATGTTTTCCGGGCGGAACGACCGGTCGCGCTCGCCGACATTGTCCAGCCGGGCCGCGAACTCTGGATTTTGCATCCCAACGGCGAACCCCTGCCGGCCAGCACCGATCCAACGGCCCTGCAGGTGCTGCTGCTCGACGGCTCGTGGGTGCAGGCGGCCGAGATGGCGCGGTTCACCGCCGCGTGGGGCCGCCGCGTGTGTCTGCCCATGCAGGGCAAGAGCCGCTACTGGCTGCGCGCGCAAAGCGGCCCGGGCCGGTTCTCGACGGCGGAGGCGCTGCTCTTTTTATTCGGCGCGCTCGGTCTCACCGGGGCGCAGGCGCAATTGCGCGTGCAGTTCGAGCTGCATGTTTTCGCCACACTCTGCGCCCGCGGACAGAAACAGCTGGCGGCCGACTACCTCGTGGATTCGCCGCTGCGGGCAGCACTGCCGGAGATGTTGGAGAAACTCCGCCCCGCAGACCGGTGAAATTCCGGCTGGTTTCGGCGCGCGACTGTTCCAAACTCCGGGCATGAACCGCTCGTCAGTTTTGCCCGTGCTTGTCCTCGCCTTGTTATTGTCCGGCTGCGGCCCGAAGGCCCCCCCTGCGCCGGTGGTCGTGGAAAAGACCGTGGCGGAGCAACGGCGGGAAGACTATTTCGGCCCGGAGATCGCCGCGGATCCGGCGATCCAGTGGCGGACGAGCGGGCTCGGCATCAAGGTCATCACCCCGGGCGAGGGCGTCGCGCCGCAGCTGACCGACCGCGTGCGCGTCCATTACACCGGGAAACTGAAGGATGGCACGGTGTTCGATGATTCGCATCTGAAGGGCAAGCCGGCGGATTTCCCCGTCAACCGCCTCATCAACGGTTGGGCGGCGTCGATGCCCTCGCTCAAGCCCGGCGGCCAGGGGGTCTTCTATATTCCGCCGCACCTGGGCTATGGCGGCCTCCGCTCCGGCAAGATCCCGCCGTTCTCCGGGCTCATCTTCGAGGTCGAGCTGATCGCCGTGAACCCCGAAGTGCCATCAAAGTCATGAGACCGCCGGAAACTCGGCGCCACCCCGTCCGTGGCCGGTGTCCGGCCGGCCCGGAATGTGTCCGGCGGAATCATGCCAGTCACGTTCCTCGCGCCCAACCGGGTTGGCGCCGGGAATATCCACGGGGCTGGGGCCTCTGACCGGGTTATGGGCAAAGTCTTGATTTCCGTGGCCGGTCTACTGTTCGCCGCCGTGCCGGGAGAGGCACACGAGCCACGCGGGTGGCTGGACACCCAGGTGGCATGGCATGACAACGTGACCAATGCCGAGCGGTCCGAGGATCTGCTGCCCGCTTTGGAGTGGCGGACGGAACTGCGGGCCGGGATCCAGCGCGCGCTGCCTGGCGGTCACCGGGCTGGCGCGACGGCCGGTTTGCGCACCGAAATCTGGCCGCGCTTTCAGGGCCTTGATGCCGTCGTGCCGGGGGTGGCCATGAGTTGGGAGTTCAAACCCGGCCTCGGGCCTTATCGGCCCCGGTTTCAGGCGGATTGGGAGGGGGAATGGGTGGGCGCCCGCGAGCGGGATCGCGGCGGTTGGGGCAACGCCGGGCGCTTGATGGTGCGGCAACGCGCCGGCCCGGCCTGGCTGTTCACCGCCGGGCATGAATGGCGGCGCTTTGCCGCGCGCGGCCGTGCCTTTGACCGCCAGGGTCGCGAGTGGTTTGCTCAAGCCCAATGGTCATTCAGCCCAACTTGGCTGGTCGGCGCGGAGATCCGGCGGCGGGTGGGCGATGTGGTGTCCTATTCCCGTCCACCCCGACCGGACCTGGCGGCGATCGGCAAGCCGCTCACCTTCGTGGATACTTTCGAGCAGGCCGAGCCATGGCTCGCCTACTATTTCCGGGCCGAGTCACGCAGCGGCTCGCTGGAACTCCAGCGCACTTTTAGACGTTTGGCGTTGAGCCTGCGCCACGAATACCGCCACACCCTGCACGCCGGACCTGGCTATAAGAATCACCTTACCACCGTGCGGCTGGTCAGGGAATTCTAGCCCATTGGGTGCAATCCGGCCTGGTTCGCATTTTACTTCCGGGGGCGGCGGGAGTAGACTGTGAGGGTAGAACTCAGGCACCATCGCGGTGTCGGTCCCACTCAACCCAAAACCAGAGGAGGACATATGCCAGCCACCAAAGTGAAAGCGTATCTGGACCAGCAGGGCATCAGATACGTCAGCATCCTGCACTCGGCCGCCTACACGGCCCCCGAGATCGCCGCGTCCG
>JAQSDJ010000176.1:13343-13661 GCA_029945855.1 Lacunisphaera sp.
GCCCACGTGTCGGGGCGCGACTTTGCCAAGACTGTGATCGTGATGGTCGAGGACGAGATGGCCATGGTGGTGCTGCCGGCCAGCCGGCGCGTGCTGCTCGGCGATTTGCGGGAATTGATTGAGTCGTCCCACCTCCGGTTGGCGAGCGAGGCGGAGTTCAAGGACCGTTTCCCGGACTGCGAACTCGGCGCCATGCCGCCCTTGGGCCATCTCTACGGCATGAAGACCTACGTGAGCGGTGACCTCGCGGAGGAACGGGAGATCGCCTTCAACGCCGGCACGCACACCGAGGTCATCAAGCTGCGCTACGACGATTTC
>JAQSDJ010000176.1:13671-18597 GCA_029945855.1 Lacunisphaera sp.
CATCACGCCGTAGCCGGGCCGGCCGCCGCGCCTGCGATCAGCCGGGTCGCGCCCCTCGACCCGGAGCGGCGGCGGCGATCCGCACAGACGGCTTGAGATACGGCGCCGGATCGGAAAGGTGGTTCCATGTGCGGCCGTTTCGTTATCAAGGAGACCGAGGTTCTCAACGCCCTGCTGCGGCGGCTCTTCAGCCTGGCCGAAGGCGTGGCCCGGCAGTCGCGCTATAACATCGCGCCTTCGCAGGTGGTGCCGGTGGTCACGACCCGCGCGGGTCGGGCCCGGCTGGCGGAGATGCGGTGGGGCTTGGTGCCGGCGCATGATAATTCGGAGAAGCCGAAGCTGGCCCCGATCAATGCGCGCAGCGAGGAGGCCTTCGACAAGGCCATGTTCCGCGACGGCATCCAGCGGCGGCGCTGCGTCGTGCCGGCGGACGCCTACTACGAGTGGCGCAAGCTTTCCCCGACGACGAAGCAACCCTACTGCATCGCGCTGAAATCGCGGACGCCGTTCTTCTTCGCCGGCATTTATGAACCGGCGACACCGCTGCGGCCGGAGACTTTCGCGCTGTTCACGACCGGGGCCAACGGAATGTTGCAGGACATCCACCACCGGATGCCGGTGATTTTGCCACAGCCTGCGCTGGGTGCGTGGCTGGCCGAGGGTGCGATGTCCCGGGAGGATTTCCGGCAGGCCTGCGCGGCCTGGCCGGCGGACGAGATGGACGCGTGGCCGGTCAGTTCCCTCGTCAACAAGCCCGCAAACGACAGCCCCGTGTGCCTGGAGCCGGTGGCGGTCGCACCGGTGCCGGCGCCGACCCCGGCGGAACCGGGGCTCTTCCCTGATTTCTAGGGCGCGTGGACATCATGAGTGATTACCCGCGAGGGGTCATTCTGAGACTGCCGACCAAGTCGGAGCCGACTTGGGTGCTCCCGCCAAGGAACGTCCCTACCGTCATCCTGAGCCGCGCGAAGGCTCCAGCAGGATGCGGACACGCCTCTGGATCCTTCACTGCGCTCAGGATGAACATGTGCCTTGCAGGCGCTTTTACAGCCCGACTTCCTCGCGGACGAATTTCACCGCAGGGCTGCCGACGGAGAGGACCAGGTCGTTGTATTTCTTCACGTTGAAATCCGCGCCCCATTTCTTCTCGGCGGCAGCGCGCAGGTCGTCGTGTTCGGCGGCGCCGACGAAATAGGTGGCGAGCTGCGTGTAGGAAAGCTGGGCGCGCTGCCACTTGGCGACGGCCTCGCCCTCCTCCTGGAAGCCGCGCTGCATCATCAGCTCAAGGCCCTGTTCCTTGGTCAGGCCGGCCAGGTGGATCTTCTGGTCGAGGATGGCGTTGCAGACGACGCGCAGGCGCATCTTCAGCTGCTGCATCTTCGTCTCCGGGCCGCCGAAGCCGGCCTCCGCCATCACGCGCTCGGCGTAGACCGCCCAGCCCTCGATGAAGGTGCCGCTCTGGAAGATGGAGCGCACCAGCGTGGGCGCCTGGAACCGGTTGGAGTGCGCCAGCTGCAGGAAATGCCCGGGCATGGCCTCGTGCACCAGCAGGTCGCCCATCATGTAGTTGTTGTATTCGCGGAAGAACGAAACGACGCGGGCCTCGGGCCAGTCGGAAGGTGTGGGCTCGATGGCGACAAAGGTCTTGCCGGTCGGCTCGAGCGCACCGGGCGAATCGCAGTAGGCGATGCCGCGTCCGCGCCGGAACTCCGGCGTGACGATCATCTCGATCGGGACGTCGGGCACGGTGACGAGGTCGTGCGCGCGGACGAAGGCGGTCGCTTCCTCCAGCGTCTTCCGGCCGAAATCCACCACGGTGCTGTTGTCGGGATGCACCTGCGCGAGGTGGTCGAGCACGGCCTTGATGACGGTGCGCTGGTCGGGTGGGACAGGGGTGTCGGGAAAATATTTCTTAAAGAGCGGCAGCGCGGTGGCGTGGAGCTGCGCCGTGACGCTGGTCAGTTCCTGCTCGGCGCGGGCGAGGATCTGCTCGGGCGTGAGGTCGGAGGCGAGGGTGTAGCGGAGGTTCTTGCGATAAAGATCGGCGCCGATGCGGAAGTCGCCCTGCGAGCGCGGCAGGAGATCCTTTTCCATCCACTCCTTGTATTCGGCCAGCGCGGCGGCGGCTTTGGCCTGCAGCGGGGCCAGCTCGGCCTTGAGCGCGGGCGCCTCGGCGAGGAGCGGGTCGAGTCCGTCGCGCACGAGGCCGATGGCGCCGTTGAGCTGCTTGATGGCGGTCTGCGTGTAGATCTCGGGCGGGTTGACGAGGTTGGCCTTGGCCTGGGCGATGACGGCGGGGATGCCGGCGAGCCGCTGCGCCGCGCTGCGCAGGCGGTCCGCGGCGGGGGCGAAATCGCGGGCGGTGAGCAGGTAGATGGAATCGGCCAGGCTGGTGTTGTAGGAGAGCGGGTCCCAGTCCTGCGCCTTCAGCTCGGTGAGGACGAAGACCTGCGCCTCGAGGTTGAGCTTGAGGATCTGGGCGTCGACGCGGTTCGGGCCGGTCAGCTGGGCCTGGTTGATCCCGGCGAGTGCGACAAGATGCTGTCGCATGGTCTTCACCTTGGTCTGGATGGCCGCGGGGCTGTAGTTCGTCAGCAGGCCGTCGAAGCGGTGGTCGCCCAGCTGCGTGGCGTATTCGGGGTTGAGGCGGAGGTAGTCGTCGAGGCAGGCCTGGGCGACGGCCTCGAACGTGGCGTCGGCGGTTTTGCCCGGCGCGGCCTGCAGGACGGCGGCCCCGGCGAAGAGGGCGAGGAGGAGGCGGGTGGGTTTCATTTGCCGGGAAATCTGCTCCCGGCGCGAAGCTCGCACAAGCGCAGAAGGGACGGTGAGCCGGGGACAGAAGACGAGAACAGCGGACAGAGGTCCGAAGGGGGCCCGGGAAATTTGTAATCTATTATATTACAAATTATCCGGGACGGCCCCGGCGACGGGACCGGAGCCCCGCTTTTGTTTTTGCGCTTCATGCCATCAGTCAGTCTGCTGCTCCCTCCACCAATGATCCGGCCTGATCAAATCCTCGGCGACATCACGGCCATCGCGCGCGCGGCGGGCGAGATCATCCTGCGGCATTTCGCCGCGCCGATCCCGACGTCGGTCAAGGGCACGCGCAGCGACATCGTCACGGCCGCCGACACCGAGGCCGAGGCCTGCATTGTCGCGGCGCTGCGGGCGCGTTTTCCCGATCATCACATCGTCGGGGAGGAGGGGGGCGGGCAGGGGGCGCCGGCCGCCGCCGCGCCGTATCACTGGTTTGTTGATCCGATCGACGGCACGGTGAATTTCGCCGCCAAGCTGCCGCATTTCTGCACGAGCATCGCCCTGGCCACGCCCGACCGGCAGCCGCTGCTCGGCGTGGTTTACGATCCGAACCGCCGCGAACTCTTCACGGCGGTCAAGGGCCGCGGCGCGGAGTTGAACGGCCGGCCGCTGCACGTGACGCAGACGGCCGGGCTGAACGACGCCGTGGTTTCGACCGGTTTCCCCTACGACAAGCACACCAATCCCGACAACAACCTGAAGGAGTGGACGGCGTTCCTGAAACATATCCGCGGCGAGCGCCGGCTGGGCAGTGCGGCGCTCGATCTGTGCTACGTGGCGGCGGGTCGCCTCGATGGCTATTGGGAGAAGGATCTGAAGACCTGGGACGTGATGGCGGGCCTGCTCATTGCCCGCGAGGCTGGCGGCACGGTGACAGATTATCAGGGCGGCTCCGATCCCCAGCGCCTGGAGCGCGGACGCTACGTCGCCAGCAACGGCCGGATCCACGCCGTCATGCTGGCGGTGCTGCAATCGGCCTGACCTAATCCGGCGCGCATCGGGGCGCCGCGGGGTAGACCGTTTGCGAGAGCCTGCCGTGGGTCGCTGCGGCTATCCGTTTGCAGCAAGCCGCCTTTTTTTAGGCCGTTTCCCGGATTAATCGAAGCGCACCCACCGGGTATTATCCGGACACAAGCCGTGGGAATGCCGCAGATGGCAGCACGGTTTCACCACCGTGTCGTAGAAACAACGCAACCATCCACCCCATGGCCAAAATTGAAATCACGCTACAGATCCTGGCGAATGACGGCAGCTCGGACAACCGGTTGATCACCCCCGGCGGAGGCGACCTCTACCTGCAACTCAGCCGCGGACACAATTGCATCATCAACCGTTATCGCACCGACGTCCTGCAACCCAACGGCACCGGTGGCTGGCTGCCGGCCAAGGATCCCGCCCTCGCGGAAGGCATGATACCGACGCAGGACCACCCGACGGAAGTGCTCATCAAATTGGGGCCGCCCGCCAGCTTGCAGGGTCGCCGGATCATTCTCCTCGTGGGCGGCCTCGCCCTGCCTCCGGACACGCCCGGGCAGGTTGATGCGATCATCGGCCTCTACCAACTCAATCCGAATGGACTGACTTACCGGCGGATCGATTGGGAGGCGGATTCCGCGCACAGCGTCAAGGAGCTGATCTCCCGTTTCGAAATCACCATCACCTGACCCCGCCCCCCATGACCACGCGCATGCTGTTGATGGTATCCTATCTGGCCGGCCTGACGACGGCTCAAGCCGGATTGTCGCGGGTGAAGTTGCATCTGCCGCCGGGAGTCGAATATCAGGGGATCAGCGAGACGAACGATCACCTCGAGATCAAACTCAGCCTGAGCGCCTTCCAGGCGCAGGTGCGGGCGGCCCCACCGGCCGCCATCGGCATGAGGGACAACAGTTGCCTGATCCTCATACCGGTCACGGCCGGCGAATTGCCCGCCCTGTCCCGTATCACGGCGGCGGCCGGGCCGGTCGTGGTGGAACTCATCGACGATTCGGCGCCGGCTCCGGGGGCGGGTGACGCGGGAGGAGGCAATCCGCCGGTCGCACCAAAACCGCCCAAACCGGTCGGGCCACCCGGGCCACCTGCGGCTCCCGGACCACCGGGGCCACCCGG
>JAQSDJ010000177.1:0-961 GCA_029945855.1 Lacunisphaera sp.
ATTCGGCTACCGTATCGTGGCTCGCAATCGCCGGATATTCTCTATGCTTGTCCGCTGATGACCGACGAAGCTCCCCCCCGTGATCAATTCCTCGCCCAGCTCGGCGCCAGCGTGCGCGACGGCAGCCTCGTCAAACTGACCCTCGGCAAGCCGCGAGGCGCCGACGCCACCCTGCGCAACCTCCTCGTCCGTCCGGTCGAGCTCCGCGGCGCGCCCCACCTCTCGCTGGTCTGGCGCCACGAACGGCAGGACATCACCAAGAATCATCCGGTGGAGGACGCTCTCACCGTGCTGGCTCCGCTCATCGGGTCGGACTTCCACAGCGCCCACCTCTTCACCACCGCCCGCCTGGCCCAACTTGAATACAACAAGAAGGGCGAGCCGCGCCTCACCTACGGCCCCGCCGCTCAGGAAAAATCCGACCCCACCCACGACCGACCGAAGCAGCGCCTGCTCACGGAGGAAAGCCAGCCTTGGTTGCAGGCGCTCGGCATCACGACCCCGACCGGTTCGGTCCGCGAGGGCATGGCCGACAAGCACCGCCAGCTCCACAAGTTCGTGGAGATCCTCAGCCACCTCGCCGCCGGCGCGGCGCCCGGCCTGAGCCTGTCGCATGGCCTCCCGACGCACCGGCCGATCGAGATCGCCGACATGGGCTGCGGCAAGGGTTACCTGACCTTCGCGACCTACGACTACTTCAACCTCGTCGCCGGCCGGCCGGCCCACGTCCGCGGCATCGAGGCCCGCCCGGAACTCGTCCAGCTCTGCAACCGCATCGCCCGCGAGACCGCCCGCAACCAGCTCACTTTCCTGCCCGGCACGATCGAGTCCGCCTCGATCACCACCCTCGACGTCCTCATCGCGCTGCACGCCTGCGACACCGCCACCGACGACGCCATCGCCAAGGGCGTGCAGGCCGGCGCCACACTCATCGTCGTGGCCCCGTGCTGCCAAAAGGAAC
>JAQSDJ010000177.1:971-10530 GCA_029945855.1 Lacunisphaera sp.
TACGCGCGCAGCTGCAACCAGCCCCCGTCCTGGCGCCGGCCCTGGCGCACGGCATCTTCGCGGAACGCCATGCCGAGTTCGCCACCGATGCCCTCCGCGCCCTCCTCCTCGAGTGGGCCGGCTACGATACCAAGGTCTTTGAATTCATCTCCACCGAGCACACGGCCAAGAATGTCATGATCGCCGCGACGAAGAGGGCGGATCCGGCCCGCACCGAGGCCGCAGCACTGAAGGTCCGCGAGCTCGCCGCCTTCTACGGCGTGAAGACCCAGGCCCTGGCCCGCCAGCTCTACTTCGCCCTCGACGCATGAACAGTCTGCGCATGGAAATGGGTAACGTATTATATTACACATTGCAGGTCCCCCGAGGAGACGCCGCATGAACTGGGAGACGCTCGACTGGGAGGCGCTCGACCGCCTCCGTGAGACCTTCCTGTCCGACGCCAAACGCGCCGGCCCCTACTGGCACACGATCACCGACCTCGAGTCCTACGACTTCACCTTCGGTGAACGCATCGGCTGGAAATGGGACGCCGTGCTCAGCGAGCTGAAACAGCGCGGCTGGTCGCCGCCGCCTTGCGGAACCTTCCTCGACTGGGGCTGCGGCAGCGGCATCGCCGGCCGGCGCGTGCTGACGGCCTTTGGCGCGACGAATTTCTCCCGGCTGCTCGTGCACGACCATTCGTCGCTGGCGATGGATTTCGCCGAACATCAGAGTCGGAAACAATTCCCGTCGCTCGAAATCGGCCGCCCCGACACGCGCTACCTCCGCGGCAACGAACCGATCGGTGTCCTCATCCTCAGTCACGTGCTGAACGAACTTGATGAAATCGCCCGGGCCGAACTCACCGAGCTGTGCGCCCGCGCCGAGACCATCCTCTGGGTCGAACCCGGCACGCACGAGGTCAGCCGCGCCCTTGGCCTGTGGCGCGAAAAGCTGCGGGCAACGATGACGGCCGTCGCCCCCTGCCCGCACCAGGCGGCCTGCGGGATTCTCGCCGCGGGCAACGAGCGGCACTGGTGTCATTTCTTCGCCGCGCCCCCGGCGGGCGTCCACGCCGATTCCGGCTGGGTGAAATTCGGCCAGCGCGCCGGCATCGACCTGCGCTCGCTGCCCTACTGTTTCCTCGCGCTGGACAAAAGGACGGTAGGTCGGGCTTTATGCCCGACATCGAAGGAGAATAATGTCGGGGATAAACCCCGACCTACAGAAGACACCGGTTTCTCCCGCATCATCGGCGAGCCCCGGCACTACAAGGGTTACGCGAAGATCTACAATTGCGACGCGGGCGGCGTGAACGACCTGATGCTCCAGAAGCGCGACGCCCCGGAGGTCTTCAAGGCGCTCAAGCACGGCGGCGGCCCGCTGCTTCACCGCTGGACCCACGCCAACGGCCGCATCATGCCGCTGACGCCACCCCCGGTCGAGTCCGGGCCGGCCTGAATCCCCACTCCACAGTTTTTTGCTGCAACTCCCTGCTAAAATGAGTGTTCATTAGTCGTCATAGCCGGTTAAGAAATCCCCTTCTGCCATGATCAAGCTCAGTCACATCGAGAAAGTCTATCCCCTCAAAGGCGGCGTTTTCTACGCCCTCCGCAACATCCACCTCGAGATCAAGGAGGGCGAGTTCGTCTCCATCATGGGGCCGTCGGGCTCGGGCAAATCCACCCTGCTCCACATCCTCGGGCTGCACGACAGCGCCTGGGGCGGCGAATATTTCCTCCACGGCGAACCCGTGCACCAGCTCGACAAGAAGAAGCGCTTCGACCTCCAGAAAAAACACATCGGGTTCGTCTTCCAGAGCTACCACCTGCTCGACGACCTCACCGTCTACGAGAACCTCGAGATCCCGCTTTCCTACCGCGACATCCCGAAGAAGGAGCGCGAGTCCGTGGTTTGCGACGTTCTCGACAAGTTCGGCATCGTCGGGAAGAAGGACCTCTATCCCAGCCAGCTTTCCGGCGGCCAGCAGCAGCTCGTCGGCGTGGCCCGGGCCCTCATCGCCAAGCCCTCGCTCATCCTTGCGGACGAACCGACCGGCAACCTCCATTCCGACCAGGGCCGCGAGATCATGCAGCTGTTCAAGAAGCTGAACGGTGACGGCACCACCATCATCCAGGTCACCCACTCGGAGGAAAACGCGACCTACGGCTCGCGCATCATCCGCCTCGCCGACGGCGTGCAGGTGGGCTGAGCGAGACGAGTTAGGCGCGGCGACTTCCGCGCTGAAACTGTTGCCCGCGGCCATTTTCTCCAGCGAGGAAATAGCTCGCACCCGCCCCTTGTCTCGCCAGCGGGGAGACTCCATGCTGCCGCGATGAATCCTACCCTTGGCTTTGTGCTCCTCGGACTGGTGGCGGGTTTCGCCAGCGGCTGCTTCGGCATCGGCGGCGGCATTTTGATCGTGCCGGTGCTGGTCCTGCTTTTCAAAATCGACTACCATGTCGCGGTCGGCACGTCGCTGGCACTGATCATCCCGATCTCGCTCGCCGGCAGCGCGACGAACTTTAGCCTCGGCAAGATCAACTGGCAGGTCTTCTGGGCCTGTGCCCTCGCGGGGGCCATCGGCGCCGTCATTGGCTCCCTCTTCATCCAGAAAATCCCCGCGCTCTACGCCAAGCGCACCTTCGCGATCTTCCTCGTCTACGCCGCCGCCCGTCTTTGGGCCAAGTAACTTTGTCCCGCTTTCGGGACGCCGAAATTTCACGAACGGACAATCGGATTTCCGCGTTAGCTTTGGCGCTGCCCAACTCCCTGGTCTGGCGCGCTTTATTTTAGCCCGGGCCGTGGCACATCCAATGCAGATCCGCCCCTGCCCCCGGGCCG
The DNA here is from genome assembly GCA_029945855.1 of Lacunisphaera sp. GTDB lineage: Bacteria > Verrucomicrobiota > Verrucomicrobiia > Opitutales > Opitutaceae > Lacunisphaera. The sequence continues at coordinate 3,798 of JAQSDJ010000177.1, forward strand.
CCACGCATGCACGATATCCGCTTCGCCCTTCGCCAGCTCATCAAGTCCCCTGGCTACCCGTTGATCACGGTTCTCACCGTGGGCCTAGGCAACAACCCCGTCGCCTGCCTCGCCTGCCTCCTCCCGGCGCGGCGTGCCACCAAGGACGACCCCATCGTGGCCCTGCGCAGCGATTAAACATTTTCCCAACACAACCGGGTTGCCACGAACACCACAACCCATGCTCTCCGACCTCCGGCTCGCCCTCCGCCTCCTCCTCAAATCCCCCGGCTTCACGCTGATCGCCGTCCTCACCCTGGGCCTCGGCATCGGCGCGAACACGGCGATTTTTTCGTTCATCAACACCTTCTTCTTCAAGTCGCTGCCCTTCGAGCGACCCGAGGAATTGGTGAGCGCTTACACCATCGACGAGCGCAACCCGGGCTTCCTGCCGGTCTCGCCGTTGAATTTCGCCGACTTCCAGGAGGCCAACCAGGTCTTCACCGCCATGGGCAGCTACGGCTTCGCCCCCGTGAGCATGATGATCGGCCCCGAGCCGAGTTCCATCCAGTGCGAACTGGTCTCCGGCAACTTCTTCGACCTCCTCGGCCTGCCGCCCGCGCTGGGCCGCACGTTCCGGCCCGACGAATACCGCTCGAGCGGCCATGCCCCCGTCATCGTCCTCAACCACAGTTTCTGGACCACCCAGCTCAACACCGACCCCGGCGTCATCGGCCGGACCTACCTCGTCAACGGCCACGGCTATACCGTGATCGGGGTGATGCCGGCCGGATTCCGCGGACTCAACACGTTCAACAATCCCGCGTTCTGGGTGCCGAGCACGATGCATGACCAGATCTACACCGGGCTGCTCCGCGGCTTCTACACCGAGCGCCGGGCCCTGATCTGGAACGTCTTTGCCCGCCTCAAGCCGGGCATCACCCTTGCCCAGGCCGAGGCCAGTCTCAAGCCGATCGCCGCCCAGCTGGCGCAGGACCACCCCGCCGCCAACGCCGGCCGCAGCCTGCGGCTCATCTCCGTAGCCGAGGCGATGATCGGGCCGAACTTCCGCGACAATGTCGTGCAGGCCGGCGCCCTCCTGCTCTCCCTCTCGGGCCTCGTGCTGCTCATCGCCTGCGCCAACGTCGCCAATCTCCTCCTCTCCCGCGCCGCCGCCCGCCAGCGGGAGATCGCGGTGCGCCTCGCCATCGGCGCCAGCCGCGGCCGGCTCATCCGGCAGTTTATCACCGAGAGCGTCCTGCTTTCCCTCCTCGGCGGCGCCGCCGGCCTCGGCATCGCCATCTGGACGCAGGACATCCTCTGGTCGCTGCGTCCGCCGTTCCTGCCGGACGGCCTCACGGTTTCCCTCGACGCCCGGGTGCTCGGCTTCGGCCTCGTGACCGCCGTCGTCACCGGCGTGCTCTTCGGTCTCGCCCCGGCGTGGATCACTACTCGGCCGGAACTCACCACCATGCTCAAGGAGGAGAGCAAGGGCTCGACGCCGGCCCCCTTGCTCAGCTTCCGCAATCTTCTGGTCGCCGGCCAGATCGCCCTCTCCGTCATCGCGCTCGTCCTCGCCGGGCTGTTCATCCGCAGCCTGCGCCACGCCCAGCAGGTGAACCCGGGCTGGAACACGCGCAACGTCGCGCTCTTCGGCGTGAACCTCTCCGCCCAGGGCTATTCACCTGAACGCGCCCTCGCCTACTACCAGCGCGCCGTCGACCTCGTGCGCGGCATCCCCGGCGTGACCGACGCCACGGTCGCCACCACCGTGCTCCTCAACGGCGGCGGCGCCCTGCGCACCATCCGCCCGCAGGGTCCCGACGACAAGCTCCGCACCACCGGCCAGCTCTTCAGCTACGGGCACGTGGCGCCCGGCTATTTCAAGACCATGGGCATCCCGTTTGCCGCCGGCCGTGATTTCACCGCGACCGACGACGAGCGTCACCCGCTGGTCGTCATCATCAACGAGCACCTCGCGAAGCTGGCGTGGCCGGGCGAGAATCCGCTCGGCAAGACCGTGAAGGCCTTCGGCTCCGAGGACCTCGTCGAGGTCGTGGGCGTCGTGAAGGACGTCACCTTCGACAACATCGGCGAGGACCCGAAGCCCTACATCTTCTTCTCCATCGCGCAGGAAGGCAGCCGCGGCAGCGGCTTCGCCACCATCCATGTCCGCACGCAGGCCGACGCCGTCGCCCTCACCCCGCTCCTGCGCAAGCAGCTGCAGGCCCTCGATCCGTCGCTGCCCTTCGTGAACGTCACCACGATCGAGGAGAACATCGCGCAGGGCCTCTGGGCGCCGCGCACCGGCGCCGCCCTGCTCGGCGCCTTCGGGCTGCTCGCGGTCCTGCTCGCCTCGCTCGGCGTCTACGGCGTCATGTCCTACACCGTCAGCCGCCGCGCCCGCGAGATCGGCATCCGCATGGCCATCGGCGCGCAGGCCGGCGACGTCATGACGATGATCCTGCACCGCGGCCTGGTCATCGCCGTCGCCGGCCTGGTCTTCGGCCTCGGCGCGGCGTTTCTGGTCGCCCGCTATTTCCAGAATCTTCTCATCGGCGTCGCCGCCGGCGACCCGCCCACCTACGCGGTCATCACCGTCCTCCTCGCCGCCGTCGCCCTGCTCGCCTGTTGGCTCCCGGCGCGGCGCGCCACGAAGGTCGATCCGCTCATCGCACTCCGGTCTGAATAATTTCCCGCCCATGAAATCACCCGTCTCCCGCCGCCTGTTTATCCTGTCCTCGGCCCAGCTGCTCGCCGGTGGTTCGTTGCTCGGCCTGACCCGCCCGCTTTATTCCGATCAGGACACCCCGGTCACCGCACCGCACTCCGCGCCTCCGGTTAAAGCCCAACCCAAGTCGCCGCCGCCGAAGCCGCCCACCCTCGCACCCGACAAGGTGCAGGCAGCCGTCGGTCAGGCTCATCGCAGCCTCGAGAACGTGATGAAGCTCGTCGAGGAGACCCCGTTGCTCGCCAATGCCTGCTGGGACTGGGGTGGCGGCGATTTCGAGACCCCGCTGCAAGCCGCGGCCCACACCGGCCAGCACGCCATCGCCGAATATCTCCTTCGCAAGGGCGCCCGCCTCGATGTCTACGCCGCCGCCATGCTCGGTCAGCTGGACTTCATCAAGGCGGTGCTGACCCTCGATCCTCAGGCGCACGCGATCCCCGGCCCCCACGGCTTCACCTTGCTGCATTGCGCCCTCCAGGGCGGGGAAAGGGCGGAACCTGTCCACCAATGGCTCCTCGCCCAGGGCGTGCCGGATGTCACCTACCGCCCCTTGCCCTTCGTCGGGCCCGCCGGCGCCGCGCCGGCTGCCTGATGGTTCATTCTCGTTCTCGTAATCTTTCTCGTTCTCTCGATTCACCGCCCTTCCCCGCCAGCGAAAACGATCAGGAGAACGAGAACGATCGAAACCCTCCTGCCAAACTCACGCGCATTCACCGCCGCCCCATGAAAAACCTTCTCCTCCTCGCCTGCCTTGCCTTCACCGCTGCAGCCTTTGCCGCCGACACGTCCCCGCCGACAGTCGCACCACCCGCGCCGAGACATTACCTCATCGTGCTCAAGCTCGTCCCGCGCCTGCACGATGACCAGGCGTGGACCAAGGAGGACAACGCCGCCGTCGGGGCGCACTTCAACCGGCTCAAGGCCGGCGTCGCCGCTGGGCAGGTGCTGCTGGCCGGACGCACCAAGGAGCCGGGAGACCGCACCTTCGGGCTCGTCGTATTCACCGCCGCAGACGAGACTGCGGCCCGCGGATTCATGAACGCCGATCCGTGTATCGTGGCCGGCGTGATGACCGGCGAGCTGCATCCCTACGGGCTGGCCCTCATGGCGAAGGGAAGTGAAACGTGAAAGTGAAGGTCGAAAGTGCACCGGCCGCTTCGACCGCCATCTCTTTACCCACTTTCACTCTCCCCTCACTTCTTCGCTCTTCCCATTATCGGGATTTGCCAATCCCGCCGATGAGGCGAAGCAGGTGAATTGATCTTTCCCCGTTTCCCGCAATACCCTGACGCCTAGGTGGTTAGTTTTAGTTTTTACGCTGGCACGAGGGTTGCAAAGTGGGCGGCAACTCAACCACCAATGCTCACCCCCCGGCGCCTCATCGCCCTGACGTTCCTCTTGCTCATCGCGCTTTCCAGCCAGGCCCAGCCGGTCACGGCCGAGGCAGGAGCGGAGCCCCTCACGCTGAACGACGCCATCCAGCGCGCCTTGGCCAAGAATTTTGCGATCAAGGTCGAGGGCTTCGATGCCGCCATCGCCGCCGCCCGCGTGACCGAGTCGCTCGGCAAGTTCGATCCGACCCTCAGCGGCAACTTCACCTACTCCGAGAGCTTCAACCCCGTGCTCGCCGACCCGGTGACCGGCGTGCGCGCCGCGCCGGGCTACACAAAGAACGACGACTACGACGTGGGCCTCGGCGGCCTGCTGCCCTGGGGCATGACCTACCGGCTCGGCACCAGCACCACCAACACCCGCGGCACGTTCAACGCCTACGCGGACAACTTCAGCACCTTCGCCGGCGTCAACGCCACGCAGCCTCTGCTGCGCAACTTCGGCTTCGGCCCGACGCTCGCCTCGATCCGCATCGCGATGGCCAACCGCGGCATCAGCCAGTGGGCGTTCCGCCAGGCTGTCATGGACACCGTCACCAGCGTCATCTTCGCCTACCACGACCTCAACTTCGCCCACGCCAACTACCGCAGCGCCGTCCGCTCGCGCGAACTCGCCCTCGGCCTCCTCGCCGAAAACGAAAAGCGCTTCAAGGTCGGCAGCATGTCCGAATACGACGTCACCTCCGCCCGCTCGCGCGTGGCCAGCCGCGAGGAGGGCATCCTCTCCGCCGCCCGCCAGGTCCGTGAGACCGAGAACAACCTCAAGGCGCTCATCAGCGACGACAAGACCACCGCGCTCCTCGACCGGCACCTGGCCATCGAGCCGCCCCCGCCCGCCCCGATCGTCGTGGTCAACGCCGCCGACGATTTCCGCACGGCCCTCGACCAGCGCCCCGATTACCAGCAGGCCCGGATTGCGCTGAAGCGTGAAGGCATCAGTTCCCGCCTGCAGCGCAACCAGCTGCTACCCCGCGTCGACCTGGTCGGCAGCTACGGCTACAACGGCTACGACGCCGACCTGCGCACCAGCCGCCAGCAGCTGCGCAACGAGGACTATCACGCCTACAGCTGGGGTGTCGTCGTCTCGGTGCCCCTCACCTTCACCACCGAGCGCGGCCGCTATCGCGCCGCCAAGCTCCAGGAACGCCAGGCGGCCACCGAGCTCGAGCGCCTCGAGCAGGGCATCGTCGTCCGTGTGGGCAACGCCGCCGGCCAGATCGAGACCACCCAGAAGCGCGTGCAGGTCACGCGGCACGCGCGCGAACTCGCTCAGACCACGCTCGATGCCGAGGTCAAGCGCCTGCGCGCCGGCCAGAGCAGCACGTTCTTCGTCTCGCAGCAGCAGGAAATCCTTTCCGGTGCCGAGGTGCGCGAGGCTTTCGCCATGTCCGACTACGCGAAGGCCCTGACCGAATACGACCGCCAGCTCGGCGTCACGCTGGCGAAGCTGAACATCAACGTCGACCCGCCCAAGTAAGGCGCGATTCCTTTAGGTCAGTTACATCCCCTAGGGGGCGGTGTCGCAAGGCGCCGCCCCTACTTTTTTTATGCAGATCGAATGTGGGAGGGGCTTTATGCCCCGACGGGGATGATGCCCAGCCCGGAGAAGTCGGGGAATAAAGCCCCTCCCACATTGCCGATCAAGGCGCCCGCCCTACAGCTTCTTGATCTTGATGTTCTTGAAAATCACGCTGCGGCCCGCGAGCACGATGCGCCCCGCGCGGTCCAGCCCATAGCCCTTGAAATCCTTGAAACCGCTGCCGGCCACCGTCGTGCGCCAGTCGGGCGAGTCGATCATGTAATTCAACATCCGGTCGCCACTGATCCAGTGCTCCACCTGGTTGCCGAAGACCACGATCTTGCCACGATACCACACGTCAGGCTGCAGCGTGATGTCCCGGAACGGCTCGGTGAGTCCTCCGTTGCCGGCCATCTTCACGCCGGGGCCGGCCAGCTGCATCAGCAGACCCGACTCGCCGGGGGCCGCTCCGTCCTCATTCGCCCGGAAATAAACCTCCGCGCTGCCACCGGCGCTCACCTTCCAGTCAAACAGCAGCTCGAAATCGCTGAAATCCTCAGCGCTCACCAGGGCCGGGCCGCCGCCGCTCGTCAGCACGCCCTCGACAACCTGCCAGTTGGGCGGGACCTTGTTCATCTGGTAGCCGTGCCAGTCGCTGAGCGATTCCCCGTCGAACAGATACCGCCAGCCCTGCGAGCGCTCATAGGCGGTGAGCCGCTGCCCCTCCGCCGCCACCGTCTGCCCCATCAGCAGAACGCAACCGGCCGCACCGAGGAGAACACGCCATGGCTTCATGCGGCAGACATTGCCGCCCGGCGCCCCGAGGTCAATCCTCGGGCGGGATGACTGCTCAGCCTGACCGCTCCGGCGGATGTCCGCTCTGACCGGTGAAACATCCCAGCGAGTGAACATCTGTCGATCAGCCGAGTCAGACCTCCTGTCCCATGCGTGCCCCACCCGGTGCTTCCCGATTGTCCGATTCCCGCGCCGGGTCCGCTTGCCTGCTGCTGCTGTTGGCCGCGACTGCCCTGTCTGCAGAGACCCCCAGCAGCGCCCGCCAGGCGGTGCGGGCCAACCTGCCGCGTTATGATCCGGCCATTCGCGAAGCCCATC
>JAQSDJ010000177.1:10540-12329 GCA_029945855.1 Lacunisphaera sp.
CTGGCGGCCCACGCCCCCGCCGCCGAGGCACCCCGCCCGGCCCCAAGGCCGCCCGCGCCGGTCGCGTCCCCTGCACCCGATAGCGACACGCTCGTCCTCGATCTGATCACGGTCTGGGCCAGGCCCGACGCGAAGTTATCGACCCCGTTGCCCCGGATCCAGTTCTTCAGCCCGGCTCGGGATCTGCCGGGGGAGTTGTTCGAATCACCCAAGGCCCGCGAGGCGCGGCTGGTCAAAAAGCACCTGGGCCCGGTCGGCCAGGTCCTCAACAAAATCAGGCTCCCCCTTTTCGGCCCGATCTTCTCGGCCAACGTGGTGCAGGCCGAGGCCGAGCTCCAGCGCGCCCAGCAGCTCAACGGAATCGCCGACGCCATCGATACGGGCACCCTCATCGGCCAGGATCCCGAGCTGATCAAGAAGCTGCGTCAGGAATACCTCCGGCTCTATTACGCGGGCCCCAAATAAAGCCCCGGCCCACTGAAATTTCAGTGCAACAAAGGCGGCTTGCGCAAAGCGAAAACTCCCCTGATGGATATGCGCGCATGCCACGCATTCCCCTGGAGGACAATTTCACCGACGTCATCGGCAAGGCCCAGCGCGGCCTCAGGCTGAGCGACGACGAACTCGCAGCCAAGGCCGGCGTCAGTCCCGCCGACCTCGCCGCCGTCAAGGGCGGCGAGATCCGCGAGCTGGTCCTCCTCGCCGTCGCCCCGTCCCTTGGCCTCGAGCGCAACGCCCTGCTGGCCCTCGCCCGCCGCGAATGGTATCCCGAGCAACCGCTGTTCTCCCGCGGCTTCGCAATGTTCAACACCGCCTTCGAGGACATGACGGTCAACAGCTACCTCGTCTGGGACACCAAGACCCGACTCGCCGCGGCCTTCGACACCGGCACCGACACCCAGGGCATGCTCGATACCCTCGCGGCCGAGCATCTCACGCTCGGCTACATTTTCCTGACCCACACCCATCCCGACCACATCGCCGACCTCGACCGGCTGGCCGCGGAGACCAAGGCCGCGGTCTGGTGCAGCGAGTTGGAGCCGCTGGACCGACCCGGGGTGAAGCTATTCCAGGAGAACGCCCATTTCCATCTCGGCGAGCTGTCGATCAAGACCCTGTTCACCTGGGGCCACTCGCCCGGCATGACCACCTTCTATATCACCGGCCTCTCGTGGCCGCTCGCCATCGTCGGCGACTCGGTGTTCGCCAGCTCGATGGGCGGCAGCGCCACCCACTACGAATACCAGCTCAAGAACAACCGGCAGAAGATCCTGCCGCTGCCCGCCGACACCGTGCTCGCCTGCGGCCACGGTCCGTTGACCACCCTCAAGCAGGAAAAACAGCACAACCCCTTCCTCTCCCGGAGAGGATGACTCAGTGGCTGCGGCTTCCCGGTTCGACAGGCTCACGGCCCTGAGCTAGTCGAAGGGCAGCCGCAGGTCTTCACCGGCTGGAAGCCGGTGCCACACTCAAGTCCTCCGCGGAGAATCAATCTTCCCCACGCTTATGAACCAAAATATCGCCTTCGTTGGCACCGGCCGCATGGGCGGCAACATGGCCCGCCGTCTCAAGGACTGCGGCTTCACCGTCACCGCCGTCTACGACGTCCACGCCCCCACCGCCGCCGCGCTCGCCGCGGAAATCGGCGCGACCGCCTGCCCCACCCTCGCGCAGGTCACGGCCAGCGCCGACCTCATCTTCACCGTCGTGACCGATGACGCCGCCCAGCTCAAGGTGTTCGCCCCGACCGGCGACTCGCTGCTGACCGGCGCCACCGTGATGCTGTACG
>JAQSDJ010000177.1:12339-13864 GCA_029945855.1 Lacunisphaera sp.
CGCCACCGGCAAGATCTTCATCAACTGCGCCACCCTCACGCCGGGCGTGCACGTCGAGGTGGAGCGCCGGGCCCGGGCCGCCGGCGCCAGCTCGCTCGAGGGCTGCATGGCCTCCAGCATCCCGCAGGCGCGCAACGGCACGCTCTACCTGATGTGCGGCGGCGATCGCGCCGTCTTCGACCAGGTGCGCCCCGTCCTCGAGAAACTTAGCGGCGACCTGCGCTACATCGGGTCCGCCGGCACCGCCGCGCAGGTGAAGGCGCTCGTCAACCTGATCATGAATTGCAACACCGCGGCGCTCGCCGAGGGCCTCGGCATCGGCCAGGCGCTCGGGCTCGACCTCACGATGTTGCGCGAGGTCTTCGCCCAGACCGGCGCCAACTCGCAGGTCCTCAAGACCGACGGCGAGGACATGCAGAACCGCGCCCACGACTGTTATTTCTCCGGCGCCCACGCCGCCAAGGACTCCGGCATCGCCTATCAGCTCGGGCTGGACTGCGGGCTGAGCCTGCCGGTCGCCAAGGCGACGAAGGAACAGTTCGATCGCATGGTCGCCCTCGGCCTCGGCGGTTTAGACAAGTCGGGCGTCGCCGAACTCACCTTCAAGGGCCGCCACGGGTAGGCGGCCGCTCGTCTGTGTAGGGGCGGCGCCCAAGCGGCGCCCCTACAGCGAAGTTCCACCGCCAGCAAATGGATTGATTTAATGCGCCCGATGTCATCTGTCAGTGGCATCTGATGAGCTGGTCGCGTCACCTCCTGGCCCTTCAGCTGGCGCTGACCCTCGGGCTGGCCGCTGGCTGGCTGCGCGCTGCGGAGCCGGCTGCCGTCTCGTTGCTGATGGAGGACGCGAGCCCGCCCTTTGTCTCGCTGAACGCCCAGGGCCAGCCCGAGGGTTTCGCGGTGGACCTGATCCAGGCCGTGGCCGCCGACCAGGGTCTGCGCGTGCAACTTGATCTCCGCCCCTGGCAGGAAGTCTATGCGGACTTCCTGGCCGGCAAGGGCGACATCCTCGGGCTCGTGGCCTACTCCCCCGAGCGCGCCGGGCGGATGGATTTTTCGCTGCCATTCGAAACCCTGATCTGCGGCCTCTACACCCACCGCGACCACGCGACGCTGGCCACGACCGCCGACCTGCAGGGCCGGCGCATCGCCGTCATCAAGGACGCGATCACGCACGAGTTTGCGCGGGCCCAGCCCTGGGCCGCGGACATCCGCCCTTACCCCACCCTGCGCGAGTGCCTGCAGGCCGTCGAGAGCGGCGAGTGCGAGGCCCTGCTCGGGATGCAGCTCGTGACCGACCAGCATATCCGGAAGCTGGGCTTTCGAAACATCGTCCGCAGCCGGCTCGCCTTCCCCGCGGTCAACTACCAGCTCTGCTTTGCCGTCCAGCCCGGTCGGAAAGAGCTGCTCGCCCGCCTCAACCAAGGGCTCCACACGCTCACGCTCGCCCGCCGCACCGAGGCCCTGCATGAAAAATGGCTGGGGCCGCTCGAGCCGCGCCAGCTCCGCTGGCGCGACCTCGAAC
>JAQSDJ010000177.1:13874-18428 GCA_029945855.1 Lacunisphaera sp.
GCCCGTCGTCACCTTGGTGTCGGTGGCCATACTCGGCGTGTTGCTCTGGCAGCGCGGCCTGCTGGCGCGACTATCCCGGCAGGCCAGGGCCATCCGGGAAAACGAGGAACGCCTGCAACTGGTCTTCGAGGGCAGCCAGGACGCCTTCTGGGACTGGGATGCCCCCACCCACCGCATCATCCGCAGTCCGCGCTGGGCCGGCATGCTGGGCTACGCCCCGGATGATATCCGCCAGTCGTGGGAGGGGTTCTTCGCCCTCGTGCATCCCGACGACCAGCCGGACGTCCTCGCCGATGAAAAGCTCATCCGCGCCGGCAAGGACAACTTCGCGATCGAGTTCCGCATGAAGGCGAAATCGGGCGAATGGAAATGGATCCTCGACCGCGGCAAGGTCGTGACGCGCGACCCGGTCACCCGCGCCCCGCAGCGCGTCGTCGGCACGCACACGGACATCACCGCCCGCAAACAGGCCGAGGCCGAGGCGGCGCGGGTCCGCCACCAGATGGTGGAAGCCCAGAAGCTGGAGAGCCTCGGGGTGCTCGCCGGCGGCGTGGCGCACGATTTCACCAACCTCCTGACGGTGATCATCGGCAACACCTCGCTCGCCCGCCTCGAGTCGGCCGGATCGCCCGCCAATTGCGCCCGCCTCGACAGCGTGCTCACCGCCTCCCGGCAGGCTGCCCAGCTCTGCCACTCGCTGCTCGCCTATGCCGGCAAGGGCGGCTTCGCGACCCAGCAGATCAACCTCAACCAGATCGTCACCGAGACCACCCGGCTGCTCGAAGTCTCCATCGGCAAGCAGGCGAAGCTGGAATTCGCGCTGGCCCCGGACCTGCCCACCAATGAGGCCGATCCCGTGCAGGTCCGTCAGGTGATCATGAACCTGGTGACCAATGCCGCCGAGGCCCTGGGCGGCAAGGCCGGCACCATCCGCCTGTCCACCTCCGCCGTGACCCTCGGGGCGGCCTCGCCGGGCGGCGGCTCGGCGTCGACGTTGGAGGCCGAGCCCGGTCCCTATCTCTGCCTCGAGGTCGCCGACACGGGTGAAGGCATGGATCCCGCGATGCAGACGCGGATTTTCGAGCCTTTCTACAGCACGAAGTTCACCGGCCGCGGCCTCGGCCTGCCCGCCGTGCTCGGCATCGTGCGCTCGCACCACGGCACCCTGAAGGTGGCGAGTTCCCCGGGCCACGGCACCACGGTCCGCGTCTTTCTTCCGCTGCAGCAGGTCGACACGGTCCACCCGTTCCCCGTGGCGGCCGTCCCGCCCGGCGCCCCGGAGTGAAGCGCCTCCCCCAGCGGGGAGGCGCGCTGACCGGGAGACGCCAGCCTTGCCATGTGCGGCGAGTTGCCGATTATTCCCCGTCGAAAACGAAACCCTTCACCCACGGGAGGATCTTATGCGTTCGTTGTTGAGGATCGGGAAAATTGTCACGCTGTGCGCCGTCGGCCTGTTTGTGCTGGCCGTTGGCGCATTGCTTTCGCTCCGGGCCTACCGGCAGCACTTGAATGCCAAGGCATTCGTCATCTCCTCCGCCCAGGGCATCGCCGAGGCCGGCTACATCAAGATCGGCGGCATCGACCAATGGGTGCAGATCCGCGGACGGGACCGCACCAACCCGGTCCTGCTGTGCGTCCATGGCGGACCCGGCGGCACCTGGATCCCGGTCACGGGACTCTTCCTTCCTTGGGAGAAGGATTTCACCGTGGTTTTATGGGACCAGCGCGGCGCCGGCAAAAGTTTGAAGGCCAGCGGGCCGGGCATCGCCGCCACCCTGTCCGTCGACCGGATGGCGCAGGATGGCATCGCGGTCGCCGAATACCTGCGGACCCGCCTCCAGCAGGACAAGCTCATCCTCCTCGGGCATTCCTGGGGTTCCATCCTCGGGGTCAACATGGTCAAGCGGCGGCCCGACCTGTTTCACGCCTACGTGGGCACCGGTCAGGTGAGCGACCTGCCCCGCAGCACGGCGGCGGAATATGCCCGCCTGCTCGAGCAGGCCCGGGCGGCCCAGGACGCCGAGACCCTGCAGGCGCTGACGGGGATCGGCGCGCCCCCCTTCGCCGACCTGCGGGAAGTGGCGGTCTACTTTAAATCCATCGAAAAATATCAGCCGGCGGCTGATCGGGCCGCCCTGGGGCTCATGCAGAAAACCCTCACCTCCCCGCCACCGGACTATTCCCTGCGCGATGTTTTCTACCAAGCCCGGGGCTTCATGGCCGTCCCCACCTGGCAGGTTTATGAAGAGATGCTGGGCACCAAGCTGGCCTCGCTGGGACCTGACTTCGGCGTCCCCGTGTTCTTCTTCCAAGGGACCGACGATCCCGTGACGTCGGCGCCACTGGCGGAAGAATATTTCAATTCCCTCCAAGCCCCGCGCAAGGAAATGGTGTGGTTGGCGGGTGGCGGCCACTTCGCCGTCTGGAGCATGGCCGACCAATTTTTGAAGGAACTGACCCTCCGCGTCCGACCACTCGCGCAAAAGCCCTAGTGATTCCGGCCGGCGGGTGGTTATAACCCGTCGGTGCTTCGGGTTACGGTGCGGCACCTTGCGGATTCCGAACCCAGGCCCGCCACCTTGACCACGGCCGCAGAACCGCAGGATTTTTAAAGTAAAGCGCGCTGTATATCAGTTCTTGCCGAACCAGGAATTTTGACCCAAGTTGCGCGCTCGATTGGTCATCGGCGCGGTAGCCAAGTGGTAAGGCCGAGCTCTGCAAAAGCTCTATCGGCGGTTCGATTCCGCCCCGCGCCTCCATCCTTCTACAGAGGAGAAAGGTGCTGCGGGTGTGACCCCGTGGATAAAAGTTTTATCCACCGACCCCCTTGAGGGGGGCAAAATAAGTGAAGAAAAGTGTGCTGAGCACCTAGACACCCGTTCCCCAATAGTCCCAAGGAGGGGGATGGGACGCCCCCTCCAACCGCCAACGATCAAGCCGCTCTACCGCGAGGATGGGACGGTGCGCAGCTATCTGATCACAGCTACGGTGGGCGGGAAGCAGCGCAAGAAGCACCGGCCGACCATGGATCAGGCCAAGGACCTGATGCGGAAATGGCAGGGCTACGGGAGGCTGACGAAGGCGATTATCGAATACACGACCCGCCTCTCTCGCTCACTTGTTGAGCACTGGGAGGCGGGTCTTCTGCCCGGCATGAGCAATCGTTGTTTCCGGCCGCCCTTGAAAAGGTCGGTTACTCTGAATGCCAACACACCGGCGCCTCACGTAGGCGAAAACCCACAGGATCCCCAGCTTTCGGGCCAATATAATGGCCGCCGTCGCATCGTTGTCCGTGTCCAACTGGCGTAAATTGGCCGCTAAGATTATCGTCGCGTTTGCCACAATCAGGAAGGATCGATCCCGCATCTCCCGCCGAGGCAGTCGAGGAGGCGCGTGTTATTGCGTGGATACACAGACCAGCAGCGGACCAGCCTCAAGGCCGACAACCTCAAATTGGGCTTGTGGGATCCACTGGTGGAACTGCGCGCAGGGCTATGAATTCACGCAATTTAACGACCGCCACCGCAGGATCGTGGAGTGGATGAGTGAGTTGCTCCAAGGGACATGGGCCGTTCCCACGGCGGTTTAGGATCTGGGGCACAATAGTCCTAGCCTGCCAGAAAACCCCGTTCGACCTAAAGACCTCCGCCGCCGCCTCGCTCGCCAACGGCGTATAGACCGCAACGATTCCGGCGCCGAGGACAATCAGCGCCACGGCCTTCCCCACCACCCTATCAGCGAGACTCGCACCGGACGTCTGCCCCCCCAGCTTATCAATCGCCGCCAGCAACTCGCCCACCCCATCGTGTGCTCCCTGCGCCAGCACGAGATTATCTCGCACGATGACAAACGCCAAGTTTTCCGACTCCAAATGCCGTCGCGCGTGCGAAAGATCATTCATGTTTTTGTCCTCCGTATCAGTCGAGGTGGATGGGATTCCTTTCATAGATAAGTTGTATCACGGAACCAGAGTTCAGACCGAAAGTGGTCCGTTGCCTCCATTTTCAGAGGGATAGTTCCCGACCACCAGCCATTTCTCAACACAAGCACGGCAAGACCCGGGAGGCCTGTCCTCGATTAATGACAATCTTGGCCACTTCTTGCCACTCATCCTGACGTTGCACCGGGAGCGGACATAGCGGACATCACCGACAATGCGAGGACCCTGCGGGAAGGACAAGTTCTTCACTGCCGGGAATGCAACTCTCCTGCCAATGCCCAGGGTCCAAATAGCCTCGCGGCCCGGGCCCGGACATTTGCGTGTGCCAAATAGCGGATCGCTGCTTCCACTCGGGGCAAATGGATGAGCCCGGTGATCTGCCCGATTTGGCGGAGCGGCGGCGCACGGGTATCGGTTGGAAGTTTTCCTCCCGGGTGCTCCTACGGTGCGCCGGCAACCGCCACTTGCCGTGCCGCTCGCGTGCCCCGCCCCACGCCCGGCATGCCGATGCATTGACGGCCGACCGCGGTCCGGTATCATTCCACCTTACCCCGGCTCTCCTAGGTCTGGGACCTTGATGGTGACCAATGAGGTGACCAAAGTTGGCACCAATG
>JAQSDJ010000178.1:0-4712 GCA_029945855.1 Lacunisphaera sp.
ACATCACGTTCGAGGCGGGATCAGCGATCCCGCCCTACAAATTTACCAACGCTCGCCTTACGCCGCCGCCGGCGTGTCGTGGTTGCTCCGCCACTTCTCCAGGGGCACCAAGGCGATGACCATGAAGAGCAACTGCGAGCCCACAAAGGCGATCAGCGCGTAGAAGGCCGAGTCCATGAAGCCGTAGCTGTGCAGGCCGACGCCGAGCATGTTCGTGCCGAACCAGCTCCAGCTCGTGACGATGTTGCCGAAGACGGCCATGACCATGAGCCCGCGGGCGCGGACGATGCCGCCCCAGCGGGCGTGGAGGATGACGGCGTTCCAGATGACGATGAGCAGGGCGCCGTTCTCCTTCGGGTCCCAGCCCCAGAAGCGGCCCCAGGACTGGTCGGCCCAGATGCCGCCGAGGACGGTGCCGACGAGGCTGAACAGCGTGGCGAAGCACACGATGCCGTAGACCATGCGGACGAGCGCGTCGGCCGTGGCCTTGTCGAGGCTGCGGGTGAAGACGCCGCGGAAGATGTAGATGAGGGCCAGGAAGCCGGCGAGGTAGGTGGCGGAGTAGCCGATCGTGATGATCACGACATGGGTCGCCAACCAGAAGTTCGAGTCGAGCACGGCGCGCATCATCTCCATGGTGTCGCCTGTGAGGGAAAGATGGTGGGCGATGATGAGGGTGCCGAAGCCGATGAGTCCGCCGGCCACGCTGCCGACGCCGTTGCGGAAGAATTTCTCCAGGAAGAGACAGAGGAGGACCGCGCCCCAGCCGACGAACAGGGCGGAGGAATAGAGGTTGGTGACCGGCGGCCGGGCCTCGATCCACATGCGGGTGAAGACACCGATGGTGGTCGCGATCCAAGCGAGCGTCAGCAGCCAGAAGGCGGCGCGGGACAATTCCTGCGGCCATTTGAGCCAGGAGATCACGGCGAGGAGGAAGGCCAGCACGTAGAGCGCCATGCTGCTGTAGAAGGGCTGGGCGGCGTTGAAGCGGGCCTCGACGTCGCTCTTCCGCATCTCCGGGGCGAAGCGCTGTGCGAGCTCGTCGTGCAGGCTGAGCGTGATCCGGTTGAACTCGGCGGTGTCGCCCTGGCGCCAGGCGTGGCCGAGGCGGGCGTATTCCATGACGGTGGCGTTGATCTTGGCGGAGCCGAAGGCGTCGAGCAGGGTCGAGCCGACGGGCCGCCAGTTGGTCGGGTCCGGGTCGCCCGCGGCCGGCGGGACGACGCGGAGGTAAGCGAGCGACTCCATGTAGCTGAAGCGGTCGGCCATCTCGCGCATGACCTTCACGGCCTCCGCGTCGTGCGGCTCGTTGCGCTGCTTGGCGAGAACGGCGGCAATGCCGGCGGGGAGCGCCTTCTCAAACTGCTGCAGTTCGGCGAGGAAATCCGGGGAGTCGGGCATCTGCATGCTGGTCTTGAGCTGCAGGTAGAGGATGACGCGGTTGCGCACGGTGGTGACCTGCTTCTGGAACGGGGTGCGCAGCGGCTGCTCGACGCCGTCGGCCAGGCGCGCCTGCTTCTCGAGTTCGGGCAATTTCAGGCGGAGCTGGTCGTAGGAGAAGCGCTTGCCACCGTCGCCGTCTTCCGTCTTCACGCCGAGCAGATCGAGCACCTCGTGGTTCTCGATGAGCAGGCAGCGGTAGGTGTCGGCCTTGCCGGGGGCGAAGAGCACGTCGGCCATCCACTCGGCGGGGGTGAGGCTGCGGCCGTCGGGCGTGACGAGGCGCTGGCGGCCCTGCAGGGTGAGCAGGGAGGTGCGGGCGACGGTATCGAGCGGCTTGATGCGGCCGTTGACCAGCACCGGCACGCGGTTGAGGTCGTTCAGCTTGAAGTCGGTTTTGTCGCGCTGCGGCCGGAGGGTCGACAGCAGATAGACCGCACCGAGGATCAGGATGAGAAGGGGAAGGCGTTTCATCGAAGTAGTGAGTAGTGAGTAGCGGGTAGTGAGTAGAATGTGGCAGCGATTGGCGTGGTATGCTCGCTACTCGCTACACATTACTCGCTACTGCGGGCGTTCCCGCCCGCTTGCGGATGAAGCCGGCGAGGGAGATGCAGAACTGGAGCGTGAGGCCCACGCCCATCATGATGCAGGCGATGTAGGGCATCAGCCAACCGGGGTTGCTGACGACCTGGAAGGCGGACATCTTGCCCGCGGCGTTCATCTGGTATTGGTAGAAGGTCTGGCCGCCGTGGCGCAGCGGGTTGTTCATGAAGATCACGACCTCGCGGTCCTCGTGGCCGGCGGCGTCCTTGAGACGCACGCGGCTGGCGAAGTTCTTCGGGATCTCGGTGCCCGGGTATTTGTCGTGCGTGACCTGGAGGAGATCGAGGGAGAAGGGCAGGTAGTGTCGCTTCATGCGCAGCGCGAGTTCCCATGTCCGGCCCTGGTAGGGGAAGGTCTGCGGCATGCCGACCAGGGGCGAGACGACCCAGGTGCCGAGCGTGCCCTCGGTCGTGATGATCTCGACGAAGGCGGCGGGCTGGTTGATCTCGTCGGGCTTGTAGGTGAGGGGGAGGGGGAGGACCTGCACGCGGGCGCCGACGCCCTGGGTGGCCACGGGCGCGCCGGGGCGGCTGTCGGGACTGCCCATCTGCATCGTGGCATTGGCGTAGTAGGTCTTCACCTTGACCTGGAAAGGCAGCTTCGGGTGTTGCACCGAACCCTCGTCGGCCAGCACGGTCTCGGGCACGGCGACGACCTCGTCGAAGGCGGGGTCGGTCTTGTCGAGCAGCGCCAGCTCATAATCGCGGAAGCTTTCGGAGTAGGACCTGGTCTGGCCCTCCTCCAGGCGCATGGAGCTGTCCTGTTGCAGCAGGCCGGTGATGAGTTCGCCGAGCAGGAGGACGATGAGGCCGGCGTGGGCGAGCTGGATGCCCAGTTTCCGCCAGCTCAGCTGGAAGCGGTAGATGTGGGCGGCGAGGAGGTTGATGAGCAGCAGGCCGCCGATGAAATAGCCGCCGGGGAAGATCGGCAGCGAGATGTCGGTGTTGGGCGCCTGCCACATGACAAAGAAGCTGCGGAAGTATTTCTCCTGCACGGCCCAGATGCCGAGGTTCACCTGGTCCAGGGTCGCGGCAAAAACCAAGATCAGGGAAAGGATCAGCAGGGCGACGGTCAGCTGCAGCGAGACGAAGAAATTGCGGAACTGGCGGGTGATGTCATGCATGGCTCAGGGGGCCTTGACTGTTTTGAGGAACTCGAGGTAGGCCGGTTTTTCCGCGGCGACGAGGGCATCGGGGCCCATGAGTTTGAAGAACCAGCTGTTGCCGTTGAAACTGGTGATGGCGCCGAGCATCCGGGTGCCGGAGGGGCCGACCAGGTCGACGACTTCGAAGTGATGCCCTTGTCCGTCGAAGTGCTGGACGGCGGCGTCGAGCTCGGCCGGGCTGGCCGCCGGGAGGCCGACCTGGCCGCGCCAGCGGTTGATATTGGCGTGCAAACCGCCCGTGTCGCCCGGGAAGGCGGTGATGGCGAAATCCGCCTCGGCTCCGTCGCGTTTGACCGCGTAGCTGCCCTTGCGCATGGTCGAGCCGCCCTTGGGGGCCCAGGCGGCCGGCGCCGTCCAGGTCAGGTCCGAACCGCCCGCGGTGGGCACGGGCGTGTTGGCCATGGTCGCCATGTCGCCGCCGGAAACTGCTCCCGGGGCCGTGGCGCCGCCGATCGGCGGGTGGCCGGGCGGCAGGGTGTTGGTGTCGGTCGCGGGGGCCTGCGAGGGCATGGCGGCGACCGGGGCGTCCTTGGGGGCGCGATAGGCGGTGATTTCGCGGTCTTTGCAGCTGGTGAGCAAAATCACCAGTGATACGACCATCGTTTGCGTGGAACGGCGGGGCAACATGAGGGTTTTTGAATTCAAACCCACCCAAAGCGCAACCCTAACCGGCCAAAGGGAAATATTCGCCCAATCTTGGACAAGAAATGCTTGGTGCGGATTTTTGCTGCCAACCGGGATGAACGACTTAGGACATTCCCCATGCGCTTCACGCCGTTGGGCGACAACGCCTTGATGCTGGAGGTGGGGGACGTCATCGACGAACCCACGCACCGGCGCGTGCAGGACGCCTGGCGCGTGCTCGCGGCGGCGCCCCTGCCCGGGGTCATCGAACTGGTGCCGGCCTACACGACGGTGACCTTGTTCTATAATCCGGCGCTGGCGGTGCAGGTGGGCGCGCCGGAGGATGACATCTTCGAATGGCTCGTGGCGCAGGTGAAAGAACGCCTGAAACATCCGCCCAAAATGGAGAAAGCAAAGGGACGCACGGTGGAGATCCCGGTGTGCTACGGCGGTGAGTTCGGCCCGGATCTCGGTCTCGTCGCGAAGCAGGCGAAGCTGTCGCCCGAGGAGGTCGTCCAGCGTCACGCCAAGCCCGAATACCTGGTCTATCTCGTGGGTTTCGCGCCGGGGTTTCCCTACCTGGGCGGATTGCCGAAGGAACTGGAGACGCCGCGCCACGCCAAACCGCGCATGGTGGTGCCGCCCGGCTCGGTCGGCATCGGCGGGGCGCAGACGGGCATCTATCCCTTGGCGACCCCCGGCGGCTGGAATCTCATCGGTCGCACCCCGGAGAAGATATTCCGTCCGGCCGAGCATCCGCCCGTGCTGCTGCGCGCCGGCGACCGGGTGAGGTTCACGGCGATCTCCCCGGAAGAGTTCGCGAAGTGGGAGGCGCGGCCATGATCCACGTGCTCAAGCCCGGTCTGCTCACCACCGTGCA
>JAQSDJ010000178.1:4722-18324 GCA_029945855.1 Lacunisphaera sp.
GGCCCGGCTACCAGCAATACGGCGTCGTGGTCGGCGGGGCGCTGGACAGTTTCGCGGCGCGGGTGGCCAACCTCGTCGTGGGCAATCCGGACGAGGCCGCCGTGCTTGAGCTGGCGCAGACCGGTCCGGAACTGCGTTTTGAGCGGGAGGCGCTGGTGGCCTGGTGCGGCGCGGACTTCGACGTGATGATCGGCGAGGTGCCGCTGCCGCCGGATCGCGCCGTGCGGGTGGCCGCGGGTGAGACGATCCGCTTCGGCCTGGCCCGCCGCGGCCTGCGGGCGTGGCTGGCGGTGGCCGGCGGCATCGACGTGCCGCTCGTGATGGGCAGCCGCAGCACTTATCGCCGCGCCGGCATCGGCGGGTTCGAGGGCCGGCCGCTCAAGGCGGGCGACGACCTCAAGATGCTGGCGCCCTCCAGCTGGGCGGAGCACATCCTCGCGTCACTCCGCACCGGCGGGAAGCTGATGACGGCCTGGACCGTGCGGCCCGGGGTCATGGGCCGGCCGGCGGCAGCCGGCGTGGTGCGGGCGATGCGGGGCCCGGAATGCACCTGGTTCACGCTGGATGCCCAGCAGCAGTTTTTTTCCGCGGACTGGACCGCCACCAAGGACGCCGACCGCATGGGCGTGCGGCTGGCCGGGCCGACGCTGGAACGGCGGCAGGCAGGCGACATGGTTTCCTCGGCCGTCAACGCCGGCGTCGTGCAGGTGCCGGCGGCGGGCCAGCCGATCGTGCTGCTGCCGAGCCGGCAGTCGGTCGGCGGTTACCCGCGGCTGGCCGCCGTGGCGACCGTGGACCTGCCGCGCATCGCGCAGCTGCGGCCCGGCGACCGCGTGCGGTTTGAGGAAATCAACCTCACCGTCGCCCATGCCCTCTACCTGGCCCGGGAACGCGACCTGCATCGCGTCCGCACGGGGCTCGCCCGGCTCACCGGCTGAAATGCATTTCATTCGAGTCTCGATGATCTTCCGACACACCCCGGCGCTGCGCGCCACCCCTCTCCAGAGGGGATCCAATCGCCGGCTGCTTGCCTTGAATCCCCTCTGGGAGAGGGGTGCCCGGCAGGGCGGGGTGTGTAGGTTTCAAGGCTGAATCACCCATGCGCCACATCGACCTGAACTGCGACCTCGGCGAAGGCGCCGGTCACGATGCCGAGCTGATGGCGCTCATCACGTCGGCCAACCTCGCCTGTGGCATCCATGCGGGCGACGGCGGCACGATGCGCCTGGCGGTCGAGCTGGCGCTCCGCCACGGCGTCGCCATCGGGGCGCATCCGAGCCTGAACGACCGGGAGCATTTCGGCCGGCGCGAGCTGCCGGTCTCGCCGGACGAGGTGCACCTGCTCGTGCTGACCCAGACGCGCCTGCTGCGGATCATTGCGCGGCAGTGCGACACCCGGGTGGCGCACGTGAAGCCGCACGGGGCGCTTTACAACATGGCCGCCCGCGATCCCGCCCTCGCCGCGGCGGTGGCCGCGGCCGTGCACGAGGCCGACCCGGGCCTGATCCTGTTCGGCCTGGCCGGCAGCGAATTGATCAAGGCGGGGCAGGCCCGCGGCCTGCGCGTGGCGCGGGAGGTTTTCGCCGACCGCACCTATCAGCCGGACGGTGCTTTGACGCCGCGCACGCAACCGGGGGCGCTGATCGAGAATGCCAACGCCGCGGTGACGCAGGTGCGTCAACTCGTGCTCGAGGGCACCGTCACGGCGACGGACGGGACCGTGGTGCCGCTCGCCGCCGACACGGTCTGCCTGCATGGCGACGGGTCGCAGGCGGTGTTCTTGGCGAACCGGCTGCGGACCGAATTGAAGAAGGCCATGATCGGGTTCAAGGCACCCGGCGCATGATCAAGCTGATCGGCATCCTCGTGGTCGCCGTGGGCTTCGCGCTCCGCTTCAACACGCTGCTGGTCGTGATGGCCGCGGGCATCGTCACCGGGCTGGTCGCGGGAATGTCGTTCCACGAGATCATGGAGCTGTTCGGGAAATACTTCGTCGAGAACCGCTACATGACGCTGCCGGTCGTGCTGATGGTCCCGCTGATCGGCCTGCTGGAGCGGCATGGGCTGCAGGAGCGGGCCGAGACCCTGATCCGGCGGAAGCAGTCGGCCACGGCGGGCCGGGTGATTTTGCTCTACACGCTGGTGCGGCAGGTGACGATCGCGCTCGGCGTGAGAATCGGCGGGCACGCCGAGGCGGTGCGGCCGTTGGTCGCGCCGATGGCGGAGGGGGCGGCGCGGGCCCGGCACGGCGAGATCCCGGAGAAAACCGTGCAACTCATCCGCGCCCACGCCGCGGCGGCGGAGAACACCGGCAATTTCTTCGGCGAGGATGTCTTTATCGCCGTCGGGGCGATCCTCCTGATGAAGGGGTTTTTCGACAACCTGCAGATGGAGGTGAGCGTCTGGGCGATGGCCTTGTGGGGCATCCCGACGGCGCTGGTGGCGTCCGCGGTGATGTGGTGGCGCAGCCGGGTGCTGGATAGGCGCATCGCACGCGAGGCGGCGGAACCCGGGCCGGAGGCCAAGCCATGAAGCCGCTGCTCACGGTCGAGGCTTTCTATGTCCTCATCGGTGCGGTCTTCGCGTTCATGGCGGGACAGGTCGCCTTGGACAAGACGCACGCCCGGCGCTGGGGCACGGCGCTTTTCTGGGGGCTGCTGGCCGTCACGTATCTTTTCGGCAAGCTGCTGCCGCCGGCCACGGTCGGTTATCTCGTGCTGGTGATGGTCCTGCTCGCGGCGGCGCGGCAGGTGCAGCGCTCGGCGGAGCGCCGCCCGACACTCGCGGAACGCACCGCCGAGGCGGCCCGTCTGGGCAACAAACTTTTCTGGCCGGCGCTGCTGGTGCCGGCTTCCGCGGTCGTGGGCACGCTGCTCCTGGACAAGATTCACTTCGGCGGCTTCGCGCTGATCGAGGCGAAGCAGGTGACGCTCATCGCCCTCGGGCTCGGGTCGCTGCTGGCCATCGCGGTGGCGCTGCGCACGACGGGGGCGAAGGGGCACACGCCGGTCGTCGAGGGCGGCCGGTTGCTGCAGGCCATCGGCTGGGCGCTGATCCTCCCGCAGATGCTGGCGGCGCTCGGCGGGATCTTTGCGAAGGCGGGCGTCGGTCCCGTGGTGGCGGACCTGGTGGCGCGGGCGCTGCCGACGCAGTTTCCCTTCGTGGCGGTGGCGGCCTATTGTCTCGGGATGCTGCTCTTCACGATGTGCATGGGCAACGCGTTCGCGGCCTTCGCGGTCATCACCGGCGGCATCGGGCTGCCGCTGATCGTGCAGCAGCACGGCGGCAACGCCGCCATCATGGCCGGCATCGGCATGCTGTCGGGCTATTGCGGCACGCTGCTGACGCCGATGGCGGCGAATTTCAACATCGTGCCGGCGATGCTGCTCGAGCTGACGGACAAGAACGCCGTCATCAAGGCGCAGGTGCCGATCGCGCTGGTGGTGTTTGCCGCCAACGTGCTCATCATGTATCTGTGCGTGTATCGGTTTTGATTTTCAGCCCTTGAGGCAGGTAGCTCAAAATCCCCCGTCGGTGTGCCTCACACTGTTCCGAACTCAGTGCGGCAAGGGAAAGCTCTCCGCTTTCCATGAGGGAACTATCGGATTGTGGAACCAAAAAGACAGAGACAAATCGGCCCGTTGTCAGGCACCCAACAAGTCATTTTCCCAGCCGGTTTCACCGTGGAAATGACTTGCGCGGAAGATTCGAGTATTGCCCAAGAAGGATTTAGGCAATTTGCTACCGTCCATGACCCCTTGCGTGCAAAGACTCGTTTTCGAGTCCCACTGACACTGATCGGCAGAAGAAAGATGAGATGGATTCGTAACATATTGGTCGTCTTGTTTGCAGCAGGTATCGCTGTGATTTTCTTGGGCGTGATTGAGGCCCAGGCTCCTTGGTGGGTGAACGCGATCATGATCGGCATCGCGCTCTTAGCCGTCGTTCCGGCCATCGCGTTCATTTGTGGTATCCAGTGGTGCCGGTTCGTCGTGGCTGCCATGGCGCTGCTTTTCCTGTTATTCTGGCCCATGTCACCACTGGCACAGCATGCCATAGACCGTCACGCGGCCTTCTGGATTTTCTGGGCTCTGATCGAAGCCCTGACTCTTGGTGCGATTTGGGCTTCCCTTAAGAAGGCCGATCCAGCCGCCACAGACAACGACCGGGCTGCGCCCGGTCGTGTCTGAGCTCAATCGTTCGGCAAGAAACCTGCCCATGTCCCCAGAATTCGAAGCCAAGGTGATAGCCGATTTGGAGAAGACCGGATTTCCATCGGAGTTCCAAGTGCGACGAACGATATACCTACGATCAGGTCGATGGGACAGCACGGGGACCATGGGCTTCTTCGATCTCGACGAACAGAAGCTCCGACAGATCGACGTATATGCGTTCATGCCATGCGGCGACAGAGTTTCTCGGAAGAATTCCACTCACACCGTTTGGAATCTCATCATTGAAGTTAAGAAATCAGAAGGCGGAAAGCCTTGGGTGGTTTTCAAGGAGCGCCGCGACGTTATTCGCGACGTGTTGCTCTGGCACCAAGATCTCGTTTCGTTCTGCAATCTTCCCGCGGCTTGGGATAAGAATTTTAGCTGGCGGATTTATGAGAATTCTCCCTGCAAAGGTCTCGATTGGATCGGTGCTGGAATTCACGAGAGCTTCAAGCAACCCAGCGAGGCATCTCGACCATACGCCGCCATGATGTCGCTTATCAAAGCGGCGGAGCATTTCCATGGTGAGCACCATGCGGCGATGAAAGATTCTACGCCTGTCACTGAAGACATTTCAGAACACCCCACGCGGGTATTTTTCATCCGCCCCGTATTAGTTCTCGATGGTGAGCTTTTATCCGCTGAGCTCGACGGAGCCGGGAAGCTCAAGGTGAGCGAGATCGATTTTGCCCCATTACACGTCGGCTACAAGACGGCTAGCTACACGAGAGAAAGATATCGTGTGGATGTCGTAAGATTGAGCGCCCTTGATGGCTATCTCGCATCAACGGAGAAGCAGCACGACGCCATCCGAAAAGCGATTTTGGATCTTGGAGGCCTGGGAGCATTCACCGAAGACGAGATCTACAATGGAGCGAAGCCCAAGCGACCAATTGAGAGCAAGGATCCTGGCCCATGAAAGAGACCGCCAGAGAACAACGCGCGGGATGTGACCTAAATCGTATGCACCTTCTCCGCTCAGCATTTTCCGTAGTTCATCCACCTTCGCCCCGTTCGACAGGCTCAGGGCTACGGCGGACAAGAAAGGGCTCACTCCACGCTCGCCCGCGCGTGTCTCACTTCGAGCCTTCGTGTCTGGCTGCAGACGTTGATCTAGCCAAGAAAAGTCCGACTCGCATTCGATGCGTCAATGTGCATGTCTTGAGCGCATGAAGGCCACGTTCACCTACTGGAAGGAGCAGGATGGTAAGTATTTGGGATACCTTAATTCGCATCCCGACCATTGGACGCAAGGCGAAGATTTCGAAGACTTGAAGGCGCAGCTGCGCGATTTGCATGAGATGTTTTCCGCCGAGGAGATTCCAGGTATTCGAAAAGTCGCTGAACTTGAAGTCGCATGAAGCGGCGGGAGTTAGTCGCCGAATTGGAGCGGGATGGATGCGCTCTGTTGCGGCATGGGGCGAAGCATGATATCTATCACCAGCCGAAAACCGGCCGATCAGAGCCCGTGCCACGTCATCGTGAGATCAATGAGTTTCTGGCAAAGAAGATTCTTAAATCGCTTGCCTCGCCTGAAGACAAAAAGGGCTAACTCGGAGCGTTCTGCTGCGCCGTAGCGCGCAGCGGGACGCCGGTTGACCAAGCCCCGCCTTCGCCGAGGCTGCGGCGCGGCAAGCCGTGAATAGCAACTGGTGCATTAGGCTGCGTCGCTTGCCTGCACTCAGGATGACACGCTGGGGTTGATTCATGACCAATCCGTGCCATCAGTGATCTGTGGCCCTGAAAACGAAAACTGTTCTGCTTACCGGGTTCGAGCCGTTTGGCGGCGAGACGCTCAATCCGTCGCAGGAGATCGCGCGGCACTGGCATGGGCGCTTCATCGGCGGGCACCGTGTCGTGGGGGCGCTGCTGCCTTGTGTGTTCGGGGCGGCGATCATTGAGCTGAAGAGGCAGATTCGTGCGACCGGGCCGGGGCTCGTCATCTGCGTGGGGCAGGCGGGCGGCCGTGCCGACATCACGCCGGAGCGCGTGGCTATCAACGTCGATGATGCGCGCATCCCTGACAACGCGGGGCGGCAGCCCGTGGACCGGGCCATTGTGCGCGGCGGCCCGGCGGCGTATTGGTCCACGCTGCCTATCAAGGCGATCGTCGCGGCGCTGCGGCGGCACGGCATTCCCGCCAGCGTGTCACAGACCGCCGGCACGTTTGTCTGCAATCATGCATTCTACGGCCTGATGCACATGCTGCGCCCAAAGCGCGGCGTGCGCGGCGGATTCATCCATGTGCCGTTCCTGCCAGAGCAGGCGAAAAAGGGTCAACCCAGCCTGCCGCTGGAGGCGATGGTCGAGGCCATCGGCGTGGCGATTGCGACCGCGCTCACGACGCGGCGGGACGCGAAGTCAGAAGGCGGGCAGACCCACTAGGGAGTGTCTTCAAGCCCTCAAACTCCCGCGAGTTTAACCACGAATGCTCCGCCTAACGGCTTCGCTGGGATGAGCCCTCCGCCTAATCGGCTTCGGTTTTGGTCCGGAGACGCGGCTAATCGCCACGGGGAATCCAAGCCGATCTGGCCTCCCGTTTCAGTCGGCGATTAGCCGACCCCCGAAATCCCACGCGAAGCCGATTAGGCGAAGCTCACCAAGTAGCAGCGCCGTTAGGCGATGCATTCGTGGTTAAAATACTCTGCGTTTGTCCAGTCCTTCGCCTTTTGGAAATGGGGGTTTGAATACACGCCCTAGGCGCGGCGACGGCGGCGCCAGGCGAAAAAGGCCGTGAGCACGCCGACGAACAGCGCGCCATAGGTGGACGGCTCGGGGACCGGGGTGACCTGGTCGTCGTAGCCCTGCCACTGGGTGTCGGCGGCGACGAAGCCGTTGAAAGTGACCTGGTTCATCGGGGCCGCGCCCCGGATGTCGTTGACCGCGCCGGTCCAGTTTTGCGCGAAGAAATAATCCACGGCATCGGACCAGTTGGTGATGTTCAGGGCGAAACCGTTGAGGTTCAGGCTGGTGACGATGAGTTGGGAAGAGGTCCCGCCAAAATCGATGGTGGAGTTGCCCGTGAGATTGAGGTTGCCGAGGTTCAGCGTCATGTCCGTGAGCCGCAGGGTGCCGCCGGCGAGATTGAAGGTGCCGTTGAAGGTAAGGTTGGTGGAGAGCGTGAGTTCACCGGTGCCGGTCTTGGTGAAATCACCGGAACCGGAAAGCGTGCCATCGAAGGTCGAGTTGCCGTTGTTGGCCCCGATGGTGAGCGCCCCGGAGGTGCCCAGGGCGATTTCGCCCGTGCCGGCGAGCCGGTCGATGGTCTCGCCGTGGTTGTTCAGGTCCAGCAGACCGTCGGCGTTGACCGTGAGCAGGCCGGATCCGTCCGGCAGCTGGTTGTCGGCCAGCCAGCGCAGGGTCGCTGAGCCGGCGACGCCACTGCCGTCGCCGATCGTGACGGCTCCTCCGCCGGTGGCGTTAGTGCCGGCGGTCTTGTTGAGTTCCACGGTGCCGTCGTTGACGGCGAGGGCCCCGCCAAAGGTGTTGGCCGTGCTCCCCGAGACGGTGAGGGTGCCGGTGCCGGTCTTGGTGAGGCTGCTGGTCGAGGTGCCGCCATTGGCGATGGTGCCGCCGATCACCACGTTACCGGTGTGATTGAGGGTGAGCGTGCGGTTGTTGTCGTTGCTCGAGAGGGTGACATCGGTGAAGGTCGTGGTGCCGGTGTTGGTGACCGCCAGCGTGCGATTGCCGTGGGCGATGGTCGTGCCGGTGAAGGCCAGGTCGCTGCTGCCGGCGATGGTCCCGCCGTCGCCCAGGATGCGCAGGGTGTTGGCCACGACCCGGGCCGAGCCGTCGCCCTGCAGGGTGGCGTTGGTGAGGCGGATGTTACCGGAGCCGAACGCACTGTCGTGGCCGACGACCACGGTGCCGGCGTTGAGCAGCAGGTTGCCGGCGAAGCTCTGGGCGGCGTTGAGCTCGAGGGTGCCGGCGGCCACGGTGCGGGCGCCGGTGCTGGTGTTGGTCCCGTTGAGCACCAGGGCGCCGGCGCCAGTCTTGCTGAGGGCACCGGCGCCGGTGAGGATGCCGTCGTAGGTGGCGGTGGTGCCGGTGGCGACGTCGAAGGTGCCGCTGCCGGCGCCGAGTGCGATGCCGCGATTGGTGGCAAGGGTGAGGTCGGCGGTGGTCTGAAGGGTGCCACCGTCGAGAGTGAGATGTCCCACGGTGGGGCTGCCCGGGGCCGCGCCGAGATTGGCATCCGCGGAAATACTCAGGTTGCCTGCGCTGACCGTGGTGGCGCCGGTGTAGGTGTTGGTGCCGGAAAGCGAGAGGGTGCCGGTGCCGACCTTCGTCAGGTCGTTGCCGCCGGAGATCGTGCCGGAGACCGTCAGGTTGCCGGCGGTGACGCCGATTGTGGAGTCGGTATTGAGGGCGAGCGTGCCCGCGAGGGTGTTGTCGGCGCCGGTGTTTTCGAGGGCGCCGTTGCCGGCGGTGCCGGTGCCGTTGAGGGTCAGGGCATTGGCGAGCGTGATGCCGCCGGCGAGCTGCAGGGTGCCGCCGGCCGCCACGCTGGCGGCGCCGCTGCCGATGACGTTGTTGGATCCGCTGAGGTGGAGGGTGCCGGCGCTGACCGTGGTGTTGCCGGCATAGCCCGAGTTGCTGCCGGTGAGGAAAACCGTGCTGTCGCCGGCGATGGTCAGGGAACTGGCCCCCGTGCCGGTGAGCGTGCCGGCATAGGTGGAGTCGGCCGCGCCGACCGCGCCCAAGGTGAGGTTGCCGGCGCCCAGGGCCACGGTGGCAGAGGGGCTGGCGCTGTTGAGCACGGCGAAGGATTCGGTCGTGCCGTTGAGGTTGAGGCTGCCCGTGCCGTTGAGGGTGACGGTGGCGGCGTTGTTGATCTGCTGGTTTTGCTGCAGGGTCACCGAGGTGCCGGTGTTGATGACGAGGCCACCGGTGCCGATGGCGTCGACCCCGGCCGTCTTGTTGAGCGTGAGGGTGCCGCCGTTGACGGTCGTCGTGCCGGTGAAGGTGTTGGCGTTGCCGCCGTTGAAGGTGACGGTGCCGGACTCGATGGCGACGGTGCCGGTCCCGGTGGTGATCCGTGCGACGTTGATGCTGCCGGCCCCGGCAAACGTGGTGGCGGTGCCGGAGCCGGTGAGGTTGCCGGTGAGATTGAGCGTGGTGCCGGTGTCGGCGACGAAGCGGGTGTTGCCAGATTCGGTGAGGATGCCGGAGAGCGTGTTGGTGCCGGCGATGTTGCGGATGGCGCCGTTGCTGGAGACGCCGGAGCCGGTCAGGGACATGTTGTTGCTGACGGTGCCGGGGCTGCTGAGCTCGAGGGTGGTGCCGGCGGCGATGACGGCCGCGCCGGTGCCGAGGGCGGAGGCGGACTGGGCCTGGGCGATGCCGGTGTTGAGGTAGAAACCGCCGGAGTAGGTGTTGTTGCCGCTGAGGATCAGGCGGCCAGCCCCGTTGCCGTCACGGATCAGGTCGTAGCCGTTGCCGCCGTCGGTGATGTCGGCGGAGATGACGAGGTTGCCCGCACTCGTGATGTCCGCGACGGTGTTGTTGTCGAGTCGCAGTTGGTAGAAGTCCACCGTCTGGTCGTTGGTGCTTTGCTGCCGGATGAAGGGAACGGCGCCCGCGAGGGTGAGCACTTGGGTGGTGGCCGAGGCGAGGGTGTAGCTGGTGGAGGCGCCGGTGCCGAACTCGATGCCGGCGATGGTATCGGTCTGATTGAGGCTGACATTGGCCCGGCCGGTGCCGTCGTTGTCAAAGAGCGCGTATTCGTTGGTGGCGGGTTCGCCGGCGGTGGGGCTCCAGTTGTTGTTGGTGCCCCAGGAACTGCTGGAGCTGCCGTCCCATTCCTTGAAGCCCTGGGTGACAGCGGTGAGCAGGTAGGCGTTGGCCCCGAGGATCGAGGTCGTGCCGACGGCCATTTCCGCGACGCCGTAACCGGAAAGATAGATGGTCGAGACGTCCTGGGCGCCGACGGTCGAGGCGAGGCGGTCGACCCCCTCCTCCCAGTTGCTGATGACGAGGACGCCGCTGCCGGGCGGAGTGTAGGTGGCGAAGACAAAATCATTGGCGCCGGCTGAGGTGCCGAAATTGACGGTGGCGCCGCCCGAGGCCGAGAGATCCCCCACGCGCTGGGAGAAGCCGGCGAGGTTGAAGGTGCCCAGGGCGCCGATGGTGACGTTGGTGGCTGTATTGAGGAGGCTGCTGCCGCCGAGGCTGAGAGTGCCGCCGGAGACAGTGGTGTTGCCCGAAAAGGTGTTCGTGCCGGTGAGGGTGAGTTCCCCTCCGGCCACGGTCACGCCACCGGTGCCGCCGATGGCGCCGCCGTAGGCATTGGTGCCGGTGGCGTTGTAGAGCCGGCCGGTGCCGGTGACGGTGAGCGCCTCGCCGGTGATCGCGGTGTTGCCTTGCAGTTCCAGCGTCGCGCCCGCGGCGACGCTGGTCGCAGCGCCGGTGGTGCCGAGGGCATTGGCGTGAGCGGCGACGAGCGTGCCGGCGCTGATGGTGGTGGCGCCGCCGTAGGTGTTGTCGCCCGAAAGGGTCAGCGAGCCGGCGCCGGTCTTGGTGAGGGCGCCGGCCGTGGCCGTGCCGCCGTCGGAGACCACCCCGGAGATCACCGCGCTGTTGGCCACGTTCAACTCCAGGGTGCGGCTGGTGGCGCTGTCGGAAAGCGCAACGTTGCCCAGGGTGGTCAGACCGGAATTGGAGACGGTCAGGGTGCGGTCGCCGGTCAGCGTGAGAGGGCCGGTCAAGGACAGGTCCGAGGAACCGGCGATGGTGAGGTTGCCGGCCAAGGTGCCGGTGTTGGCCAGGGTGCGGGCGCTGCCATCGCCCTGCAGGGTGACGGCGCCGTATTGCACGGTGCCGGTGCCAAACGCGGTGTTGCTGCCAACCTGGATGGTGCCGGCGGACAGGGTGGTGGCACCAGTGTAGGTGTTGGCTCCGCCGAGGGTGAGCTGGCCGGCGCCCTGTTTGGTCAGGCCACCACCGGCGGTGTCGCCATCGGCGATGATGCCGCCGATGGTCAGGTTGTTCGCGCCGTCGATGAAGAGGGTGCGGGCATTGCCGTTGTAGGAGAGGATGACGTGGTTGAGCGAGTTGGAGCCGGTGGAGTTGACGGTGAGGGTCCGGTTGTTGCCGCTGACGGTCAGGGTGTCGGTGAAACTGAAGCCGCCGGTGCCCGTGAGCACGGTGTTGTTGTTCATCCGGGTGGCGTTGGCGATGGTGCGGTCGGCGTCGTTGTTATCCAGGATGACGCCGTTGCCGTTGAGCAGGAGGCTGCCGGTGCCGAAGGCGGCATTGCTGCCGAGGACGACGGTGCCAGCCGTGATGATGGTGTCGCCCGTGTAGGTGTTGGCCTGAGTCAGGGTGAGGGTGCCGCTGCTTGACATGGTCAGGCGGCCGGGGCCGGCCGCGCCAGAGGCGCCCGAGATCACGCCGTTGACGAGGGTGTCGCCGGTGCCGGTGATGGTGAGCCGGCGGTCGTTGGCGTTGTTGCTCAGGTAAAGATCGTTGAGCGTCAGCCCACCGGTGAGATCGTTGGTGAGTGTGAAGGAGCCGCCGAACTGGGTCAGCGTGCCGCCGACGCTGACGGCGGAGCTTCCCGTCAGGTTGAGGTTGGAGGCGAGGCGGACGTCGTCGAAGGCCAGACCACCCGATCCGGCCGCCCAGGTCTGGTCGCCGGAGGTGCGGACCTCGGCGTCGAAGGTCTGGTCCTGGGCGTGGTTGTTGGTGATGCCGCTGGTGCCGACGATGAGGGCATTGCCGGCATTGAAGGTGAAGCCGTTGCTGCCGGCGGATGTGAAATCGACCCCGAGCACGGTGCGGTTGGTGCCCAGTGTGATGGAAAACTCGCTGTTGGCGGCCGAGGCATCAAACTGAGCAACGTCGGTGGTGGAGGGAAGGATACCGCCGGACCAATTGCCCGAGTTGGCCCACGCGCCCGTAGCGGCTCCGCCGCTCCAAATGACTTGGGCGGGAAGGGTTGAGCTTAGTAAAGCCCCAAATACGAACAACATCCTCATCCTGCATGAGGAATTACGTTCGGCAATATCGTGGATTCTATGACTTAGCATAGGCGCCGTTCGAACAACGGACTATACAATCCACGAATGGCTTCTACAAGAGGGGATTTAGCCCGGATATTTCATGGAGCCACGGCGACCTCGCCGCGTTTCGCCCGTCAACGGCAGCGGCAGGTATCGCACGACGGCAATCGAGCCGAGGTGGGGAGACCGGCGAGGTCAACGACCGGAACGAAACCGGCGCCGCAACGGTAACAGGACCAGCAGGCCGATCAGGAAAGCCCCATACGCGGCGGGTTCCGGCACAGGGGTGACCTGGCTGTCGTAGCCCTGCCACTGGGTGTCGGCGGCGGTGAAACCATTGAAGGTGACCTGGTTCATGGGGGCCGCGTTCCGGATGTCGTTGACCGCGCCGGCCCAGTTCTGCGCGAAGAAATAATCCACGGCGTTGGTCCAGTTGGTGATGTTGAGCGTGAAGCCGTTCAAATTCAGGGTGGTGACAAGGAGCGAGGCGCTGGTGCCGGCGAAATCGATCGTGGAACTGCCGGTCAGGTTGAGGGTGCCGAGGTTCAGCGTCATGTCCGTGAGCCGCAAGGTGCCGCCGGCGAGGTTGAACGTGCCGTTGCTGAAATCCAAACTGGTGTCGAGGGTCAGGACGCCCGTGCCTTGCTTGGTGAATGTGCCCGGGCCGTCGAAGGTGCCGGAGAAGGTGGTGGAAGCATTGCCCGCGGAGACCAATGTGCCGGAACCGAAGCTGACGGTGCCAGCGCCGGCGAGGGAAGCGATGGTCTCGGTCTGGCCGGCGAGGTCGAGCGTGGCGCCGGAGGCGACAGAGACGGCGGAGGAATTTGAGATGACCTCGGAGGCGCCGAGCAACAGGGTGCCGGCACTGACGCTGGTGGCGCCGGTGTAGGTGTTGGCGCCGGAGAGCGTGAGGGTGCCGGCGCCTTCCTTGACCAGGCCGCCGGTCGTGGTGGTGATGACGCCGCTGAGGGTGGTGTTGCCCGCGCCGGCGACGGTCAGCGTGCGGGTGTTGCCGGAGATGCCGCCGGAAAGGGTGAGGAGGCCGGCATCGCTGCCGATGGTGGTGTTGGCCGCAAGCGTGACATTGCCGCTCCAGGAATTGCTGCCGGAGACATTGCGCAGCGCGCCGGCGACGCCGAGGCCGGTGCCGCTGAGGGTGAGCGCCTCGGCGCCGATGGCGATGTCACCTTGCAGCTGCAACTCGGCGCCGCTGGCGACGGTCGTCGCGCCGGCGGTGGTGCCGAGACCGGCGGAGTTCTGCAGATTCACAATGCCGGCGCTGATGGTGGTGGCGCCGGTGTAGGTATTGGTGCCGGAGAGCGTGAGGGTGCCGGTCCCGAGCTTGGTCAAGGCGCCGGTGCCGGTGGTGATGGCGCCGGTGA
>JAQSDJ010000179.1 GCA_029945855.1 Lacunisphaera sp.
CCGAGGCGGCCGAGGTCGCCGAGGTTTTCCAGGGCGAACCGGTTCATGAGTTCCGGCGTGAGCACGGTCACGGCGCGCGGCAAATCCAGCACGGACTGGTCGACCTCCAGCACGGAGCCCACCGGCCGGGACGTCGGCAACACCGCGCCGGTGCGATACGCCGCGCTTTCGGTGACAATGAATTTTTCCAATACGGTGGCGGAATCCAGCGGCCGGATGGTTTCTTGCCCCCAGACGACCACGACGGTCCCCAGTAAAAGGGCGAACGCGGCGGTAGACTGATGTTTCATGGCGAAAACGCGCATGTGGCCATGGCCATGTGAGATTGTCCACGCCCAACAAGTCTGCCCGTTAATATTTATCCAATAGCTTGGCTGCGTGAGCTTTGTGTCCGCCTGCTGCGTGGATGCCCTGACATAAGAATGCCGGGAATCCATGCCATGATTGGACGGTCTGATGTCCGCCGCCAGATGCTCAATCCATCACTCGTCCGTCTCCGACGACACGAGCAAGACCAGCATGAAAAGGATGACGACCGGGGCGATCACGCACCCAGCATAGCAGCAAATATCCCGGGACGGAAATGCCCTCGTTCTCTCAGGGTCATGCCATGGTGGCATGGGCGACGGCCTGCCGGCGCGGCTTCGCGGGCGGGACGGGAGGGACGGGAGGGACGAGCGGGTGGTCCCGGGCCACCTGCGCGCGGAGAACCTCCAGGTATTCCTGCAGCAGCACTGATTTTTCCTGCCGGTGCCAGACGGCATGAATTTCCAGCGGAGCGCAATCGGTGGGCAGGAAACGCAGCAGGGGATTGCGGTTCTGCAGGGCCGCATCCGGCGCCAGCGCCACGCCGTAACCGCTGGCGATCCGCCCGAGCACGCCGTCGATGGTCGGGGTGGACGGGCCGAAATGCGGGGCGAAACCGGCGAGCCGGCAGAGTTGGATCAAGTAGGCATGAAAACCAGGTGACTCCTTCTCATCAAGGCTCACCCAGGTTTCGTCCGCCAGTTCCGCGAGCCGGATCGACCGGCGTCCCGCCAGCGGATGGCTGGAGGGGAGCACCGCCAGCAGGTCGGATTTGAACACGAAGAGCGACTCGAGGTCCTGGTGCGGGACCAGTTCACGCTGCACCACGAAGCCCAGATGGGCGCGGTGGGCGCGCAAGGCCGCCAGCTGCTCGTGGATCCGCAGGTCGCGCAACAGCACCTCGGCCCGCGGATAACGCGCCTTGAAGGCCCGCACGGTGGCCGGCACGAAATGCGAGGCGATCCGCCAGTCGTTGCAGATGATGAGTTCGCCGCCCTTGCCCTCGGTCACTTCCTTGACGGTGGCCACCGCCATGTCCACCTGGGCGAGGATCTTGCAGCTGTGCGCGTAGAACGAACGGCCGGCATCGGTCAGCTGCACCCGCACGCGGTTGCGATCAAGCAGCCGGGCCCCGAGTTCCTCCTCCAGGGCCTGGACCTGGCGGCTGAGCGCGGGCTGGGCGACATGCAGCTGCTCGGCGGCGCGGCTGAAGTTCAGCAGCTCGGCCACAGCCTTGAAATAGCGGAGGTGACGCAGCTCCATGGCAGCAGGCTGACAGGGCCTGCGGCCATGGCAAGTTAGTGCGCCGGCCGGCGACTGTTATCAGACGGACGCCGGGCCGGTGTGATGCGGACTACTGGCGGGGGGCGGCAACCGGGCGCGGGTGGGCGATGAGCGTGTAGAATGTCGGCACCACGAAGAGGGTGAAAAGGGTGCCGATCGACATGCCCGCAGCGATCACCAGGCCTATGCTGTAACGGGCTTCGGCGCCGGCGCCCTTGGCGAACACCAGCGGCATGACGCCAAAGACCATGGCGGCGGTGGTCATGAGAATCGGCCGCAGGCGGACGCCGGCGGCGTGCTCGATGGCCGCGCGCACGGGATGCCCCTCCTCCTGCATGCGGTTCGCGAAGTCCACCATGAGGATGCCATGCTTGGTGATGAGACCGACGAGGGTGATGAGACCCACCTGCGTGTAGATGTTGAGCGTCGCGGCGCCGAGGAAGAGGAACACCATCGCGCCGGCGAGGGAGAGCGGCACCGCCATCATGATGATGAAAGGGTCGCGCCAGCTCTCGTATTGCGCGGCGAGCACGAGGAAGATGACGATAACGGCGAGCACGAAGGTCGCCAGCAGCGAGCTGCCCTCCTGCACGAACTGCCGCAGCTCGCCCTTGTATTCGACCGAGTAGCCCGCGGGAAAGGCCTGCTTCGCCTCGGCGTTCAGCCAGGCGAAGGCCTCGCCCATCGACACGCCCGGGGCCGGCAGGAGCGAGAGTGTGGCGGCGTTCAGCTGCTGCATCCGCCGGAGATTGCGCGGCTGGACCGACGGCACGAGCGTGGCCACGGTGGAAAGCGGGACCAGCCCGCCCTTGGTGGAGGACACGTAGTAGTCGCCGAGCTGCTCGGGGGTGAGCCGGTAGCTGCGGGCGACCTGGGGAATGACCTTGTAGGCGCGGCCCTGGATGGCGAAACGGTTCACATAACCGCCGCCGAGCATGGTGCCGATGTCCGCGCCGAACTGCTGCATGCTGAGGCCGACGGCCGCGGCCTTGTCGCGGTCCAGCTCGAGGTCGATCTGCGGCTGGTCGAACTTCAGGTCGTTGTCGCCGTAGACGAACTTGCCGCTCATCATCGCGCGCTGCAGCAACCCGTTGGCGACCTCGACGACGCGCTCGTGGCTGTCGGTGGAGCACACGACAAACTGCACGGGCAGCCCGAAGCCGGCGCCCGGCAGCGACGGCGGCACGAAGGCCGCCGCGGAGATGCCGGCGATGCCCATCGCGCCGCCGGTGAGCATCTGGCTGAGCTGGGCGGTGCTCTTCTGCCGCTGGCTCCAGGGTTTGAGCTGCCACATGGCGATGCCCGAGCTCGGGGAGGGCAGGTGGGAGGACATGTCGATCCCGGCAATGGCGAAGTAGTTGGTCGTCTCGGGAAACGACGCGAGCAGCCCGGTCAGCTGGGCGGTGGATTGCAGCGCCTGCTCCAGCGAGGCGTTGGGCGCGCCGCTGGTCACCGCCACGATGAACCCGCGGTCCTCCGGCGGGGCCAGCTCCTTCTTCGTCATCGCGTAGAAGGCCGGGATCGCCGCAAAAATCAGCGCGGCCACGACGAGGACCGACGCCCGGTTGTTGAGCATCACGTCGAGCAGGCGCTCGTAGCGGTGGCGGAGCCGGTCGAAGGTGACGTCGAGGAAATGCTCGATGCCGCGCGGGTTGGGGTTGTGGCGCAGGAGCCGCGCCGAAAGCATTGGCGACAGGGTGAGGGCGACGAAGCCGGAGATGAAGACGGCGCCGGCCAGGGTGAAGGCGAACTCGCGGAACAGCGCGCCGGTGACGCCGCCCTGCAGGCCGAGCGGCGTGTAGACGGACACCAGGGTGATGGTCATCGCGATGACCGGCCCGATGAGCTCGTGGGCGCCCTTGAGCGCGGCGTCGAGCGGCGTGAGGCCCTCCTCGATGTGCCGGTGGATGTTCTCGACCACGACGATGGCGTCGTCCACGACGAGGCCGATCGCGAGCACCATGGCGAGCAGCGTGAGCAGGTTGACCGTGAAGCCCATCGCCAGCATCAGCACCGTGCCGCCGACGAGCGACAGCGGGATGGCGACGACGGGAATGATGACCGAGCGGAAAGAGCCCAGGAACAGGTAGATCACGACCACGACGATGAGCATCGCCTCCAGCAGGGTCTTGACCACCTCGTCGATCGAATCGCTGATGAACTCGGTGGCGTCATAGACAACGGCGCCCTGGATGCTCGCGGGCAGCTGGCTCTGGATTTCCGGCCAGACGGCGCGCACGCGCTTGACCACGTCGAGCGAATTGGCCGTGGGCAGCACGGAGATGGAGACCATCGTGGTCTCGTTGCCCCGGAGCATCACCTTGACCTCGTAGTCGTCGGCGCCGAGCTCCACGTCGGCGATGTCGCCGACGCGCACGACGGCGCCATTCTGCTCGCGCAGCACCAGGGCGCGGAAATCTTCGGCCGAGTGCACGTCGGTCTTGGCGGTCAGGTTGACGAAGGTCATCTCGCCCTTGGTCTTGCCGACCGCGGACAGGTAGTTCTGGGCGGCGAGGGCCGACCAGACCTGCGACGAGCTGAGCCCGAAGGCGGCCAGGCGGTCGGGCTTGAGCCAGACGCGCATCGCAAAGGTGCGCGCCCCGAGGATCTCGGCCTTCTGCACGCCCTCGATCGTCGACAGCTTCGGCTGCACGACGCGCACGAGGTAATCGGTGATCTGGTTGGACTGGAGGGTGGCGCTCGAGAAACTGAGATACATCGAGGCGGTGGTCTCACCGACCTGGATCTCGAACATCGGGTCCTCGGCCCCGGCGGGCAGCTCGCGGCGCACGCGGTTGACCTTGGAGGTGATCTGCGTGAGCGCGTCGTTCGGATCGTAGTTCAGCCGCAGCTGCGAGCGCACGACGGAGACGTTGGGCGCGCTAACCGACTCGACGTAGTCGATGCCGTCGGCCGAGGCGATCTCGCGCTCGAGCGGCGTGGTGACGAAGCCGCGGACGAGGTCGGCGCTCGCGCCGGGGTAGGCGGTCGTGACCGTGATGATGGCGTTCTTCGTCTCGGGGTATTGCCGGACGTTGAGCTCCTTCAGGGCGAGTCCGCCCGCGAGCAGCAGGAACAGGTTGACGACCGTCGCGAGGACCGGCCGCTTGATGAACAGATCGGTGAATCTCATGGTGGGGGACCGGGTCGGTTCAACCCTCGGCGGGCTTGGGGGCCGGGTCGGCGGAAGGCACGACGGTGTTGTCGATGCGCACCGGGCTGCCGTTGCGCAGCTTGATCTGGCCGGAGGTGACGATCGCTTCGCCCGGCTTCAGGCCGGAGCGGACGGCGACGAGGTTCCCGCGCTGCGCGCCGGTCTGGATGAACCGCTGCTGGGCGACGTTGTTTTCAACGACGTAGACGAAGTTGCCGTAGGGATTGTAGACGATGGCGGCGGTGGGCAGCACGATCGCGTGCTCGGTGCCGGCGAGCACGATCTCGACGTGGCCGAACATGCCGGGCCGGAGGACCTCGTCGCGGTTGGCGATGGTCGCGCGCAGGCTGATGCTGCGGGTGGCTTCGCTCACGCGCGGGGCGATCGCGTCGATCTTCCCCTCGAACACCCGGTCCGGGAACGCATCGACGCGGAGGTGCACCGTCTGGCCGGCGGCCACACGGCCGATGTCCTGCTGCGGCAGGGTGAAGTCCGCATAAACCGGGTCCAGGGTCTCCAACTGGACGATGGACTCCGCCTTGCCGAGGAACTGCCCGGGATAAACCAGGGCGATGCCCAGCCGGCCGGCGAAGGGGGCGGTGATGCGCTTCTTGGCGATGGTGGCGCGGAGCTGGTCGACCGCGGAGCGGGTTTGCAGGAGGGTGGCCTCGGCCGTGTCGAGATCGGCCTGGGTGTTGGTGCTGTTCGTGCGCAGTTCGCGGGCGCGGGTGACGTTGAGTTCGGCGAGCTTCGCCGAGGCCTCGAGGCCGGCGAGTTGCGCGGACTCGACGGTGGTGTCGAGTTCGACGAGCAGGTCGCCCTGGGCCACGGCGGCGCCGGAGGTGAAGGCAATGCGGCGGATGGTGCCCTCAAGCTCGTTCTTGACCATGATGCCGCGGATGCTGGCCAGTGAGCCAACGGCGTTGATCGTGTTGGGCCAGATGTTTTCCTGGGCGGGCGCAACGCTGACGGTGGTGGGCGGGCGGACCATGGCGGCTTGCGCGGCCATGCCACGGCGGATGGCCAGATATTTGTAGCCGAAGATCGCACCGAAGACGGCGAGGGCGACCAAGGCGGTCAGGATGAGGCTTTTTTTCATGGGGGAGGAGGAAGGATTCAGGAGAGGAAGGTGGCGGCGCCTTCCTTGATCAGGGCGCTGCCGCCGAGCAGGTTGGTCTGGGCGGACTGATCGAGCAGACGCGCGATGTCGCCAGCGGTGCGCAGATATTGCATGAGGGCCCGGTCCAGGAGCTCATGACCGGCGGGAGTCAGCCGGATGTAGATCGTGCGGCGGTCCTGGTCGTCGCGCTCGCGCACGATGCAGTTTTGCGCGGCCAGCTGGTCCAGGGCCTCGGTGATCGCCGACCGCGAGACCCCCGTGTGCTCGGCAAGATCGGCCGGGGTGCTGGGGTCGGGATCGAGCGTGAACAGCACGACCAGCACGGCAAATTTCCGCTCACTCAGCTGATATTCCGCCAGGACGCGATGAAGCGCGGCCTGCAGGACCGCAGAAGTGTCGAGTTGCTCGAAAATGACCTGACAGCGCGGCGCATCCAGGCCTTGCCGCTGGCGGGCAATCGCAATGAGCGTCCGATAAGCCAGGCAATCGCTGTATTTCATCTCCGGCCCCCCGGTTCAGGGAGAGCGCAGCCGTGGCCCCGGTGCATGGTTGTCATGGCAGAGAGAATACTCCCTAAAGTCCCGCACCCGAAATGCTTCGTTTCTCTTTCCGTCATGCCGGCCCGGTATCAGGAAGGCTGTTCCTGATGGTTGGGCGCCGGACGATATTGTCATAGCCGGCAGGTTTGACTTGCCCCGCCGGGCGCCGGGCGTATCGGTGGCAATGCTCGTAGGGGTGTCCTCCGCGGAGGGCTGAGATTGCGGTTCGCACGACCGTTAAACCCTTTGAACCTGAAACGGATCATACCGGCGAAGGAAACAAGCAGGGTTGGCGCGGCGCCGACCCCTTTTTCCGACCCGGGAGTCTCGTGTGAGGTCGGGCATTCCAACCCAATGCAACTCCCGTCACGCTTCCTCCTCCCCGCCTTCGCCCTGGGTGCCTGCGCCATCCTGCCGGCCCAGGACCGCGACACCCTGCAGCTCGAGCGCTACGTCGTCACCGGCGTGCCGCTCGAGCAGTCCGTCAACCCGCTCACCCGCGACATCTCCACGGTGATGGGCGACGCCCGCAACATTCTCGACACGCCGCGCGCGGTCAGCGCCATCACCGAGGCCCTGCTCAACGAGCGCGGCATCCACGGGGTGAAGGAATTCATCGTCTACAGTCCCGGCGGCTACGCCACCGCCAGCTACGGCCTCGCCACGACGCCCAATCTCCGCGGCGACACCGCCGAGACCTATCTCAACGGCCAGCGGCGCAGCTACAACCTCTACGGCTTCCTTCCGAGTTGGAACGGCATCGAGGCCGTCGACATCGTGCGCGGCCCGGGCTCGGCCGTCTTTGGTGCGGGCTTCTTCAGCGGCGGCTACGTCAATTACGTCACCAAGCAGCCGAAATTTTCCGGGCCCGCGACCAGCGTGACCACCCGCCTCGGCACCTGGGTGCCGGGGGCCGCCGATTCCTATCTCAACGCCTCGGTGCAGATCGACCACACCGCGCCGGTCTCTGAAAAACTGGCCTACCGGGTCAGCTACGAAGGAAAGGGCGGCGACACCTTTTATCAGAACAACGGGGTGAAGGACGACCGGCAGGACATTTACCTCGCGCTGACCTGGAAGCCCGACAACCGCCGCACCTTCCAGTTCAACGCCCAGTGGGAATGGCAGAACTGGCCCGAGATCCTCGGCGTCAACCGCCCGAACCAGGACCTGATCGACCACGGCATCTACTACACCGGCACCTCGGCCGACCTGCCTTCCGGGCCCGGCCCGATCCGGGTGACGGGCACCGTGACCATTCCCTGGGACGCCTCGCTCTTCGCGCTCGGCGACTACTCGAATTCCAACGCCGGGCACGCGCAGCTGATCTCGACCTTCGAGTTCTCGCCCGCCTTCAAGGTCGTCAACCGCACCTTCGCCGAGACCATCCGGCGCCACCGCTACAACCAGTCCGAATACGCCGAGTGGGTCTGGCAGGACACCGCGGAGAACCGCACCGAGGCGCACGTGAAGTTCGATTTCCTCGGCCGGCCGCAATCGGCGATCCTCGGCGCGACCGTCCGCTACGAACACCGCAAGTCCTA
Organism: Lacunisphaera sp.; assembly: GCA_029945855.1. Classification (GTDB taxonomy): domain Bacteria; phylum Verrucomicrobiota; class Verrucomicrobiia; order Opitutales; family Opitutaceae; genus Lacunisphaera. The sequence continues at coordinate 7,948 of JAQSDJ010000179.1, forward strand.
CACGAATTATTTCAACGAATATCTCTACAACTTCGACGTCACCGACCCGTCGCGCGTCTTCCACCAGGCCGCGCAATATCCGAACTCCTACTTCCCCGGTATTGTCGGCCCGGATGGCTACCTGTTTTTCCCGAATGCCTACGATGTGCCCGAGACGGTCGTCTCCTCGCTCTGGAACTCCGCGCTCTTCTGGCAGCACGATGTGGCGCTCACGGACCAGCTCAACCTGCTCGTCGGGCTGCGCGAGGATTGGTTCTTCGCCCGGGCGCGCGATCCCTACGAGGCGGAGACGGGCATCCCGTATCGCGATGCCGAGACGGTCGCGTCGTTCTCGAATAATGTGAACCTCCTCTGGCGGCCGAACGCGGTGACCTCGTTCTACGCCACCTACCAGCGCATCCGCGCCGCCAACGGCAACGTCACCGGCGGCGGCATCATCCTCAACCAGCCCGACGGCCAGATCAACCGCGACGACTTCCGCAACCTCAGCGAACTCGCCGAGGTGGGCGCGAAGGTCAGCCTGCTGGACAACAAACTCTTCGCCGGAGCCTCCTACTTCAACCAGACCCGCTCGAAGGTTTCGCTCGGCGGCAAGAAGAACAACATCATCGTGCGGGGCCTCGAGTTCGAGGCCGTCTACCAGCCGCACGCGCGGCTGAACGCGACCTTCAACGCCACGTTTCAGGACGGGCATTACCTCGACTCGCGGCCGTTCCAGATGGGCGGGCGCGACATCTACGCCGCCTACCTCGTCGGCCAGGGCCCGGGCGGGAAGGGCACCTCGACCGGCGCCTACGCGCCTTTCGGCAACCAGGTGCCCAACGGCGACTGGCCGTTGCTCGGTTTTTCCAAGGTGCTCCTCAACGGCAGTGTGCGCTACCGGCTGGAAAACGGCTTCGGCGCCGGGGCCAACGCCCAATGGTCGGGCCGGCAGACCGGCAACCTCGACGACCAGTGGCACATCCCGGCGCAATACGTCCTCAACGGCTCGCTTTTCTACGAAGCGAAACGGTGGAGCGCGAACGTCGACTTCCTCAACGTCACGCAGCAGCGCAACTGGTATCACAACGGCGACGCCTTTTCCGGCAGCATCATCGTCTTCCAGGAGCAGCCCTTCCGCGTCGAGGGTTACATGAAGTTCCGGTTCTGATCCCGGGGAGAAATTCCGCCCTTGTAACCTATTAGGTTACAAGGGCGGCAGGCCGTCGTCCGGAGTGTGGCTTGACCGCGGCGGCAGGAACCCGTTGACCTCCACGCGTTCCCTTTCGCATGGCTCGTAAATCCAAATCCGCCGCAGTGCCCCGCGTCCTCCGCCGCACCAAGGCCTTCTTCGTCGCCAACCTCGTGCTGTGGGGCGCCATCGGCGGCTGGTATCTGTTCCAGCCGGTCGCGCGCCAGCAGGAGGTGGCGCACCTCACCGGCAATCTCTTCGACTCGCGCAAGCAGATCACGGCCTTCGACGTGGCGTGGGACCTGTGGCAGCTCTATTACAGCGACGATTATGTCCGCACGGTGCTGCCCGGCGACAAGACGCACGTTTATGGCGGGGCCCCCGTCGGCGGCCCGCTGCGGGTGCTGACCAACACCGGTTATGTTGTCGGTTATAGCGACCTGCAGGGCAATCCGCTCTGGGCGGCGTATCGCGTCACGGACACCGACCTGCGGAACAGCCCGCCGCGGCCCGACCAGTTTGCCGTGGACCTGCGCACCGCGGCCCGGATCGATCCCGCGACTTACAACCGCAGCGGCTACGACCGCGGACACCTGGCGCCGAATTACGCCATCGCCACCCGCTACGGATCGCGGGCGCAGGAGGAGACCTTCCTCATGTCCAATATCATCCCGCAAAAGCACGGCCTGAACGCCGGGCAGTGGAAAGCGCTCGAGCAGAAGATCGCCACCAGCTATCCCGGGCGTTTCGGCGAGGTCTGGGTGCTGGCCGGCCCGGTGTTCGGGCCGCGGCCGGAAAAGCTCGGCCGCCGGGTCGCGGTGCCCGAAGCCTGTTACATGATCATCGTCGACGAGAGCGACGGCCGCATCCGCACGACGGCCTATCTTTTCCCGCAGGATCCGGTCGGCGTCCAGCCCGACAGCTACCTGACAAGCATCGACGAGATCGAGCGCCGCACCGGGTTGGACTTCCTGGCGGAACTGCCTGACGACGCGGAAAACGCCCTCGAGGCGCGCAAAGCCGGGCGCGCGTGGTGAATTGGCCGCGCGAATCTCCGGGCCGGAGGGGTGGCAAACAAATAAAATCTCCCACCGGGAGTTTCCTGATTGCCGCAGGCGTCTGATCGCATGGCATCGGGCCTTTTCCTGATGACCCTGCCCAACCCCGATCACGTGCTCCGCCTGGCGCAGGAGCTGAAGCTCAAGGTCCACCAAGTCGCGTCCACGGCGCAGCTGCTTGCCGAGGGGGCCACGGTGCCGTTCATCTCCCGCTACCGCAAGGAGGTCACGGGCATGCTCGACGAGGTCCAGGTCGCCGCCATCCGCGACCGGCTGGAACAGATGCGCGCAATCGACGACCGCCGCGCCAGCATCCTGGCGTCGCTCAAGGAGCGCAATCTCCTCACCCCCGCGCTGGAGCAAGCCATCCTGGCGGCCGAGACGCTCACCACGCTCGAGGATATCTACGCCCCGTTCCGGCCGAAGAAGCGCACCCGGGCGACCATCGCCAAGGAGAAGGGGCTCGAGCCGCTCGCCGACCTGCTCTTCGCCCAGGATCCCGCCACCGACCCGGTCGCCGTGGCGCAGGCGCACGTCGGCTTCGCCTACACGCCCGAGGACGGCAAGAACCAGCCCGCAACCGTCGCGTCGGTGGAGGAAGCGCTCGCCGGCGCGCGCGACATCATCGCCGAGCGGGTGAGCGAGGACAAGGACGCCCGGGCCCGGTTGCGCCGCGTCTATCAAAGCACGGCCGTCATCTCCTCCCGCGTGCTGACGGGCAAGGAGGCCGAGGCCGCCAAGTTCAAGGACTACTTCGAGTGGAGCGAGCCGCTGGCCAAGGCGCCCAGCCATCGCATCCTCGCGATGCGCCGGGGCGAACAGGAGACGATGCTCATCATGCGCGTCACGCTGCCGGACGAACTCGCCGGCATCGCCGAGGTCGAGCCGCTGTTCGTCAAGCGGGTAGGGGAGGTTGCCCTCAACCGCCCTCAGGGAGTAACGGCGGAAGGACGGTTGGGGGCAACCGCCCCTACCGGGACCAATGCCTGTGCCGAACAGGTGCGCCTGGCCGTGACCGACGCCACGAAGCGCCTGCTCTCCCCGGCGATGGAGACGGAGATGCGCCTGGAGTCGAAAAAGCGCGCCGATGCCGACGCGATCAAGGTCTTCGCCGACAACCTGCGCGAGCTGCTCTTCGCCGCGCCGCTCGGCCAGAAGGCCGTCATGGCCATCGATCCGGGCTTCCGCACGGGCTGCAAGGTCGTGCTGCTCGACCGGCAGGGGAAGCTGCTGCACAACGACGTCGTCTTTCCCGACCGCCACGCCGCCGAAGCCAAGGAGAAGCTCGAGGGCTTCGTGAAGTTCTTCAAGGTCGAGGCCGTCGCCATCGGCAACGGCACGGGTGGACGCGAGACGGATGCGTTCGTGCGCGCCCTCGGCCTGCCGCCGGCGATTCCCATCGTGATGGTCAACGAATCCGGCGCCTCCATCTACTCGGCCAGCGACGTGGCGCGGGAGGAATTTCCGGACCACGACCTGACCGTGCGCGGCGCCGTTTCAATCGGCCGCCGGTTGATGGATCCGCTCGCCGAACTGGTGAAGCTCGACGCCAAGTCGATCGGCGTCGGCCAGTATCAGCACGACGTCGACCAGTATGCGCTCAAGCGTTCGCTGGACGACACGGTCGTCAGCACCGTCAACGGCGTCGGCGTCGAGGTGAACACGGCGTCCAATCAGCTGCTCAGCTACGTTTCCGGCCTGAACGAGAGCATCGCCGCCAACATCGTCGCGCGGCGCAACGAGAAAGGGCCGTTCTCCTCCCGCGCCGAGCTCCTCGAGGTGCCTCGCCTCGGGCCGAAGGCCTTCGAGCAGGCCGCGGGCTTTTTGCGCATCGGCGGCGCCCTCAATCCGCTCGATGCCAGCGCGGTGCATCCGGAAAGCTATCCGGTCGTCGAGCGGATGGCGGCCGACGTCGGCGTCACGGTGCCGGACTTGATGCGCGACGGCAGCAAGCGCGCCAAGATCAAGCTCGACGCCTACGTGACGGAGAAGGTCGGCCTCCCGACGCTCACCGACATCGTTGCCGAGCTGGCCAAGCCCGGCCGCGACCCGCGCGAAAAGTTCGAGACCTTCAGCTTCGCCGAGGGCATCAACAAGCCCGAGGACCTGAAGCAGGGCATGAAGCTGCCCGGCCTCGTCACCAACGTGACGGCCTTCGGCGCCTTCGTGGACGTGGGCGTGCACCAGGACGGCCTCGTGCATGTCAGCCAGCTGGCGGACAGTTTCGTCAAGGAACCCGGTTCGGTCGTGAAGCCCGGCCAGAAGGTCATGGTGACTGTGGTCGAGGTCGACCTGCCGCGGCAGCGCATCGCCCTCTCGATGCGCAGCCGGCCCGAGCTCGGTGCGCGTCCCGGCGCCGGAGCCTCGGGCAAGCCGGTCACCGGCCCCGGTCAGCTGCGTGGCATCGGCTCCGCCCCCAAGCCGGCGCCACGCGCGCCGCAATCACTCAACGACGACTGGTTCACCGCCGCGCTGAACAAGAAGAAGTAAACCTGGCCTGGTTGCGGGCCGGGCTCAGTGCGACTCCGTGAAGCTGGTGATCGAGTGCCACTCGAACACCTCCTGCAGCAGCACGCGCTCGGCCTTGGCGATGGCGCGTTCCAGCCCGGCCCAGGTCTGGCTGTGCTCGATCTGCCGCCGCACCGTCTCGAGCCGGATGCACATCTCGCGGTAGCGGGCGACCCGCCGGTGCAGGTCGTTGATCGAGATGAGCGAGATGAACGCCGCCGCCAGCACCGGCAGGAGGATCGGCGCGAAATGGAAGCACACCTCCACCAGCGTGTGCGGCAGCTCCGGCCAGCCCCAGGTCTGGTTCAGGGCGTAACCGGTCGTGAAAATGATGGCCGCGACCGAGCAGACAAGGAAACCGAAGCGCAGCCGCCCGAGCAGCGGGATGGCCTTGGCCTCCTGCCGGGCGAAATACGCGCGCTGGTCGTCGATGCGGCCGGCGAGGTAGCCCTGCTTGAAGGTGTCGAAATCCGACGGCGCCTCGCGGGCGGCGCGGCGGTGGAGCACGTCGAGCGAGCGGCGCAGCGGCTCCAGGCCCGACCAGTCGAAGTCGGCGAACAGCCGCGTCGCGCGCGGCAGACCCCAGATGGCGAGCGCCGAGCGCGTGATCTCGGCCGCCAGTCGGCAGCGCGTCCAATTGTGCTGGGTGCGCTGGAAGCGCACGACCATCGCCACGCCGAGCGCCCCGAGCAGACAGAGCAGCTTTCCCCAGGGCAGCGCCGTCCAGTGCCAGCCGAAGGCGAGGGAGGCGGTGGCCAGCGCCGTGGCGGTGACGTGCAGCGTGAGGGTGAGGGCGATCAGCCGGCGGAAATGCGGCGAGCTGTGCGTGGCGGCGTCATCCACCTTTTGCTGGAACGCCGCCACCCGGGCGCGGGAGGTGCCATCCGCGACGGGGGCGCCGCCGGGCACGGCGTTGAGGAATTTCAGGTTGGTGTCGTGCAGGCGCAGCTCCGCGAAGTTCTCCCGCCGCACCGTCTTTGTGTCGGGATTGAGGATGACCACCGGCCGGCCCATGGCGCGGGCGTAGGCGACGACGTCGGCGGTGCCGCCTTTGCCGCGCGCCGGCTGGCCGTCCCAGACGGCGAGCAGCACGTCGCAATTGTTGACGATCTCGAATCCGCCCGTGAGGTAGGCCTCGTCGCGGGAGCCGGGTTCGGCAGCCACCTCGAGGTGCTCGGCGCGCTTGAGCAGCTGATCGACCTCCTTCCAGCGTTCGGGCAGGAAATCCCGGGCAAAATCCGAGAGGGGCAGCGGCAGGACCGCCTCCCAGCCGAACTTCAGGTCGAGCGCCGCGTGCACAAAGATCAGATCGGCCCCCTCGGCCACCGAGGACTGGGCGATCCACTCGCCCGGGGCCTCGCGCTGGAGTTCCCCCAGGATGGTCCGGATGGCCGTCGTGACGCCCTTGGGATCGGCCAACACGCGGTGACCGGTGAAACCCACCACATGAAACAGGGGCAGCTGGCTGGAGGTGGTGGCGGGTAGGGGCATTCGGCCGGGAATTTTTCAAGGGGTGCCAGTGCAGGTTTGGGCTGGCAAGAACTAAGCTTAATAGACATCAACAGCGCAACTTATGCCGGACCACACACCTACGCCCGGCGGCGTCTTCCTCAGCTATGCCCGCGAGGACACCGACGCCGCCCGGCGCATCGCTGACGCCTTGCGCGCCTTTGGCGTCGAGGTGTGGTTCGACCAGAGCGAACTGCGGGGCGGGGATGCCTGGGATGCGAAGCTGAAAAAACAGATCCGGGAATGCGCGTTGTTCGTCCCGATCATCTCGGCCGGCACCCAGGCGCGGGGCGAGGGCTACTTCCGTCGCGAGTGGAAACTGGCCGTCGAGCGCACGCACGACATGGCCGCCGGGCTGGCTTTCATCGTGCCGGTGGTGATCGACGACACCCCGGAATCCACGGCGCTCGTGCCCGACGAATTCATGCGCTACCAGTGGACGCGCCTGCCGAACGGCGTGCCCACGCCGCAGTTCGTCGAGCAGGTGAAGCGGTTGCTGGGTGGCAAGGCCCTGGAGGCCGGGCGACCCCGCCCGGCGCTGGCCCAGCGCACCGGACTGGCCGCACCGCCCCCGAAGAAATCGGTCTCGCCGGTCGCACTCTGGCTCTCGCTCGGCGCCGTGGCGGTGTCCGTCGGCGTCGTGTTGTTCGTCACCAGCCGGCGCGAGCAGGCCGCTCCCGCCCAGGCGGCGGAGGCGGGAAAGCCCGCGGCCCCCGTCGCGGTCGCCTCGCCCGCCCCGTCACCCGCCAGCGGCAAGTCGATCGCCGTGCTGCCTTTTGCCAACCTGAGCGCGGACAAGGACAATGAGTTTTTCGCCGACGGCATGCACGACGACCTGATCACGGCGCTGGCCAAGATCCGCGACCTCAAGGTCATTTCCCGCACCTCGGTCATGCCCTACAAGACCGGCGAACGGAACCTGCGTAAGATTGCCGCCGAACTGGGAGTCGCGACCGTGCTGGAAGGCAGCGTGCAGCGCGCCGGCAACCGGGTGCGGTTCAACGTGCAGCTGATCGACGCCCAGACCGACGGGCACCTCTGGGCCGAGACCTACAGCAAGGACCTCACCGATGTCTTCGCCCTGCAGGCGGCGTTGACCCAGGAGATCGCCGCCGCGCTCAAGGCCAACCTGACGGCCGGCGAGCGCATTCTGATCGAGCGCCGGCCGACCGAGAACCAGCAGGCCTACGACCTCTACCTGCGGGCCCGCATTCTCGACCAGACGCTCCAGATCTTCTCCTCCAAGGAGGAATACGAGCGGGTCGTCACGCTGTATCAGCAGGCGGCGGACCTGGATCCGGGATTCACCCTCGCGCACGTGCAGGCCTCGATTTCGCACGGCACGATGTTCTGGTTCGCGGCGCTCGACGCCACACCGGGGCGCCGCGCCCTGGCCCAGGCCGCCTTGGAGAAGGCCCGCGCCCTAGCGCCCGGTTCGCCGGAAGTCCAGCTGGCGCAAGGTTCGTTCGCATACACCTGCAACAACGACTGGCAGGGCGCCCTGGACGAATATCGGGCGGCCGAAGCCGGCCTCCCCAACGATGCCCAGCTGCAATATCGCATGGCCCTGGCCCTGCGGCGGCTGGGTGACTATGGCGAAGCCCTGGCGCGGCTGGAACGCTGTGCGACCCTTAACCCCAGCGACACCCGCGGCATCAGCACCCTGATCGAGACCCTGATGGGGCTGCGGCGCTACCGGCCAGTCCTGGCTGCCTTCGACCGCTATCGTCCCCTGTTTGCCGAGGATTATCAGATCGCGCGCTACCGGCTGCTCGCCCAGTCTGAGTTGACGGGGGATTGGTCCGCCTTTCTCCGGGGCGTGGCCAACCTGCCTCCCCGGGCCTCGGATCGTTTCGGGCTGGATGCGGCCTACAATCTCGCCCTCTATCAGGGCAAGCTGGCGGAGGCCGAACACATCCTGTTCGATCCGCGGTTACAGACGGTCCCCGGCTTGGGCGGTACGGTCAATGAGCCGGTGGCCCTCCATCGGGCCCAGCTGGCGTGGCTGACCGGCCGGCCGGACGAGGCGGTCCGTTTCGCGGACGAGGCCATTGCCGATTATCGGGGGCGCACCTGGAGCGTGCGCCAGCAACCCGCCGTGCAGCTGGGCATTGCCCGGGCCGAGGCGCTGGCCGGCCGCACCGAGGCGGCCCTGCGGGAAGGCCGCGCCGCGCTGGCCGCGCAGGAGAAGCTCGACCGGTGGAGCTACCCCTATATCCGGCATGGGCTGGGCCAGGTGATGATCATCACCGGGCGGACCGAGGAGGCGTTGGAGAACCTGCGCGTGATCATGAACGGCTTCGGCCTCATGACTGCGGGTGAATTCCGCCATGATCCCATCTGGGCCCGGCTGAAGGCCGACCCGCGGTTCGAGGAGATTCTCAAGTCGGCCAAGCCGTTATGAGCGAGCCTGCCAAAGCCGTTTTTCTGAGTTACGCCCGCGACGACGCGGCGGCGGCGCGGCGCATGGCGGACGCGCTGCGCAGCCAGGGGCTCGAGGTGTGGTTTGACGAAAACGAACTCCGCGGCGGCGACGCCTGGGACGCCAAGATCCGAAAGCAGATCGACGCCTGCGCACTCTTTCTGCCGATCATCTCGGCCCACACGCAGGAGCGCAGCAAAGGCTACTTCCGGCTCGAGTGGAAGCTGGCGGTGGACCAGACGCACCTGCTGGCCGAGGGCGTGCCGTTCATCGCGCCGGTGGTCATCGACGACACCAAGGAATCGGCCGCCGTCGTGCCGCCGGAATTCATGAAGGTGCAATGGACGCGGCTGCCGGGCGCGCTGCCGACGCCGCAGTTTGTGGAGCAGGTGAAGCGGCTCATGAGCAAGGAGCAAGGAGCAGGGAGCAAGGAGCAGGGCAGGGCCCAAAGAACCGATGCCAGTGCGGCGGCGCGCAAGACCGGCCTCCCCGGTTGGGCCTGGGGCGCGGTCACGGCCGTCGTGGTCGGTATCACCGTGGTCCTTTACGTCTCGCGCCAACACGCCACTCCCGTGGCGGCGAGCGCCAGCGAGCCGAAACCCGCCCCGACCGCCCCGGCGCTTGATGAAAAATCCGTCGCCGTGCTCGCCTTCGCCGACCTGAGCGAGGCGCGCAACAACGAGTATTTCTCCGATGGGGTGAGCGAGGAGCTGCTCAACGTGCTGGCCAAGGTCTCCGGCCTGCGCGTGGCGGCGCGCACCTCGGCGTTTTTCTTCAAGGGCAAGAATCTGCCAATCGCGGAGATCGCGGCAAAGCTCAATGTCGCCTACGTGGTCGAGGGCAGCGTGCAGCGCGCCGGCGAGCGGGTGAAGATCACCGCCCAGCTGATCAAGGCCGCCGACGGCTATCACGTATGGTCGGAATCCTTTACCCGCGACGCCAAGGATGTGTTCGCCGTGCAGGACGAGATTGCGGGGCTCATCGCGAAACAGCTCTCCCTCAAGTTGGGCGCCAGTTCCGCCGCCGCGACGGCCGCCGTGAACCCGGAGGCGTTTGAATTTTTTGTCCAGGCCCGGCAGGCGTGGAACCAGCGCACCGCCCGGGCGTATGCCCGGGCGGAGGTCCTGCTCCAGCGCGCCTTGGACCTCGACCCGGATTTTGTGCGGGCCCGCGCACTCTTGGCGTTGGTTTGGACCTTTCAGGCGGTGGAGCGGAAAGAACTGGGGTTGTTCAGCCAGCGCGACGCCCCCGGCGTCGGCCGGCTCCGGG
>JAQSDJ010000180.1 GCA_029945855.1 Lacunisphaera sp.
GTCGGGCAGGCCTACGGCAATTTCAACGAGACGAGGCAGCGCTGGGCGGCCTGGCAGGCGACGCTGGCCGGCGTGACGCCGGCCGACCTCACCCGCGACCGGCCGCGCTTCCGGTCGCTGCGCGCGCAGGAGCGCCAGGTGAAGGAATGGATCAACGGCCTCGAGGGCCCCGACGGCCTGGGCGCGCTGATCGTGCCGGATCTCGGGACGCTGTCGACCGAGACGGCGGAGGCGCTGCGACAGTTGGAAGCGGCCCGGCGGGAACAGACGGTGGTCGCCGTCGCCGGGGCCGCGGAATGGCGCGCCGCGCTGCCCGCCGCCACCTGGGCCAACGCCGGTGCCGCCGTGCGCGCGCCACTGGAAGGCCACCGCCAGTGGCTGGGCGAACTGCCGGCCTTCGGCGCCGATCTCGACCGGTTGAGCGGGCTGCTCGACGGCGGCTTCGGCTGGGACGAGGGGGTGGGCGAGGTGCTCGGCCGGCTCGACCGGCGTCCAGGCCTCGACGCCCTCACTGGCTCGCCGGCGGAACGGAACGCCGAGGCGCGGCTGCTCGGCCAGCTGGTCAACAGCACCGATCGCGCCGCGCTGGTCGCGGCGGCGCAAAGCGGCGGACTCTCCCGCAAGCTGACAGCATGGCGCCGGCTGGGCGCATTGACGGGCTGGCCGGCGGGCGCCGAGGATCTCGACGTCGACGGCGCCGTGGTCTCGGTGCTGCGCGAGACCATCGGGCGGGACGTGAAGGACGAGTCGCGCCGGACCGGCCTGCTGGGCGAGCTGACGCGCGAGACGCGCATGCGCTGGAACCGCGCGGCGCGCAATTCCGCCGGCGAGGTGGCGAAACTTTCGGCGGTCTTCGAGCGCATGGACCGCTACGGCATCACCGAGGGCGACCTCGAGGCGCCGGCGGCCTATAATCTCCGGCTCTGGCGGCTGAAGCGGTCCGACTGGGGCGAGGTGGATCTCGCCCCGCTGCGCCAGCGGCGCGATGAGTTCGTCGCGGCGGTGCGCGCGATCCCGGGTCTGGCCACGCCTCCCGCCGTGGCCAGCTTCCTGCGGCAACTTTCCGACATCGAGCTGATCGTCGACCCGAACCGCGCGCCGACGCCCTCGCCCCGGCTGGTTGGCTGGCAGGAGGAATTGACCGACGCCGGCCTGGGCCTCACCGCCACCTGGCAGCAGGGCGGCAAGACCGTGAAGCTGGACTTCGCCATCGTGCAGCCGACAGACGACACACCGCCCTTCTACCTGGCCCGGCGCGCCGTGGCGGTCGGCGAATTCCTGGATCTGCTCGCCACCCGGCCGAAGGACGAGGCGAACGCGGTCTTGGGGAAAATGCCCGTGTGGGCGGTGGGTGATTCCTACAACAAGCCCTATAACAAACCGATGGCCTGGCGCCCGCTCATCACCAGCAGCGGCAAATATGAGGGCCTCGAGCTGAATCCTTCCTGGTTCTTCTACAAGACCGCGCAGGTGCAGGGCTTGATTGACGACAAGGAAGTGCGTGACAAGACCCCGGCGCTGAATCAGGCGGCCGCGGAAACGCCGACGCTGCGCAGCCCGCTGCAGCAAGTGCCGCCGGACGCGGCGAAGCTATTTGCCGAAAAGATCCTGGGCGCACGTTTGCCCACCCTGCAGGAATGGCAGGCGGTCATGAAGGTTGTCGGGACGCCCGCGGCCGGCAATTTCCGCGGGCCGAACTTCCAAAGCCTGTTCAATTACCTCCGGGATTACAACGTGGCCGGCCAGACCATCCGCTGGCGCCCGAACGAGGGCGCATTTCCGCCGCGGGACGAGTCGACTCCGGGCGGCCCGCGCCGGAATTATGTCGATGACGGCCAGGCCAGCGCCGATCCGGACACGAACCTGTTTTGGTTCAGCCCGGTGGACGAAGGCCCGGCGACGGGCGGCTTCATCAACCTGACCGGCAATGTCTCGATCTTCCTGCAGGACACCGCTTCCGGCCAGTTCTATGTGGCCGGTGGCTCGGTGCTGTCCCCGCCGGGCGTCGACTTCACGAAGCCGGAGAAAGTCGAGGCAGCCAGCCTGATCGGCGCCAAGCCCGGCACGGAGGCCTACAGCGATGTCGGCATCCGGCCGGCGTTCGCCGCACCCCCGGGCTTCCGCGAACGCTACAAGCTCTTAGTGCTTGTGCGGGAACAGGGATTTCTTACATGGTGACACCCGTGCCGCCTGATTCTCCCATAGACGAGGCGATGTCCAAACCCGCCGCCTGGGCCTCGTCCCTGGTCACGCGTTTGAAATACCTCCAAACCACCCTGACGGAGGCGACGCCCGAGAACCGTCAGCTCTACTTGGAGGAGGAACTGCGCCGGGCGTTGCAGGAGGTGCCGCTGGAGAAACGCGGTTCCCACCTCTACGCGCTCGCTCAGGTTTTTCCGGAATGGGAACTGGCGGCCGCCACGGCGATCGCCCCCGCCACGATCGCCCGGCAGACGCCGGACGAGATTGTCCGGTCCTTTCTGCAGGTCGTGCCGCAGCTGACCGCGGAGCAATGCAGCCAGCTTCAGCCGCAGCTGGCCGCGCTCGGCCTCGTCCTCCCGGCCGACGTGCCGGTCGACGGGGACGCACTGGTGGCCATGCGGGCGAAACTCAAGCTGGACCCGGACGATCCGATCAACGTCCGGCAGCTCGCCGTGCTTTTTGCCGCCTATGCCGAGGCGATGCTGGCGCTCGACCAGCTGGCCTGGAACGTCTGGCGCAACGCCGCGCCCAAGTCGCCCATCCGGCGCGACACCGCGCAGGGCGACCTGCGGTCCGTGACGCGACGTGCGCTGTCGGGCGACGCCGAGACGGCCGCCGCGCAGGCCCAGGTGCAGAAGCAGCTCGAGGCGACGCGCCAGCTGATCGCCGGCCTCCTCGCGGGGCTCGGGCCCGCCGGCAAGAATTTCGCCCGCCGCTTCCAGCAACGCTACACGCCCGACGCCATCCGCGAAGTCGTGCGGGCCGAGGGCGGGGGCAAGAACGACGCGCAATTCTGGAAGAAGCACACCGAGCTGGCCGCGGAAATCACCGAGACCGTGATCGAGGACGATGTCACGGCCGCGGTGGTCAAATACGCGGAGGATCTCATGCGCGGCACCCAGCGCGAATGATCCGCCGGCCGCTCCGTTTCCGGCGTTCCGCTCCGGTCCGATTTTCCAGTCCCATCCCCTCAACCCACTCCCGCTGTGTCCGCCAGTCTCATCGCCCATTGTGATCCCCTCTTCCAGGCGGTGTGCCGCCTCAACCGCATCGGCCGCATCCAGCGGGGCGCGACCATCGACTACGCGCAGACCCGCGCCGACCTCGAGGAGAACTTCGAGGTGCTCGCCCGCATCGCCCGCGGCGACCTCTCGCTCGGCGAGCAATACCGCCAGGTCGAGCTCGCGCTGGTGTGCTTCGTGGACTCGATGCTGGCCGAGAGCGCGCTGCCCTTTGCGCAGAAATGGAACAACAACCGGCTGGCCGCCGCGCGCAACGAACGGGCGGGCGACGAGAAGTTCTTCCAGCTGCTGGACGAGACGCTGGCGGACAAGAAGGAAACCGCCGACGAGCGCCTCGCCATCTTCTACATCTGCATCGGCCTGGGCTTCACCGGCGGCATGCAGCCCGAGTTCCTGCGCAAGAAGATGCAGGAGATCGCCCCGCGCGTGAAGGCGCACGTCGACGCCGACGAGTCGGCCTTCATCACCCCGGCCTCCTACCAGAGCACCAACCTGGCCAACCTGCCGATGCCCATGGCGGCCAGCCTCGTGCCGCTGCTCATCGTCCTCACCGGCCTGCTGCTCGTGGTCGTGGCGGTGAACATCTACACCTTCCACAGCGCGTCGGCCGAGCTCAACCAGGCGCTCGACACGATCGTCACGCACGATCCCGCCAAATCCAAATCCCAACCCTGATCCGGCGCCATGTTCGACCAATTTTCCCAGGCTCCCAAGACCATGAAGCTGATGATGGCGGCGCTCGCCGCCATCGCCGTCCTCGCCGTCACCGCCATGATCGGCCGCCAGGCCCTGCTCATCGCCGCCGCCGGCCTCGTCGTCATCGCCGGCGCCATCGTCGCCTGGCAGATGTATCAGCAATGGAGCGGCCACCAGCGCAGCCGGGCCCTGAGCAGCCAGCTCGCGGCCCACTCCTCCGGCACGCCGTCCGCGATCCACGACCCGGCGCTCATCGCCACGCTCGACCGCCTGCGGGAGAATTTCGCCCGGGGTGTCGAGAAATTCGAGGCGGTGGGCAAGGACCTCTACTCGCTGCCGTGGTATGTCGTCTGCGGCGAGCCCGGCTCGGGCAAGACCGAGGCCGTGCGCCGCTGCAAGGTCGGGTTTCCCCCCGGCCTGCAGGACGAGATGCAGGGCGCCGGCGGCACCATCAACATGCACTGGTGGTTCACCAACTACGCAGTGCTGATCGACACCGCCGGCAAGCTCCTCTTCCAGGAGGCGCCCCCGGGCTCCACCACCGAGTGGACGGAATTCCTCACCCTGTTGCGCAAGACCCGGCCCCATTGCCCGATCAACGGCCTGCTGCTGGTGATCCCCTCCGAGAGCCTGATCAAGGACTCGATGGACGACATCGCGGCCAAGGCCGGCAAGATCGCCCGCCAGCTCGACACCATCCAGCGCACGCTCGACGTCCGCTTCCCGGTCTTCGTGCTGATCACCAAGTGCGACAAGATCGTCGGTTTCCGGGAATTTTTCAGCGGCGTGAAGGACCCGCAGCTGCAGGACCAGATGACCGGCTGGTCCAACCCGGCCCCGCTCGACACGCCGTTCCAGATGGAGGCGGTGAACCGCCACCTCGCCGAGGTCGTGCAGCGCATCGGCCGCCGCCGGCTCGGCATGCTCAAGGATCCCATGCCGACCGAGCACGGCAAGCGCCGCGCGGACGAGGTCGACGCGCTCTTCGCCCTCTCGGCCAGCATCGGCGCGCTCGCGCCCCGGCTGCGCAAATACCTCGAGACCATCTTCGCGGGCGGGGCGCACGCGGCGAAGCCCCTCTTCCTGCGCGGCATCTACTTCACCTCCGCCCTCACCGAGGGCAAGGAGCTCGACACCGAGCTGGCGGCGGCGCTCGGCCTCACCGAGGACCAGCTGCCGGCGACCAAGGCCTGGGAGCGCGAACGGTCGTATTTCCTCAAGGACCTTTTCCTCCAGAAGGTTTTCCGCGAAAAGGGCCTGGTCACGCGGGCGACCAACACGACGCAGCTGATCAAGAACCGCCAGCGGGTCATCGGTGGCGTGGTCGCGGCCGGGACGCTGGCCGTGCTCGGCATCAGTTTCGCCGGCTACAAGGCGCTCAAGTCCAGCGTGGGCAGCGAGCTGGTCTACTGGCGCGCCGGCGCGAAGGCCGAGAACTGGGCGGGGGCGAAGTGGCGCCCGGTCGTCAACGGCCGCCTCGAATACACCGGCAACGACATCGTGGCGCTGGACGTCAACCAGGAGCTGCCGATCATGCAGTATCACGAGAAGCTGCAGCAGCTGGCCAGCGCCGACCTGCACATTCCCGCGGTCTTCAAGCCGGTCGAGTCCCTCGCGATGCAGGCCAACCCGCGCCGGCGCCAGGCCCAGCGCGTGCTCTTTGAGGCCAGCGTGATCGCGCCGGTGGTCGAGGCCAACCGCGACCGCCTGGTCAACTCCGACGGCTGGAGCGCGGCGGACTCCGAACGCCTCGCGGCCCTCATCCGGCTGGAAGGGGCGATCCACCTCAAGGGCCAGCCCGGCTACGACGCGGACTACCCGGCCGAGGACTTCTTCTACCCGCTGCTCGGCGCCACCCTCAAGGGCGTGGCCGACGGCCAGGACACGTTGGCCAAGCTGATGCAGATCCACGAGTGGACCTACTTTCGCGGCGGCGCGGGCCGCGGGGAGTGGCCCCCCCTCTGGCTTTCCCGCGGCCAGAGCCTGCGGGACAACCAGCCGCTCGTGCGCGGCTGGGACGCGCTCGACCGCGCAATGCAGTCCTCCCAGGGCAGCCTGCGCGAGGCCATCCAGACCATCCAAAGCGGCCGGCTCACCGTCGCGCGCTTCACCGACGCCGAAAAGGCTTTCCTGAAGACCGTGGCCCAGCCGCGCCACGACGCGGCGTGGTCGGAAAACGTGCTCTCGGCGTGGAGTGACCTCAGCACCCGCCGCACCGCCTTGGACAAGCTGGTCACCGAGCTCAAGAACAAGACCGGGGTCACGGGCGACCAGGTGACGCTGGATGCGAGCTACCGGGCCACCGTCGCGCGGATGAAGGGCGAGGCGGGGCAGGCTTCGCAGCTCATCCGTGACGCGCTCACCAAGCAGAAGGCCGCCGCCGATGCCGCGGCCGCCTCGACCGGTCCGGCCCGCGACTTCACCCTCTACCGCGACTTGGAACGCCGGCTCGCCGGTCTCGACACCCAGGTCTCGACGCAACTCGGGCAGTTGATGTCCGCCTCGGAGGAGGCGCAGCTGGCCGACCTCGACATCTATACGTTGGTCGCCGAGAACGGCACCGCCGTCTACGCCACGCGTTTCGCGGCCTACACGGAGGTCATGCAGATCTTGGCCCCGTCCGGGGAGACCGGTTCGCTGATCGGCCGGCTGGGCGAGGCCGTCACGCAGCAGGGGAGCGCGCTGGCCGGCGTGCGCGAGCGCCTCGGCAAGTATGTCGGCGCCCTGCGCACGGAATTTACCGCGGGGATGCGTTCGCTGCTGGAAGTCGCGGCGACGAAGGGCGTGGAGACAACGGTCGACGCCTACCGGAGCGAACTCGACAAGGCGTTCCCTGATTCGCTCGGCTATCCGCTCGGCACCGGTCCCGCGCTCACGGCCGAGCAGCTCAAGGCGACCCTGGCCCTGCTGACCAAGGTGCGCGCCGACGCCGCGGCCGCCGGCCTGCCCGCCGACGCGCGGCGCAGCCTCGAGAGCCGGTTCAAGCGGCTGGAACTCATGGCGGCGTTCGCCGGCCGGCTGGCCGGGGCCGACGGCAATCCCGCTCCGGTCCGGCTGGTCCTGCCGAGTGACGCCGACCAGGAGGCCATCATCCAGCGGTCCCTGGGCTCAGGCGGGGCCAAGCAGGCGATCACGCGCGTCTTCAAGTCGGTGCGGGTGAGCGACCGCAGCTACCCGCTGCAGGGCCTGCCCGAAAGCGTGGTGCTCGACAAACTGACCAGTGCAGCGCCGTTGTCCCGGCTCGAATTCTTCACCACGGTCGGCCCCAAGTCGGTGGCGGATGCCATGGTCGAACCCGGGGCCGGCTGGGGCGTGCTCCGCCTGCTTCAGCAGGGTTCGACTCGGCGCGCCGAAGGCAAGGAATGGGATGTCCTCATCCGTCTGAACCACCGGGGCACCGAACTCATCCTCCCGGCGACCGTCGCCTTTGAACAGGCCCTGCCGGCGCTCGACCAATGGCCGGCGGCCGCGCGTTAACTCCAAGGCCGATTACGCCAAACCCCTTGCCCGCATGCCAGCACCCCGCATGAACCACCGCCGCTCCGCGGCCGGCCAGAAGGTGAACCGTTTCATCCCCGGCCATGCCTGACATGAGCAATTTCCCCAAATTTTTCCTGAACGAGGACTGGAAGGGCCAGCCAAACGCACCGAGGGTCTACCTCGGGGCTTTTGGCAAACACCCCGGATGGAACGACCACATGGATGACCTCGGCCTGGCCACGCCTTCCTTGGTCGAGGCGCGCAGCATCCTTTATGGCGGCATCGCCCACCAGATCGAGCATGCCACCTGGGAAAAGGCCGGCGCGGAGAAGGTGATCCCGGGTTTCGATCATGTCATCCACTGGCGGCGTCTCAACGAGAGCATCACAGGGCTCATCTGGTCGTCCCAGGATGGCAAGGGCCGGGCGCTCTACCCGATGATCACCGTGGCCCATTGCGTAACCCGGTCCTTCAGCTGGCTGGCGAATGACGTCCTGCCCACGTTGGAGAATGTGAAGGCCAAGTGTCGCGAAACGACCTCGGCCAGCGTCGTGACCGCCCACCTCAAAGGGAGGGAGAAGGAACTGCAGGCCCGGCTGGCGGCCAACACCCACACACCGTCCAGCCCCGGCCCGGGTGTGTCCGCCTGGGCGGCTCATTTCACGAATGAGCCGGAGGCCTTCCGGCGGATCCTGCACCACCTGCGCCGGAATCTGGCCCTCTTTACGCCCGGCAGCCTGGAATGGTGCAAAGGGGAAAAACAGGCGATGTCCCGTTGCCTGCGCCTGCCGCAGGTTCCCGGGATCACACCGGCCGAGTCGCTGAACGCGTGGCTTTCGTTCCTCGCCACCCAGCTGGATCCGGCCGTGCCCTTCTTCGGCCTGTTGCCCGTCGGGGAAAAATGGCTGGATGTCATCGTGGGCGAACCCGGCCCGGCGGACTTTTTCCTGCTCCGGGCCCGGCCCGCGGGCCAGCCGATCGTGACGGATATTCCCTATGAACTGGGCGCGGAAAACGCGGCGGCCGATACCCACCTGCTCACCAGCCTGGCGCGCGGCCAGCTGCCGGAGATTTCCTGTCTCAATGGCCAATCGGCCACGGCCAGCCGGGAAGTGGCGGAAAAATGGCTGGTGCGCTTCCGTCCGGGTTCCCGTCCGGGCTTTTTCAGCAGGCTGTTTTCCTGAAAAACGTCGCAGGGAACTATAGGGAGGATTTGAGGCACCGGCATAGGCCGCGATTCCGGAACCTATAGGGGGTATACCCTGAGGCCCGGACTTTTAATAACTGGTTGACGGCTAGGGCAAAATGCAGATTTTAGATCTCCTAATAGCGAGGGAGTCATAGTGTGATAACGCGCATCAAACGTCGTGGTGCCCTGACAGCACGTCAGCAATTGTGTCGCCTAGGGCGGTGCATTGAATCGTCACGCCTGCGTGGTGGGATTTTCCGGCTGCCGTTTTTGCTGTGCAGCCTGACATTGGCGATGTCGGCACAGGAAGCCCCCGCTCCCGCGGCGCCGGTCGATCCCGGGGTGGTCTTGGAGCGTTTTGAATATCGCTACGGCTTGGCGCATCCCGAGTTGCCGGCACTGGAGGAACTCAACCGCGTATCCGTCCGGTTGTCCCGTGCTGACGGGGTCTGGCGCCCGGCGGCCGATGAGAACACGGGCGAGATCCTGACCTTGGGGCAGATCCCGGCCGGCAGCCGGTTCGACAAGGCCGCCCTGCAGGCCGTGGCCGAGGAACTGGTGCGCTGGTATAACGCGCAGGACCTCTACGGGGTCTGGGTGGCCTTTCAGGACTTGGAGGCGACCGGTTCCGGGCTCGCCGATCGTCGGGCGGCGGATGATCACACGGCCCGCCTCGTCATCTGGGCCAGTCAGGTCGCCGAGGTGCGCACGCTCGCCCGCGGCAATCGCTTCAAGCCGCAATTCTCGGTCAACCACCGCAAGCACCGCGGTGTGATCGGTCATTCGCCGTTGAAAGCCCCCGCCACCCCGGACCAGCCCGGCAGCCTTTTCCGCGAGAGGGTGCTCAACCAATACCTGCTCAACCTGAGCCAGCATCCGGGCCGCCTCGTGGAAGCCTCCATCGCCTCGGCCGGCGACCCGGGCAAGGTCGTGCTCGACTACCTCGTGAATGAATCCAAGTCCTGGCAGATCTTCAGCCAGGTGACCAATTTCGGCACCGAGGCGACCGGCGTGTGGCGCGGCCGGGTGGGCTTCCAGCACAACCAGCTCACGAACCACGACGACATCCTGAACGTTGACGCGATCAGCACGCCGGATGGCAAGACCTACGGCTCTTTCCTCTCCTACCGGATCCCGGTGTTCCGTCCGGCCAGGCTGCTGGCCCGGGTCTACGGCTCCTACGGCGATTTCCTGGCCAATGACGTCTCCATCGCAACCCTGCGTTTCGCCGGCCGGAACTGGCTGGCCGGCGTCGAGTTCACGAACCGCCTGTCCCTGCCGCGGGACTGGCAGCTGGTGTCGGCCTTGGGCGCGAACTTCGCCCACTACGGCATCCAGAGCCGGATCATCGAGACCCCGCTGGTGACGGGATCCTCGAACTTCCTGATTCCCTTTTTCGCCACGACCCTCTCCCGGGAATCCACCTGGTGGTCGCTTTCCGGCACGGTGCGGTATGACCAGACGGTCGGCGATTTTGCCAACCGCAACGTGACCGATGGCATCCCCTCCCTCGGGCGGGCCTCGGCGGATGCCGACTGGTCCTCGCTGCGCTGGAACCTGGGCGGGACCCTTTTTCTGGAGCCGCTGTTCCAGGGCGCCGAGCAGGCCCGCCATCTGGCCAACGAGGTGTCCGTCCGCGTGCGCGGGCGCCATCTCCTCCGCGGGTCGCGGTTGATCCCGCATGAGCAGGAACCCATCGGCGGCGCGTTCTCGGTGCGGGGTTATCCCGAGTCGGTCCTTTCCGCGGACGAATTTGTCATGGCCTCGGTCGAATATGCGCTGCACTTCCCGCGGCTCCTTGCGCCGGGGGCCGAGGGCCGGCTGTGGCGCTGGCCGTTCAACTGGCGGCCGGCGAAGGTGCGGCAAAATCCGGACTGGGACCTGATCGGCCGCGTGTTCTGCGACTACGCTTACCGCCAGGTCACGCCGCTGCCGCTGGGCCCGGGCGAGGATGCGGCCACCCGGGTGTTGTCGCTGGTGGACCGCACGGTCAGCATCGCGGGCGTCGGCGGCGGCCTAGAGTTGCAGGTGAAGCAGAATTTTTCCCTTCGCGGCGAAGTCGGCCTGGCCCTGACCGAACTGCGGGACGACTCCCTCGAGGCCGACAAGCAGATCGTCTACCCCGCGGGCGAGATGAAGTTTTATCTGTCCTCCAGTTTCTCCTGGTAAGCGCCATTGCGTTCATGCTCCCCCTCCACCCAGTCCAGCCGCGATCCGCCCCCTCCCGTGGCGCGGCGCGTTGGCTTGCGGCCCTGCTGGGACTTGCGGCGGTGGGGCTGCACGCGCAGCAACCCACGGGCGGCGCGGTGGTGGCGGGCCAGGCGACGATCGCCACGGCGGCCGGCAGCACGGTCGTCACGGCGGGCAACAACAGCGTGTTGCGCTGGGGCTCGTTCGATGTGGGCCCGGGCGAGACCGTGCGGTTCATCCAGCCCGGCGCCGAGGCGCGCGTGTTGAACTTGATCGGCGGACTCGCGCCTTCGCAGATCGACGGCTCGCTGCTGGCCAACGGCCGGGTCTACCTCATGAACCCGGCGGGCGTGTATTTCGGGAAAACCGCGGTGGTCGAGGTCGGCGGGCTCTACGCCGTCGGTGGCGCCATGGCGAAGGAGGATTTCCTGGCCGGCCTGGACCGCTTCACCGGCCTCACCGGCGACGTGCGCAACGATGGCTCGATCCGCGGCGACATGGTGGCCCTCGTCGGTCGCTCGGTCGCGAACACCGGCACGATTGTCTCCCCCGGCGGTTTCATCGGCCTCGCTTCCGGCGAGCAGGTCCTGCTCGGGCAGAACGGCAGCAGCATCTATGTCGACGCCGGCCGATCCGGCGCGACCGGTCCGGCGGCCGAGGGCACCGGCGTGGCGAACACTGGCACGATTGATTCCGGCACCGGCTCCACGGTGTTGGCGGCGGGTGATCTATATTCCATCGCCATCACCCAGGACGGCCGCCTGACCGGCCGCGACGTGCGGCTGCAAGGGCAGGGGCGGGGTGACGTCCTCGTCAGCGGCACGATTGACGCTTCCTCCTCCACGACCACCGGCGGCCGCGTGGAGATCACCGGTGAGCGCGTCGGCCTGCTCGGCCGCGCCACCGTCTCCGCCGCCGGCCGCACCGGCGGGGGCACGATTCTGGTCGGTGGCGACTTCCAGGGTGACAACGACGCCATCCGGAACGCCGCGCGCACCTACGTCGGGACCGACGTGAGCCTGCGCGCCGACGCGGTCGAGGCCGGCGACGGCGGCCGGGTGATCGTCTGGGCCGACGACCTCACGCGCTTCGGCGGCAGCATCTCGGCCCGCGGCGGCGCATTCGGCGGCAACGGCGGCTTCGCCGAGGTGTCGGGCAAGGGTTACCTGGCATACCGCGGCTTGGCCGATCTCACGGCGCCGGCCGGCACCACCGGCACCCTGCTGCTCGACCCGACGGACATCACGATCACCGGCGCAGGGGTCGATGCGGCGCCGACCTTCGGCGGTTTCACGGGCGGGATTTTCGATGGCGGCGCCAACGCCACCTCGAGCATTTCCATCGGCACCGGGGCCGGCGACACCAATTCGACGCTCCTGAAACAGCTGGCGGGGGCGGCTGTCACCATCACTACGACCTCCGCCGGTGCCGGCACGGGCAACATCCTTGTGGCGGACGCCATCAGCTACACCTCCGCCAATTCGCTGACCCTGGCCGCCGGCAACGACCTGACGGTCAATGCTTCCATCACCAACGCCGGCGCGGGCGACCTCACCTTCACGGCCGGCAATGCGCTCAACCTCACGGCGGCCGTCGGCACCAATGGAGGTGCCCTGACGCTCAATGCGACCACCATGTCCCTCGGGGCGCTCGATGCCGGCTCCGGCCTGCTGACGATCAACAATGCGGGCGCGGCCGCGCAGACCGGACTCATCGCCGGTTCGGGCGGGTTGACCAAGACGGGCGCCGGCACCCTCACGCTTTCCCAGGCCAACACCTACACCGGCATCACGCAGATCAGCGCCGGCACCCTGGCCTATGGGGCCAACGATGTCATCGGCACGGGTGCGGTGACGGTGGACGGCGGCACCGCGGTGCTGTCACTCGGGACCGGCACCGATACCGTGGGCACGGTGACGGTGGCCAACGGTGGTAGCATCACCGGCAGCGGCACCCTGACCACGACCGGCACCTATGAGATGCAGAGCGGCGCGGTCGGCGCGGTCCTGGCCGGGGCCGTTCCGCTCAACAAGACCACGGCTGGCACGGTGACCCTCAGTGGTGCGAACACCTACACCGGCGCGACCACGGTCACCGCGGGCACGCTCACCCTGGGCCATGCGACGAATACCCTCGATGATGCCGGCTCGCTGGTCGTGAGCGGCGGCGTGCTCGATCTCGGCGGCAATGCCGACACGGTGGCCGGGGTGCAGCAGACCGGCGGCACGATCCAGAACGGCACCCTGACGTCGACGACGGACTTCGACCTGCAGGCCGGCACGGCCAGCGCGTCCCTGGCCGGCAGTGTCGGCCTGACAAAATCCACCGCCGGCACCGTGACCCTCGGCGGCACGAACACCTACACGGGCGTGACGGCCATCAACGCCGGCACCCTGAGCGTGGCGACCATCGGCGATGGCGGGGTCGCCGGCAACCTGGGCCAGGCCACCAACGCCGCCTCGAACCTGGTGCTGGGCGGCGGCACGCTGCAATACACCGGTGCGACCGCCGCGACGGACCGCAATTTCACGCTGACCGCGGCGACCACCTCGACGATCAATGTTTCGACCGGCGCCAGCACCCTGACGATGTCCGGCACCAGCGCGGTCACCACCGGGTCGCTGACCAAGTCCGGCGCCGGCGGGCTGACGCTGAACGGACAGAATCTGCACACCGGCACGACCACGGCCAGCGCCGGCACGCTGACTCTGGGCGATGCGACCAACACCCTGGCCGACGCCAGCGCCCTTGTGGTCAACGGCGGCACGGTCGCGCTCGGCGGCAACAGCGACACCGTGAACGCGGTGCAGCTGACCTCCGGCGGCATCACGGGCAGTGGCGGCACGCTCACCTCGGCAACTGACTTTGACACGCAGGGCGGTTCGATCAGCGCGATTTTGGGTGGCGCCGTCGGGCTGACCAACACAACGGGCACAACCACGCTGACCGGCGCGAACGCTTATACCGGTGCCACCACGGTCAGCAGCGGCACGCTGGAGCTTTCCGGCTCGGGCACGCTGGCCACTTCGGCGGTCACGGTCGGCAATACCGGCGTGTTCAAACTCACCGGCGTGACGAATGCGCGTCCTGTCACCCTCAACAACGGCGCAACGTTGCAGGGCTCGGGCACCTCGACCCAGTCGGCGGGCGTCACGCTCTCGGCAGGCGGAGCGCAGACGATTGATACGGCGGGCGCCGATACGCTCACGATTGGCGCGGTCACCGGAGCGTCCACCCTGACGCTCGGAGGCGCGAATGGCAGCACGATCAACCTCGGAGGCGCGGTTACCGTCGACTCCCTCACGGTTTCCGCCACCTCGCAAAACCTCTCGCTCACGGCCGCGACGGGCACGATCACCAACGCGGTCACTTTCGCCAACACCGGCACCCTCGTCCTCGGCGGGGCCGGCACCCAGACCTACACCGGCGGCCTCACCGCCACTGCGCCCTCCACTGTCACGCTGAACGGCACCATCAGTTCGCCCGGTGCGACCCAGACCTACGGCCCCGTGGCTCTGGGCTCGGATGTCGCCCTCGCGGCCTCGACCGTGACCTTCAACGGCGCCGTCACCGGCACGGCCGACAGCCTCGGCATCACGGGCGCCGCTGTGTTCGGCGATGCGGCCAACGACTCCGTTACCGGCCTGAGCACGCTGAGCGTCTCGGGGACGACCACTATCAACACGGACACGATCACCAGTGCCGGGACGCAGACATACTCCGGCGCCGTCACGGTCGGCAACGATACCACTCTGAGCACCACCGACAGCACGGTCACGTTCGGTTCCACGATCGACAGCCAGGCGACCGAGGCCAATGACCTGACTGTGGGCGTGGGCGCGGGCACCATCTCGCTCGGCGGAGCAGTGGGGGCAGGAACCGATGGCGCGCTGGGCGCACTGACGCTGTCCACGACTGCCTCGGTGACGTTGCCGGCCATTACCGTGGGTTCCTTCAGCGTGACCGCCGCCGGAGTCGCGGTGAATGCCAACGTCACGACGACCACCGCCACTACAATCATTAATTCCGGCGCGGTGACAGGCACGGGCGTGGTGGCCGCCGGCACAGTCAATCTGAACGGCAGTGGCACGGTGGGCGGGCTCACCACCTCCACCCCAAATCTCAGCTTGGGAACCACCGGCGGGGCCAATGTCACGGTGACCAACCGGTTGGACGGCGGTGTCACCATCAGCGGCGGCTCGGCAGCCGGCTTGGCCAACCTTAGCGTCACATCCCGCAACACCGCCAACGGCGCGGACGATGGCCTGACGATCGGCGCGGGCAACCTGACCACCGGCACCTCGGTCACCCTCACCGGCACCTCGCTCAACCTGCTCGGCGACATCACCAGCCCGACGATCACACTCAACCTCGCTGGTGATCTCACCGGTTCGAAGACTCTCGCCGCTTCCGTGGCCCTCGCCCTGAATGGCACCGGCAATGTTGGCGCGACCGGAGCCGGCGCCATTTTGATCAACACCCCGTCGCTGACCATCAACAAGGCGTCCGGCAATGTGTTCGTGAACAACGGGGCGAATCTCCTCGGCCTGACCGCCACCGCCTTCAGTGGCACGGGCGAGTTCACTTCCGGGGCCCTCACGCTGGGCAGCTCAATATCCACCGCCGGCGACCTTACGTTCAACACCTCGACCTTCGCCCTCGGCACCAATGCCGTGACCGGTGGCACCGTCACGATCAACAATTCCGGCGGCCTGACCGGCACGGGCCTGGTCACGGCGACCACGCTCAACCTCAACGGGACCGGCGCCGTGGGCGTCGATGCGGCCAACCGCATCTCGACCGAAGCCGGCACGATCGCCTTCAACAAGTCTGCCGGGGCCAGCTTCCTCGCCGAGTCCGGCGCGGTCGCGGTTACCGGCTCCACCGGCGGGCTGGTGAATCTCACCACTGGCGGCACGGTCAGCCTCAGCAGTTTCACCGCTACCGGCGGCTTTACCGCCCCCGGCGCGGCCATTGAGCTGGCCGGCGGCACCATTACGGGGGCGATGACCTTCGACAGCGGCATGACCATCACGGCGGACACCACGTTCGCCGACACCGTCACCCTCGGCGGCACGTTCACCGCCGGCGCCTTCGATCTGACCTTTGACGGTCTCACCCTGAGCAGTGCCGCCACCATCACCAGCGGCGCAGGCACGCTCACCCTCGGTGGTGACATCGACGGCGGCGGTTTCGGTCTCACCCTGTCGCTCGGTGCCGGCGGCGGCTCCCTGACCAGCGGCAACACGACCAACCTAGACTTCTTCACCGTCAACGGCACGGGCACCCTCAGCCTCGGCCGCGATCTGACGGCCACCGGCAACAGCATGACCTTCAATACCCCGGTAACCCTGGTCGCCGACACGGTGCTGACCGATGCCGGCGCGGTGACCTTCAACGACACGGTCGACGGCGGCTTCGCCCTCATGGTCAACACGTCGGACGAGACGGTGTTCGCCGCCGCGGTCGGCGGCACGACCGCCCTCACGAGCCTGACGACGGATGCGGGCGGCACCACGCGGCTCAACGGCAACGTGACCACCACCGGCGTGCAGAGCTACGGCGACACGGCGCTGGTCGAGTCAGGCCTGACCCTGGCGACCACGGACAGCACGGTTTCCTTCGCTGGTGCGGTGGACAGTCAGGCAGGCGAGACGAACAACCTGACGATCAATACCGGCACGGCTACGGTGACCTTCGGCGGGGCGGTCGGCGGCACGGATGCCCTCAACGCGCTCACCATCACCAACACCTCCGCGACGGGCCTGGTCATCCCGAACCTCACGGCTACCACGCTGACGGTCACCACCGGCGGCCCGATCACCGACGCGGCTGCCACCACCATCTCCGTGAGCGGGCTGGCGACGCTTAATGCCGGCGCCAACGCGATCACGCTCGGCGACAACGGCGGCGACACGGCGAACTTCGGCTCGGTCAACCTGACGGGCACGACGGTGTCGGTGACGGAAGACAGCGCGATGACCCTCGCCGGCCTTTCTGCCACCAGCGCGACGCTGACGGCCAACGGCGCCATTAATACGACCGGCACGGCCGCGCTGAGCTCCTCCGGCCTGCTGACCCTCAACGCGGGCGCCAATGCCATCACCATCATCGCCGGTGATACGGCCAACTTCGGTTCGGTTAACCTGACTGGCACGACGGTGGCGGTGAACGAGGACAGCGGGATGACCATCAATGGCCTGTCGGCCACCTCTGCCACGCTGACGGCCAACGGCACCATCGACACGACTGGCAGCGCGACGCTCACGACTTCCGGCCTGCTCATCCTGAACGCCGGCGCCAACACAGTCACCATCGTCGCCGGTGACACCGCCAACTTCGGTTCGGTGAACCTTACGGGCACGACAGTCAATGTGATCGAGGACAGCGCCATGACTCTGGCGGGCCTGAGCGCGTCCACGGCCACGCTGACGGCCAATGGCGCGATCGACACGACCGGCACTGCGACCCTGAGCGCCTCCGGCTTGCTGACCCTGAACGCCGGCACCAACGCCATTACGATCGTGGCGGGTGACACCGCCAATTTCGGCTCAGTGGACCTCACCGGCACGACGGTGGCGGTGAACGAGGACAGCGGGATGACGATCAACGTCCTGGCGGCCACCACCGTCACCCTGACCGCCAACGGCGCCATCGACACGACGGGCACGGCCGCACTCAGCACGTCGGGTCTGCTGACCCTGAATGCCGGGGCCAACGCCATTACCATCGCCGCGGGCGATACCGCCAATTTTGGCTCGGTTAATCTGACCGGCACGACGGTGGCCGTTACGGAAGACAGCGCGATGACCCTCGACGGCCTGTCGGCGACCACGGCGACGCTGACGGCCAATGGCTCCATTGATGCGACCGGCACGGCCGCCCTGAGCACCTCCGGCCTGCTGACGCTCAACGCTGGCGCGAATACGGTTACGATCGTGGCCGGCGATACCGCCAACTTCGGTTCGGTCAACCTGACGGGCACGACGGTGTCGGTGACGGAAGACAGCGCGATGACCC